>NZ_JBHSOW010000092.1:0-178558 GCF_042656405.1 Paenibacillus solisilvae | reverse complement strand
GGAAGAACAGGAAAAGCTGATGGCCGTTGCCGGCGGATACGGTTCGCCTTTCGGACAATTCTAAATCTGGTGTGTTATTACGGATCAGGAAATCTGATCACAATGGACTTCCTCATGCATGTACAATTATCAATGTTCCGGGAGAGGCGCGCTTGCGCCTCTTTTCGTGCTATCAGGCCAACCAGGGCAGTTCTGGTTGGCCTATCCAGCTTGCTCTATAGTTTGGGAAAGGGAATTTGTTGAGACTCAGTAATTACGCTTGAAAAATAAAGCCGATGATAATAAAATAACATTAGGCAATACCTAATTTATTTAGCTATTAACTAATGAGAGAAGAGGTGTCCACCATTATGCTTGAATGGATGTTAAGGCAAGTTATGGCAAGCAGAGGAATTTGGTCGGGAGCCGCATTGGCACGCATATTGAAGGAGAAAGCAGATTACAGCTTGTCAGCGCCATCCATCAGCGCTTTATTATCGGGTAACCCGAAGCAGATGAAGGCGGATACTCTTGATGCATTATGCACGGCTTTAGCCTGTAAGCCCAATGATTTGTGGGTCCATACTCCATCTGCTCATGCGAAAGAGGCATAAAGATGGCAGCGAATGTGAAAGCGATACTGCCATTTGGAGAGCCCATTCTTCGTAAACGCGCTAAGCCGGTTGAAGGGATCACTCCAAAAATCATCAAGCTGCTCGATGAAATGGCAGCAACCCTGCATGCATCGGAGGGGAGGGCTGGATTAGCTGCTCCGCAGGTTGGTATTCTAAGAAGAGTGATCGTCATGGATTGCGGCGAGGGCCTGATGGAGCTCATTAATCCGGAGATTACCTATGCAAGCGGGGAACAGATTGGACCTGAGGCTTGTCTGTCGTATCCCGGTTATGCTGGAATTGTGAAGAGAGCGCAGGCGGTAAAGGTGAAGACTTTAACAAGGTCCGGGGAAGAGGCCGTAATTGAAGGCGAGGGGTTCCTTGCCCGCTGTATCCAGCATGAGGTCGACCATTTGAATGGCATTCTATTCATCGACCACATTAAAGACGGGTTATTTTATCATGAAAACACGAAGGAAAAAGCGAATCTGCTGGAAGTTTATAAGCTATCGAACCGCACTTGATTTTAGCGTAAGCGTGTAACCTCCTTCACCTCGAATCGGTTATTTAAGGTGAACACAGCGGGATAACTCACCAGTTGTCCATGATCGCGATACGTTAATTGCACGTGACCCAAGCATACGCAGCCATCGTCATACTCTGCCCGGATCCGATGGAAAGAGACGAGCTGCTCGCTCTCCGTTGAGGGAGAATTCGCAACTAGCTTCGAGAAATATTGGTTCGCATGATGGCGGACCTTCCACTTTTGGATTTGAATAATAGAGTAGAACACGGCAGCAAATCCGATATATAACACGATGAAACCAAGCATTACTTTCCCTGCAGTCTTCAACGAACTATTCCCTCCTGGTTCTGGCGAATCCGCTCTGTTCATTCAGCTTCAGTTGTATCCAATTCAAGATCATTTAAATCATTCTCAGCCTGAAATAGCTACCTATAAAATCCAAAATATGTAAATAGAGGTAGTCGTTGGAGGATCATAAACAAGGATAGGGGCTGGTACAAATATGACCCAAGCGGACTTTTCCATACAAGACCATATTGAATATATGATTCTATTGAATGCAGCAGAGGCTGAAGAGCCATTTTTTCAGTTAATCTACGATATTGCGAGGCAGAATTCGTCCTATAGAATCCATCAGATCTACCAAATGGCTACAGAGAAGCTGGAAAAGCTCCTTCAGAGGGAATTGCTCAAGATTGTTCTGATCCATTATCATCGCTGGGACGATGCCGTTCGTACCGAGCACTTGACAATCGAGCAGGCGCTCAGCCTGCTGCATCAGCCAGAGCTCTGGGATCGGGCGGCGGAAATGAATGATGGGGTATACCGGATGTGGACGACCGAGTTAGGCCGCAGCTTAATTGATAAATACGAATCCGAGCATGAACCTGTGATGATGAAGTCTGATTGTGCATCAGGGGAATGAATACAAAAAGGACTATGCAGCCGCATAGTCCCTTTAGGTCATGACACTATAATTTCTGTAATTTGCCCGGGTTGTTGATTTTATAAGGTATGGGATGCTTGGTCAGCTTCTTCGCTACGATTTTGCCTTCAAAGCTGATGACGTCTCCTACTTCCAGCTCGAATTTCTTCAGTGTCGCACTGTGGCTGGACCAGGCTGTTCCAACTTCTGCTTCCTGATCAACCAGTGCAACGGTTTCGTAGATAACCACTTCATCATCCTGATCGGCAAAATGGTTCGGTACCGTCGTGAACTCCTTCACGGTAGCGGTGAATTTCACCTTTTCCTCCGGAAGCTGGAGCTTCGGTGCCTTTTCTTTCTTTGCCGGCTTCGTCTTCGGCTGCTCTTCAGCCTTAGGTTCGCCCTCCTTGGATTCTTCAGCCTTAAGCTTGTCCACTGCAGGCTCTTCGGCCTTCTTCTCCGGTACTTTGGCTTCCTCAGCAGACGACGCAGATCCTCCGCTCTGAGCTTCCAGAGCAGCAGTATCATCCGGCTCGGCAGGTGAGTCATCCGCTGCTGCTGCAAGCTTCTGACCGTAGTTGGATGCCTGCATCTCCTTCAAATAGGACGGATGTATGCAGTGCCTCTGTTTATTATCGAATTCAATGACAGCGGTCAATTGATCGACATAACCGACAATGCTGCAGGGGAAATTTTGACCATTACTTTTGTAGTAGAATGCTTTGGTTTTGGATGCTTTCTCCGACAGCAGATTCCACTCCTTGCACTTGCCAATCTGTGCCGCCTCGTCCTCAAAAGCATTATATGTTGGGGGTTCGATAATAAATTCATATGCCATAGGTGTTCTCCGCCTTTCCTCATAGTCAGGTCTATCATATCATTTTTTCAAGGCAATCGGTCAACCGACCGCGCCATCACCGATTTGGCATAGTCCGTGGGCGACATGCCGGTTGATTTCTTAAAATCCCGCGAGAAATAATGAATGCTTCCATAGCCCAGCAAATTTGCGACCTCGGTAAAATTATACAGCTGCTCCCGAATGAGCGTCTTAGCCTGTTCAATCTTGAGGGATTTGAAATATTCCAATACTCCGGTACCCATCTGCGCTTGAAAAAGCTCCTTTAGTCGGCTTTTGCCAATATGGAAGGTTTGGCACAGCTGTTCATGGCTGAGCGACCGGGATACATTCGCATTCATGTAATCGATAAGCTGCTGAACGATTTGCTGCTCGGCTGATTCTTTGTGCAGGGGAGACAGCTTTTTGTTATCCTTGTTAGTCGAAAGCGGCATCTGCTGCCCGTTCCGGACAATGGTGATGAACAGGATTTCCAGATACGAACGAATGACCTGCTCGCTTCCAAACGGTGCAGCGGGATTGCGCTCCAATACATGAAAGGAAGGGCTGTCAAAAGGCGGCAGGAATGCCTGGAATCCTTCCTGAACGATCATTGACAGAAGATTGCGCTCCCGGTCGCCCAGACGCAGAGCCTGGTTCTCGAATTTTGCCATCGCGCCGGATTGGCATTCGAAGGACATGACAATCAGATTGGGCGGCTTATGGTGCTGCTTAACGCAAACGGTATGGAATTCATTCGGCTTGTGGAAGATAATATCTCCCTGCTTCAACGTATGTGTGATGTCATCGGCCCTTACTTCAACCTCACCCTTGTCCACATAAAGAAACTCCCAAAAATCATGCTGCTCACCTTCGAAAATATAGCCGCGCGCATACTCGAAATAATGGAAAGAAATGAGCTTCGTGATGGAGAAAAATTGCTGCAGTACCGTTCTTGGAAAATCCATCCTGACCGCCCTTCCAAGTTTGTCATTGTGATCCTCATTTTATCATAAATTCTTACTCTCTTCGTGCAAATAATCCGGCTTTTTGGATAAAGGCGAAAGGCAGATGCCGTTTTATAATAGGCATAGAACGGAGGATGAGAAGAATGAAAAAAGGAATCAACATTTGGTCGTTCCCGAGCGGCAGTACGGTGCAATCGAGTATCACGCTCGCTAAAGAAGCCGGTTTCGACGGTATTGAGCTGGCTTTGAACGAGACGGGTGAATTAAGCCTAGAGAGCAAGGAGCAGGAGCTGCTGGGCTATAAAGCACAAGCTGAGGATGCCGGAATTGCATTGACCAGCTTGGCAAGCGGGCTGTATTGGACTTACGCCTTGACGAGCAATCAAGCCAGTATCCGTGCGAAGGCAAAGGATATCGTGAAGAAGCAGCTGGAGAGCGCGGCCATTCTTGGCGTCGATACGATTCTGGTCGTTCCCGGAGCTGTGGGCGTTGATTTTATACCGGATTCTGAAATTGTCCCCTATGATCAGGCCTATGATTACGCGCTTGAAGCCTTTGCTCAGCTGGCTGAAGAAGCTGAGGCGGTAAAAGTGGCCATCGGAATTGAGAATGTATGGAACAAGTTTCTGCTTTCTCCGCTGGAGCTGCGTGATTTTATCGATAAAATCAATTCCCCTTATGTAGGCTCATACTTTGATGTGGGCAATGTGCTGTTCTCGGGTTATCCGGAGCATTGGATCCGGATTTTGAATAAACGAATTAAGAAGGTGCATTTCAAGGATTACCGCAGGGACGCGGGCGGTCTGCACGGGTTTGTTGATCTTCTGGCTGGCGATGTCAATTATCCGGAAGTCGTGAAGGCGCTGCGTGACGTCGGGTATGAAGATTATGTGATTGCAGAGATGATTCCACCTTACAAGCACCATGCCAAGCAGATCATCTTGAATACATCAGGATCAATGGATGCTATATTAGGGAGGTCTTCATAATCATGCTAAGAATTGCGCTTGTCGGGGTTGGATTCATGGGAAGGACGCATTTGGAGAATTATGCCAGGCTTGAGGAGGAAGGACTGCCGATTAAGGTCGTCGCCATCTGTGATGTGGATATCGAGAAGCTTGAAGGACGTGCAGCTGGAGGAAATATCGATACCGGCTCGAATGGACTGGACTTTGACCGCTATCATAAATATACGAGTATTACCGAAATGCTGGAGAAAGAGCAGCTTGATGCTGTAGATCTTACACTTCCAACTTATCTGCATAAGTCTGTTTCGGTTCAATGCCTCAAGCACGGATTGCATGTTCTATGCGAGAAGCCGATGGCGCTTCATGCTGAGGAATGCCTAGAAATGCTGCAGGCGGCAGAAGAACAGGGCAAGCAGTTGATGATTGGACAATGCCTGAGGTTCTGGCCGGCTTACGAGTATTTGAAGCGCTTGGTAGACAGCGGAACGTACGGTCAAGTGACCAACGGATACTTCTATCGGGGCGGCAGTACACCGAATTGGGGCGAATGGCTGCTTCAGAAGGACAAGAGCGGCGGAGCATTGCTTGACATGCATGTGCATGACGTTGACATGATCCATTGGCTGTTCGGCAAGCCGAAAGCCGTTTCATGCCTTGCCCG
The DNA here is from genome assembly GCF_042656405.1 of Paenibacillus solisilvae. NCBI lineage: Bacteria > Bacillati > Bacillota > Bacilli > Caryophanales > Paenibacillaceae > Paenibacillus > Paenibacillus solisilvae. The sequence goes on along the minus strand of NZ_JBHSOW010000092.1, from coordinate 173,082 downwards.
TAATGTTATCGCCGGAGGCGGCTACGATATGCTGTCTGCGAATTACCGGTATGAGGATGGCAAAGTACTTAATGCCCAAGCGGATTGGACGCTGCAGGGAGATTATGGTTTTGAAATGCTGTACCGGGTTAATTTCGAGCAGGGCAATGCTGTATTCCAAGGCGGGAAGCTGCAAATCAACCCGAATGACGGGGAGGGCTTCACGCCGGAGTTATCCGAGGATCTAGGCTATTATTTCGAACTGAAATATTTTGTCCAAGCCCTTCTGAACCATGAACCAGTCACGATCGCAGCTCCGGCAAGCACGATGGGAACCATTCAAATCGTCGAGGCCGAGATTGAATCGGCCGACCAGCAGGGCGAGTGGGTAGCTGTGAAAGAGTAACGCATAGATTTCATATCATGCTGGCACAAAAGCAAGACATGTGGCGCTGCTTTCTCCCTCAACAGAGGGAGTTTTTCTTATTTTTTGAGGAGCAGGAATGAGGTTTAATTTTGTTATTGGAGGGACCAGGGGAATGCAATATACTTGTCGATATGTAAATGAGGTTAGGCTGGGAATTCCCTGGAAGCAGATGGATGAGGTTTCACTTCGCGACGTAACCTCGGGCAAGACTCCGCGCCTCGCAACGAGAGTGCGGGCTTGCTGGACGAAAGATTCTTTATACATACGTTTCGAATGTGAGGATGATCATGTCGTTGCGACCATGGAATGTCATGATGATCCGCTCTATCTGGAGGATGTCGTTGAAGTCTTCATTGATGAAGCAGGAACCGGACAAATTTATTATGAGATCGAAGTCAGTCCGAGGAATGTCGTTTTCGATGCGTTGATCGACAGGGATGCCGGCGGGGGTATAACCGCGGATATGGATTGGCATGCTGAGGGACTTCAGACCAAAGTTTGCGTCGAACCGGATGGCGCACGCGTTTACGAGCTGCGATTACCGCTGCGCATTTTCAAACAGCTGCCTGTGAACGGAACTTCCTGGCGCTGGAACTTATTCCGAATCGATGACGATGCAGCGGGAGAGCGCCACTACTCTGCATGGTGCCCTACGGGAGCGGTCAATTTTCATGTACCTGAACGGTTCGGGACGCTGGTCTTTGAGAAGAGTGATTGCAGCACCCAAGAAGGTGAGGATGAATGTGGATGAACCATAAGGATACCGTTTATTTGGAAGATGGTTATATCTATGAAATGAACAATCTGCTCCATCTGCCTGAAGGGGCCGTTGATGCATATCTGACAACGATCCAAGCCATCAAGGAAGATTCCGCTCTGCTGGCGCAGGTAATGGATTGTCATGAGAAGATCATTCAAACCGAGCATTACAACGAACAAGAGGCAAAATCAATCATTGACGAAGCCGCCGCTGCGTGCGGGATAAGTTCGGGGATGCTCGCGGTTGTTGTCATTCTATCTGGTATCCCGCAGATGCAGGCATTTTATTCGAATAAGGGTATTTCGGAGATTGTTTTAGCGGACACGCTAAGTGACGTACGGGTTTGGATGGAGAAATATGAACGGCAATATGGAGTTTGGGGGTTAGACGAAACCTCATGGATTTTGAATCATATCCGGTGCAAGCTTTTCAAAATCGGCAGATTGCAATATATGCCCAAGCATTGGGATCAGCCTTTTATTGTATATCGTCATAACCGAAGCGGAGAGTTGATGATCCGCTCCTGCGATGGGGAAGAGACCGACTTATATTCGCTTTCCGGGGAATGGGAGATGGTATTAAATCCGTCCAGCTTGGTGCTGGATTTGCATATTCAAGAAGGGGAGCCGCTTACTCCGGAACGCTGCGGGCAATCGTTGAAGGACGCTGCACAGTTCTTCAGCTCTTTATTCCCGGATCGGCTTTATTCAGGTTATGTATGCTCTTCCTGGCTGCTGACTCCTTCATTTCGCAATTTTTTACCGCCCGCATCCAATATTCTTCAATTTAATCAACGATTTCAACTTCTTCCCGCAGAGGGCAGCGATCGTCAGCTCTTCGAACGGGTCTTCGGCGGGAGACCGGATGACGCAAATACAGCTCCAAGAGAGACGAAGCTTCAAGAGATTATTGCTCAGGAATGGAAGAAGGGGACGGATTTAAGCCATGGAGCTGGATTTATCCTTCCTTCTTCGCGCTAAGATAATGATTCGTGTAAACTAATGGGATGACAGATACCTTAGGGGTGGATTTAATATGTCGAATCCAATCATCAATGAATTAATACAAAATCGAATTATCCCGGAGTCGATTTGCCATTGGAGCGAATTGAAAGGGGGTACGCATAGTAAGGTTGGGGTAATTGGCACCTTGAATTCGCCGAAGATGTATGTGGTTAAATCGAATGAACCGCAGCGAATTGCTGCTGAGACACGTTTTTTTCAAATTTATAAAGAAATACCGTCGTTACCATCCGTCAGATATGTTGATCCAGAATACCGATATTTTGTGTATGATTTTATTCCTGGAGAAACGAATTATAATCGAACCCGGAAGCAGGAACTGATGTCCGATCTGACAAAGCTCATGCTTCAGTTCTACGTACAGGCTGAATCATTGGATGAATATGAATGGGTGGAGGATCCAAAGCGCGTTACGGAGGATATTCTTTACTCGGAATCAATCATTGGATCTCACCTCGACGCAGCGGATCATGCTCTGGTAAAGGACATTCATCTGCGCCGGCAAAAGCGGATTTTGCGGGCAGATCTCTATGTGCTGCATGGAGATTTCGGCGTTCATAATTTTTTGTTTGAGGAAGGAAAGCTGTACGGGATTATAGATCCGCTTCCTAAATTAGGCCGCCGGCTATACGATGTTTTATATGCATTTTGCTCTTCGCCGGATGGGCTGCACCTGCCGATATTAGTAAACGCGGCCGAACAGCTCGGCAATGAACCCATACAGACACATGAATTAATCGAGGATATGATTATGGCGTTATATTTTCGCATAGCAACCTGCTTATTACACCACCCGGAGGATCTGACCTTGTATCAGACCGCTTGGAAGGAATGGAAGCTTTATTGATCTTATGCCAATACGAGAGACGCCTCGCAGCAGCATATGAAAAGGAGATTAACGATGACTGAAAAAGAAAAAGCGTCAAAAGGTCTGCTCTATGATGCAAATTATGACAAGGCGCTGATCGAAGAACGCATCTATGCCAAAGGGCTCTGTTATGAATACAACCAGACCCACCCTAGGAGAATGGAGGAGCGGACAGCCATTATTAAGAATCTGCTGGGAAAAACAACGGATAGATTTTTGATCGAACAGCCTTTTGTTTGCGATTACGGCTATAACATCGAAATTGGCGACAACATGTCTGGATCGGCGGAGGTGTGACCGTTCTGCCCGGAGTGACGATCGGGGACGGTACGGTCATCGGAGCGGGGAGTATAGTTACTAAGGATATTCCTTCCGGAGTGATTGCTGTGGGCAATCCTTGCCGAGTCGTTCGGGAAATCAACGAGGCGGACAAGAAGAAATACCGCCGAGAGTAATGGGAAAATGCCGCCTATACGATTCGGAATTCTAATATGAGGTTCCATTAGAGGTCGCGAATTACGCGGCTTTTTGTTATTGGGATGATGGGATTATCCGGTTTATGCCTCTGCAGAAAGTCATGAGTTTGATCGAAATACCGGAATAAGGATGGGGAGCGAAGCCATTTAGTGCTAACGGCTGAACCCTCTATTCGAGTATACTTAAAAATAAACAGAGAATCGGATAGGAGAAGTAGGAAACGATGGGTAATAAAACAATTCATAATCATTTAAGATTTGCGCTGCTGTTAGGTGCTTTTTCTGCTCTTGGGCCTCTTACTATTGATATGTACCTGCCTTCTTTCCCTGAGATCGCAGGAGCGTTCGGGACGAAAGCTTCCCTCGTACAGCTCAGTCTGACTGCTTGCTTACTGGGATTGGCTTTTGGTCAAATCATAATGGGTGTATTAAGTGATGTCCATGGCAGACGTAAACCTTTGATTATCGCGCTAGTTCTGTATTTAACGGCTTCATTCATCTGTGCAATTGCACCCAATATTGCTTTCTTTATCGTGGCAAGGTTTATACAAGGGTTCGCGGCAGCCGCCGGAATCGTCATTTCAAGGGCCATCGTTCGTGATGTGTTCAGCGGCCATGAACTAACCAAGTTTTTCTCCCTGCTGATGCTCGTGAACAATGCGGTCCCTCTGCTCGCACCTGTGGCTGGAGGCGGCATCATTTCCTTTACCACATGGGTCGGAGTTTTTGTGGTTTTAGGTGCGATTGGAATTCTCTTAGCGGTCTTAGCGACATGGAGATTGGAAGAGACGCTGCCGATAGAGAACCGTACGCCCAATAATTTACCCCAGCTGCTGCGGAATTTCGGTTCCTTGCTTAATGACCGCCAATTTATGGGATATGCGCTCGCACAAGGCTTAATGATCGGAGGCGTATTCGCATACGTATCCGGAACTCCGTTCATCTATCAGAATATTTACGGCGTATCTCCTCAAACTTTCGCTATTTTGTTTGGAACAAACGGCATCAGCCTGATAATCGGCTCGCAGATTGTCGGTCGTTATGTCCATATTGTTACCGAGCGGCGGTTTCTTATTATCGGTTTGCTGTTAGCCGGCATTTCCAGCGGCGGGGCGCTATTATGGGTTCTCTTTAAAGGCCCGTTGCCAGGACTTGTTTTTCTGCTTTTTCTGTTTGTTGCCTCGATTGGAATTACGGCAACATCTTCTTTTTCATTGGCCATGGAAACTCAGAATCATATTGCGGGCAGTGCTTCCGCTCTGCTTGGAGTCATACCGTTCATACTGGGTGCAGTCGTTTCTCCGCTGGTCGGGATAGCAGGTGAACATACAGCCGTCCCAATGGGAGTGATCATCTTTACGACAAGCTCTTTGGCTCTTCTGGCTTACTTTGGTCTGGTGAGAAGAACGAAGAGAAACCACCAACGTTTTGTGGCTGTTGGGCGCAGGTAACTTATTGCCGTCATTAAAGGTGAAGCGTGTAGGAATGGGCTCTGCTTACACCCCGGATTGCTTCTCGCTCCTTCAATGAGAGGGGTGTGTTAGCGGCTGCTGAGACATTCTGCCTTAACTGCTCTATGCTGCTTGCTCCTGGAATTATGACGGCTACAGTTGGATCAGCAAGCGGATATTGAAGCGCTGCTTGCGTTAGGGTTCGGGATTCGCCGGTCTGCTCTTTAAGCCGTTCAAGCAGCTCTAACAATTCCTCCTTGCTGTAATCCAGATAATTCTTCCCTGCCTTGCCGGCGCCTTTCTCTGTCAGCAGGCCGCCTGCAAGCGGCCCTCTTGCAATAAGGCTGATTCCGCGCTCTGCAAGAAGCGGAAGGAGTTCTTCCTCAGGCCGTCTGTCGAGTATGCTGTATGGGCTCATCACACTCACAATGCCGGAGAGGTTCACGTATTCACGGATTACATTCGGGCGAATGGAAGATATTCCATAATAGCGGATCAGACCGTCTTGTTTGAGTTCTTCAAACGCCTCAATCGTTTCGTCTATCGGATCCTCGATCGTGCCCCCGTGCAGCTGATACAGGTCGATATAGTCCGTCTGCAGCCTTCTCAAGCTATCCTTGACAGCTGCCTTAATGTAGGATTTGGAGGGGTCCCAAGTCCAGCCTTCTTGACCCGGTCTCCTGCGGTTGCCCACTTTCGTAGCCAGTATGACGTCCTTTCGGCGATGACGTACGGCCTTGCCGACAATTTCTTCATTGCGGCCTGCATCATACAGATCGGCGGTATCCAAAAAATTAATTCCCTGCTCCAAAGCCTCATGAACGATGGAAATGGCTTTTGCTTCATCAGTCCCTAAGGACATACAGCCAAGACCCATTTCACTCACTTCTAATTCGGAGTGGCCCAGACGATTTTTTCTCATCTTGTGCTCCTTTTCGCTGCCGTTTTTGATTTATTATAACGTGTCCAAGAGAAGATTTCGAGCTGCGTCAACAAAGGAGGCAGTCCTCCCTGAATGACAAGAGACCCTTTCCCGGTCATCAAGACGGGAGAGGGTCTCTTCAATAATCATGCATTTACGAGAAAATAGAACGGAATTCCGACGGGCTGTGTCCAGTCTCCTTACGGAAGAATTTGGCGAAATGATTCGTTTCGACAAAGCCGGTCTGATCCGCGATTTCCTTTACACTCAAGGCTGTCGTGGTAAGCAGAATCTTCGCTTTATCCGCACGCTTCCTACTGACATATTTCAAAGGTGAGACACCGAAATGCTTTTTGAAATAAGCGATAAAATAATTCGGATGCAGGTGGGACGCTTTGGCCATATCCTCAATCTTGAGGCCGGTGCTGAGGTGGCTCTCGATATACTCCTGAATGAACGTTATCCGCTTCATGTCTTCGGAACGGTGCTGCAAAATGCGAAGCGGCACCTGCTCCAGATACAGCGAGATGATTTCTAAGATAATCGCTTTCTCGCGAATGCGTGAAATGACGGAATTATTATCATACAACGCTGCAAGCTGCTTGAATAACCGGGTCATCTCTTCCTTATCCTGTATATCGATACAGAACGGCACGCCGATCCATTGAAATAAATCAAAAGGTCCGATCGTAGCTGTGAAATGACACCAATATTTTAGAAAAGGCCGCTCGTTGATATAGGAGTAGGATTGCTGTGTATAAGCGGGCAGCAAGCACAGCTGGCCTGGCTTCGGATAAAATTCCTCGTCCCCGATTTTTAACCAGCCTTCACCTTCGCATATATAATACAGCTTGTTAAACTCCGGGGTATAGTCGAGATCTCTCCACTCCATCGTACACTGCGTCTTATGGGCGAATAGAACATTAATCTGCAGCGTCTGGAGCAGGTCGGATAATGCTTGGTCTTCGTATTTAAGTTTCAGGCGACTGCACTCCTTTGACTTGGTTCATTACAGATAAGAATGGATGCCCTTCTATCATAAAGCATTTAGCCGGTACAAGAAATCCTTAATTTTATACCCTCCTTCCTTAATCTTAGCCATAGGAAGCGCTGCTGCTTCGTTTTATAATCGAGAGGAATCAACAACCAACAGGAGGCAGATAAAGAATGGCTACTACTCAACCACTATTGCTTAACGATCAGCAAATGAAATCTTTTATTACGAATGGATACCTGATTCTCAAAACTGATTTTTCGAAGGAGTTTCATGCCGGCCTCGTAAACCAGCTCAACGAAATCTATGAAAAAGAAGGGAATCCAGGCAATAATATTTTGCCGCGCATTCGGGACATGCAGCGTGTATTCGAGCATCCTGTGATTACGGGTGCATTAACAAGCGTGCTCGGATCGGATTATTTGCTTCATACTCACCGCCACGGGCATTACAACTCCATCCCTAAACCAGGCGGCTGGCATAAAGACAGCTACTGGGGCTACAGTAGATTGCGCAATCACCATCCATGGTGGGCGATGATTATGTATTTCCCGCAGGATACTCCAGTTGAGCTTGGACCGACTGGCGTTATGCCTGGAACGCAGTACAGCGAAAGCCGCACCTTTGCTTCCGATGAGATGGAAGAAGAGGCAACAGCAAATGGGGAAGCGGGAACCTTTGCTCTGATCCATTATGACATCTGGCATCGTTCTACACCAAATGTGCTTGGTACGCCGCGCTTCATGCTGAAATTTGAGTTCATGCGTACAGCGGCACCGACTGCCCCGTCATGGGACAACCAAGAACGTTCATGGTCAGCAGTTCCACTGGAAGCCGGAGTTGTGGAGCCTACCATTATTGGAGAAGAAGTGTGGAACTGGCTTTCTGGTGATATTGGCAGTCTGGCAGGCACGAAAGCCGACGATTCAGCGGCAATCGCCGAGCTGAGCAACAGGCTGACAGGCAGTGATGAACCTTCGGCTCTAGCTGCGGCATATGAGCTGGCAGCCAGAGGAAACGGCGGGACAGATGCCCTGTTCAAAGGGCTCCATCATGAGGATGTTAAGGTGTCCCGCTCAGCTGCATACGGATTGTCGGCTGCCGGTGCCGGAGCAGTGGACGGTTTAATTTACGCACTCGATGATTCCCGCGAAGAAACAGTTAACCTTGCTGTGTTCGCACTTGGTGAGCTTAGAGAATTGGCTGCGGCAGCACTTCCTAAGCTTCGTGCACTCCTTGATCAGCCTTCTGTCAGGGTGCGCCGTACCGTCGTAGATGTGCTCGGAATGATTAAAGAGCCGGTTCAAGACGTTGTCGCAGCACTGATCAAAGGACTGCAGGATGAGGATACACAGGTTCGTTTCATGGCTGCACTTTCCTTAACGCGTATCGGCGAAGCGGCAGCTCCGGCAATTCCTTACTTGGAAACGGCTCTTACGGATGAGAACCGCTATGTGCGGGGCCATGCTTTGGAAGCGCTCCGTTACATGGGAACGAAGGAAGCTAACGATGTGCTGATGAGAGAGCTCTTCAACACACGCTGGTGTTCATCGACGACGCCTGCCAGCACGTTCTAACAATTCAATAAAGGCGGTTAGCGGGATATGTCTCATGAATTTCGAAATGGTGCAGACGCTTTAGTTATGGATGACCGGGATCATGTGGCTACTTTACTGCGCGACATGCAGGCAGGTGACACCGTTCATTATCATCTGGGCAATGTGCTGACAAGTTTAATCCTTCTCGATGCTGTGCCATTCGGCCATAAGCTCGCAATTGTAAGTATCGATGAAGGGCAAGACGTAAGGAAGTACGGGGAAGTCATTGGCCGGGCGAGTCAGTCCATTGAGGCGGGCCGCCATGTGCATGTGCATAATATTGAAGGTATACGAGGACGAGGCGACAACTTCATCAAGGAGAATAGTGCATGAGAACGATCGCAGCGTATGAAAGACCGAATGGAGATATTGGTATCCGCAATCATTTGCTCATTATCCCGACTGTTATTTGCGCCAAACAAGTATGCAATCGTATGATGCAGATGGTTCCGGACACGATCTCTATTCCGCATCAGCATGGATGCAGTCAAATCGGATCCGATAAGGATCGCACATTTGACGTATTGGCGGGTACAGGGATGAATCCGAATGTAGGCGCAGTTATTATCGTTAGCTTAGGCTGCGAGGTCGTTGATCCTGCTGCGCTTGCCGAAACGATACGAAAGACCGGTAAACCGGTTGAGGTGTTTGACATCCAATCCGCCGGCGGGTCGGTAAAAGCAATCCAGTACGGGGTCGAGCTCGCCAGACGCATGAAGGCTGAACTGGATCAGCAGGCCAAAGTGACTGTTCCGCTTAGCAAGCTGAAAGTAGCGGTTAAATGCGGGGGTTCCGATGCGACCTCCGGTCTGTCCTCCAACCCGGCGCTGGGTCAGGCAGCTGACTCGCTAATCGGCGAAGGCGGGACTGTAATTATCGGCGAAACGACCGAGATCATCGGGGCTGAGCATGTGCTTGCCAAGCGCTGCGTGGACGAAGAGGTTTCGACCAAATTATATGCCATCGTCAACCGTTTTGAGAAGGAAGTAGAGCGGATGGGCGCAGACATGAGAGGCGGTAATCCGAGTCCTGGCAATATTGCCGGAGGGTTGTCCACCATCGAAGAGAAATCCTTAGGCTGTATTAGCAAATGCGGTACGGCTCCCATTGACGCCATAATTGAGTATGCGGAGAGAATACCGGAGCATGGCTTGTACTTCATGGATTCTCCCGGCAATGATATTGAATGCGTGTCTGGAATGGCGGCGGGGGGCGCGCATATCGTGTGCTTCACAACCGGCCGGGGAACACCGACTGGGGCTGCCGTCGTGCCAGTAATCAAGATAACGGGAAATAAACGGACGTTCGAGTTGATGGAAGATAACATGGATGTCGATGTTAGTGACATGCTGACTGGAACACTGAGCTTGAGCCAAGCCGGAGAGCGGATCTGGCAGGAGATTACCGAGGTCGCCGAAGGCAAATGGACGAAGGCGGAGCTTCTGGGGCATCAGGAATTCAGCATCAACCGTATTGGTCCTAGCTTATAGGGTATGGTGAAGAACTGAACCTCTCACGTCATGGTGAGCGGTTCAGTTTTTTTATTTTGTCTGTCACGATCCTTTAGTAATAAATGATAAACTAATAGCAAGAATGATCTTAATAGAGAAAGTAGAGTGAGCCCTATGAGCTTTGAAATTGTCGAAGCCACCATTGCAGATATTCAGGCAGCATTGGAATCAGGAGAAATCACATCCAGAGGGTTAGTGCTCGCTTATCTTGAACGGATTGTCAGTCATGACAAGAACGGGCTTACCATTAATTCGGTATTGGAAATCAACCCGGATGCGCTCTTTATTGCAGAAGCGCTTGATGTGGAGCGCGGCATCCAAGGGACTCGGGGACCGCTGCACGGGATCCCTATAATGCTCAAGGATAATATCAATACCGGCGATAACATGCATACGAGCGCAGGCTCACTCGCCTTAGCTGACTCCTACGCGGGAGAAGATGCATTTCTCGTTAAGAAGCTGCGTGAAGCGGGTGCAATTATTCTGGGAAAAGTGAATATGACCGAATTCGCAAATTTCATGACGGATGGAATGCCTTCCGGTTATAGCTCAAGGGGCGGCCAGGTGCTTAATCCTTACAATATCTCTGCCCCCACAGGCGGATCAAGCGCGGGCTCAGGCGTTGCGGTTGCTTGTAACTTCTGCACGGCATCCATCGGCACAGAGACTTCGGGCTCGATCTTAAATCCAGGCAATTTGAGCTCCACGGTAGGTATTAAACCAACCGTAGGACTGGTTAGCCGCTCTGGTATTCTCCCGCTCTCTACCTCTCAAGACACGGCAGGGCCGATGGCAAGGACAGTTACGGATGCAGTATTGCTGCTGAATGCGCTTGTCCATACGGATACCGCCGATGCGGCTTCTATGACGAGCGTGGGCAGGAAACATACGGATTATTCGATTTTTCTGGAGAGAGACGGTCTGAGCGGGGCAAGAATTGGAATTCCGCGGGATTATTATTTTGAAGAATTGACGGAGGAGCAGCTTGCTATATTCAATTCCGCGGTAGAGCGGATGAAGGAGCAGGGAGCAGTCATCATAGATCCGGCTAATATTAAGACAGCACGTCAAATCGCTTATTCTTCGGTCGTCTTAAATGAATTCAAATCTGCTTTAAATGCCTATTTAGCTAAATTAACGCCAGGCTCGTCGATTCGTTCTTTACGGGACATCATTGATTTCAACAACGAGCATCCGCTGGAAACACTCAGATATGGACAATCAACTCTGATCCAAGCGGAATATCATACGTCGGGAACATTAACGGAAACGCAGTATCTTCAAGACCGCGCTGCTGATTTGCAGCTGTGCAGGATCGATGGTATTGATGCAGCAATGAAGGAGCATGAGCTGGATGCTTTGCTGTTCCCTGCAGATTTTGGAGCTCGAATATCCTCTCGGGCTGGTTATCCGGCCATTGTGGTCCCCGCGGGGTATACAAAAGCCGGCGTGCCGCTTGGGGTCACTTTTACCGCACAGGCCTACTGCGAGCCGATGCTGATTAAACTCGCCTTTGCGTTTGAACAGCATACGCTGGTTCGCAAGCCGCCATCGCTCAAAAGCTTCATTTAAGATAATGCAGCCGGCTATTACTGGTCCGGGTTGGCCTTGTGAGGAGGGGGGATTCAGTGGCTGATCGGGTTAAGATCAAACCAGATTATAAGATCATAAAAAAGAAGCTTGAGTAATCAAGCTTCTTCCTTGTGCTATGTATTCGTACCTAAATCATTATCTTGGTCGGGACGACACGATTTGAACATGCGACCCCCTGGTCCCAAACCAGGTGCTCTACCAAGCTGAGCTACGTCCCGTAAAAGAATGGTGCCGGCGAGAGGATTCGAACCCCCGACCTACTGATTACAAGTCAGTTGCTCTACCAACTGAGCTACACCGGCATATGTGTTTTTTTCAAGTACAAGAAAGATCTTACCACATAGAAAACGATTCTTGCAAGAGGTTGTCCGAAATTTTTTTGGAGGTTTTTTTGCCTCGTTTCAATACGGTTTTTACCGCCACTTTCTTCACTTGTAGCCTCTCTATGAAGGTGGTAGGATGGAACGTTTGCGTGCGGACTTCGATGCCTTGAGCCGGTATCATCTGGAAAGTGACAAGAACGATATGCTCCGCTTGGGCTGCAGCTGCAGATTACGGAGATGGACGTCTCGGTATATGAACATGATGACCTCCGCATCGATTTGACGGAACCGACAGCGGAGATGATGCGCAGACAGGCAGAACGGTACGGGCAGTTCTTTGACTTGTTCAGAGAGTACCGGGACGTTATTACGGGCGTAACTTTCTGGGGGGCGGCGGACGGCTATACATGGCTGGACTATTTTCCGGTCCGGGTCAGGAAAAACTGGCCGCTGCTGTTCGACGGGTATCACCGCCACAAACCGGCTTTCCACAGCGTGATCCGAGCGGCTAAGGAAGTATCGGCGGAGTGATTCATTGAAGAAACCGTACAATCGCTATGCTTGCTTTATTTGAGTAAGAGGAGTGACAACCGTAACAGGAGGCGGCAGCCTGAAGGTCTTGTTCATTCGAACTTGATCTTTTTTTGCTGCTTGTTACGTCTTATTGTCAGGAGCAGTTTGGGCTATGGGAGCTGGAAGCGCCTTTAGAGCAATAATGCATCATTATTAACCAATAAAACAGACCAATAAGTGGACGGGCGATACAGTAAATGTCTATGGAATCCTTTATAATAAAGAGAGCTGTTTATCATGAAAGGGGATGCAAATGTTGAATATTGATTTGTCAGGGAAAATTGCACTGGTTACTGGAGCAACGGGTGAGCTTGGCAGAGTGATGATCCGTACGCTGGCGAAGTGCGGAGCCGATGTTGTCATTCATTATAGAAGCAATGAAGCTAGAGCACTTGAGCTTCAGCAGGAAGTACAATCCATGGGACGCCGGGCGATAATCGTAGAGGCGGACATCACCTCTCAAGATTCCATTATGAATATGAAAGCCAAAGTGGTTGAACAGCTTGGCGCCGTGGATATCGTCGTTGCCAATGCGGTTGTTCAGTACCAATGGACCTCCGTTCTTGAGCAGGCTGCTGAAGATTATAGAAGTCAGTTCGAATCCTGTGTTCTGCAGAGCGTATTTCTGGCCAAAGCTTTCGTGCCGGGGATGATTGAGAAACGCGCAGGACGAATGATCGGTATCAATACGGAATGCTCGATGCAGAACTTTGAGACGCAATCGGCTTATGTGTCAGGCAAGAGAGGCATGGACGGCGTCTATCGCGTCCTGGCCAAGGAAGTTGGCGGACACCAAATAACTGTGAACCAAGTGGCGCCGGGGTGGACCATCAGCGAGCGGGACCGTAAATCGAATTCGGAGCGCAATGAAGGTTATGAGAAGAGCGTCGCGCTGAAACGCCGCGGAACCGATCAGGAGATCGCCAATGCCGTTGCTTTTCTGGCATCAGACTTGTCGAGCTTCATCACGGGTGCTTACATCCCGGTCTGCGGCGGGAATATCATGCCGTCTATCTAACAGCTAAACTGAATAATACGACGACAAGGAGTGGAATGCGTAAATGTCCTATTTATCCGTAAGCACATGGAGCCTGCATCGACTGTTAGGCCCGCTTCGATTAACGGTCTGGAACCCCGGGACGGGTCAGCATGATACCAAAGAACAAGAACAGCCGCTTGTGCACAGTCTGCTTGATCTGCCTGCTGAAGCTGCGCGTCGGGGCTATGAGGCCTTGGAAGTCTGCCATTTTCACTTTCCGTCTACCGATTCAGATTATTTGGCGCAGCTTCGCGATGCGTTCAACAATGCCGGCATTTCATTCGATACACTTCTGCTCGATTATGGGGACTTAACGACGACTGACCCGGCAAGGCTGGAAGCGGATAAAGCGCTTATCCGCCGATGGATTGATGCCGCCGCCGCTGCAGGAGCGAAGCAAATTCGCCTCGTTGCCGGTGAAGCCCAGCCAACGGATCAAGAAGCGCTGGAACGATCCGCAGCCGGGTTATCGGAGCTTGCTGCATATGCTTCGGATAGCGGAGTGAGAGTCATTACGGAGAATTTCCGGCCGCTTACATCAATCGGAGACAACTGTGTAAAGCTGCTCCAATTGACTGGCGACGAGGTTGGATTTATTACGGATTTTGGCAACTTCAGCGCACCTGACAAGTACGGGGAGTTTGCCCAAACGCTGCCTGCGAGCGTATCCGTTCATGCCAAGCCGCATTATGATGAGAATGGAGTTCCGGATGAAGCGGAATTGATCCGCTGCCTGGATACCGTAAGGGAAGCCGATTATAGAGGTGCAATCGTATTAATTTACGATGGCCCTGGCGATATGTGGGAAGGTCTCGAACGTGTAAAGCCAATTGTGAATTCGTATCTGTAAACAGGTCTCCTCCCCTTAACAGCCGTGGAAAAGAAGTGCTGATCAGCGCTTCTTTCCACGGCTGTTTCTATGTGCTGACCGGCACTTCTTCCGCGGTTGTTTCTATATTTATGGTGTGAATGGACGATGTGTCAAATGGCACGCGCCTAAATGAAACACTCTGTATAGTGAAAAAAGGAAAACATATGTTATATAATATTACATAATAATAACTTAAAAATATCGTATACCTAACATATCGATAAGGAGGGCTTGCTAATCCTCGTGAATGATGTCAGTAAGGTGTTCGGCAGCCAAAGCAAAGGGGTTACTGCACTTGCGAATATCCAATTCGAAGTATACAAGAATGAGTTTGTTTCCCTGCTGGGACCTTCAGGCTGTGGGAAATCGACGCTGGGACTCTCCAAGAAAGAACGTCTGCAAACCAGCATGCGATTGCTTGAGCTTGTTGGATTATCCTCGTTTAAAGATCATTACTCCTGGCAGCTGAGCGGCAGCATGCAGCAGCGGGTAGCCATTGCAAGAGTGCTTAGTCTGGATCCCCCCATTTTATTCATGGATGAGCCTTTCTCCGCATTAGACGAATTTACGAAAGAGAAGCTTCAGCTTGAGCTGCGTCTTCATTCCATTCATGATGTACCGCTGGGCGATAACAGAAGCCATCAGGTGCGGGAATCCGAGCTGTTCCATGAAACCATGACTAAAGTGCGAAAGAGCTTCTATGAGGAGAGTGGTCGCATTGATGAGGCTGCCGGATAGAAGATTTGCGCGCCATGGTACAGCCGAGTTCTTCATTTCCTCCAGAGGACTCGGCTATCTGTTGTCGGATCAAATCTGCTTGGCCAATATGCCTTTAGCCTGGGCATGTATCGTCATTGCGGCTGTTCTGGGTATTGCCTTCTACTATCTTGTCGCTGCAGCAGAGAAATGGCTGAAGCCTTGGCATTCATCACAGCTTTAAGATGTGCAAAGTTAATCGTTCCTAGATATGCCGGGACATCCGCAAACATATACATAGGAGAGGATTGGGTGGGAATGAGCAGAAGAAACCTCTTGCTTCATGCTGGCAGCAGGTTTGCACTTGTCCTTTTGGGGTTTCATCCATGGATTCCCTGCTCGTAAATCGGGACAACACACTTCCGCTCGTTTCAGCTGGCGCAGATTACGCAGAAAAGCAGCTGCCGGCTGTTAGCGAAGAAAACAACCGGTATTGATACGCCTTACCCAGATGAAGGGTAAGAAGGTAGGAAGCTGGATGGGTGTCAGCAGTTCCAAATTCTTGCTTTTCTCGAGAAGAATGGCTTGGATCCGAAGACGGACATAAATCTGGTCAAGCAGGGATTTACGATGGACTATGCTGCAGGAAATGGCGAAGCTTGTTCGGCCTGAAGAATTCAAAGCGGATCAAGTTGGCATGTTCGTGGATGATTCATTGAAGGTTTCGGCCGATATCTCGCTCAAGTATGCATGATTAAGAAGGCAGCCGATCTCAGCACAGCCGTTGATCAGTCGGTGAATGAGGAAGCAAGGAAGGGATAGTCGGCAGCTTGCAGGCCGCGGATGCATCTAACATTCGCGGCACTGCCTGCTTAGCCGCAGCCAGGGAGAGGGGCGGGGCGATGAGTGGAGTTAAACCGGCATTCACGAAGGAAGAGCTGCTCGAGAAGGACCGTAATTATGTGTGGCATCATATTTCGCCGCATAACGATGAACCGCTGATTGTGGTTTCAGGAGAAGGCTGCTGGGTGACGGATATTGACGGGAAACGATATTTTGACGGCATGTCGGGCTTGTGGTGTGTGAATGTCGGGCATGGCCGCGAAGAGATTGCGGCCGCTGCTTATGAGCAAATGAAGACGATTGCATACTCTCCGTTAATCCAATCCCATGTGCCGGCGATTCAATTAGCGGAGAAAATCAGCAGCTGGCTTGAAGGTGATTATCGCATCTTCTTCTCGAATTCCGGCTCCGATGCGAATGAGGTCGCCTTTAAGATCGCCCGTCAATATTATCATCAGAAAGGCGAGGGAACCCGTCATAAATTTATTTCCCGACACCGGGCCTATCACGGCAATTCGATGGGGGCGCTCAGTGCAACCGGACAATCGCAGCGAAAGCTGAAATACGAGCCGCTGGTAGACGGATTCGAGCATGTGCCGCCGCCCTACTGCTACCGCTGCCCATTCGGTAAATCCTACAGCAGCTGCAATATTGAATGCGCTCAAATCTATGACAGCATCATTAACTGGGAGGGTGCGGAGTCAGTTGCAGGTGTCATCTTGGAGCCTGTTATTACGGGGGGTGGAATGATTGTGCCGCCGCCGGAATATTTGCAGATTGTCCGTGAGATTTGTGACAAGTATGGGATCCTGCTGATCGTCGATGAGGTGATATGCGGCTTTGGGAGGTCCGGAGAGAAGTTTGGTCATCATAATTACGGCGTTACGCCTGATATCGTGACGATGGCCAAAGGCTTGACGAGCGCATACTCCCCATTATCCGCCACGGCTGTTCGGGCTGAGCTCTATGAGAGCTTCAGAGGGAAAGACGGCATCAGTCATTTCCGGCATGTTAACACTTTCGGAGGCAACCAGGTTTCGTGCGCGGTAGCGCTGGCTAATCTTGAAATCCTTGAGAGAGAGAGTCTTGTTGAACGGTCTGCTTATCTCGGGCAGCAGCTCAGCTACCGGTTGAATCTGCTGCTGGATCATCCGAATGTCGGCGATATCCGGTTCTTCGGTTCGGCTTGCGGCATAGAGATGGTCGAGGATCAAATTACGAAAGAGCCTGCTTCGGCTGATAAAGTGCTGCAGGTCGTTCAAGCTTGCAAGCAGCAGGGCTTGCTGATCGGCAAGAATGGGGATACGGTAGCCGGATTCGTGAATATTCTGACGCTTTGTCCGCCGCTGATTACTTCGGATGAGGAAGTTGATTTTATCGCAGCTGCGCTTATTGGGGCGTTCGATGCCTTATTGGAAGGAAAGGAGGTGCAGCAAAGTGGCCATAAACCAATCGCTGACGATCAACAGCCCCAGGCTTCACAAGCGAATTGAAGATCTCTCGAAGATCGGTAGATTAGGAGAGACAGGCGTATGCCGGCTGGCGCTGTCGCCTGAGGATTTGCAAGGGGTGCAGCTGGTGAAGAGCTGGATGGAAGAGGCCGGCTTAACGACGAGAATCGATGCCTTTGGAAATTTAATCGGGCGTTTAGAGGGCCTGGATGATCAATTGCCGCTGCTTATGATCGGTTCGCATATTGATTCGCAGCCATACGGCGGCCGATTCGACGGTGTCATTGGCGTACTGGGGGCGCTGGAGGTCGTACAGACTTTAACGGAGCAAGGGATTGTGCCTCAGATGGCTGTGGAGATTGTGGCTTTTTGCGATGAAGAAGGCAGCCGGTTTAATAAGGGATTATTCGGCGTGAGAGGGTTGACGGGGAGGCTGGAGGAAGGCGAGCTTGAGCGCATGGACGGGAACGGGGTGACCCGCAGGCAGGCATTAATTGATTTTGGAGGCGATCCCGGCCAGTTTGCAGCTTCTCAGTATGCGGAAGGTCAAGTCGGGACTTTCTTGGAGCTGCATATTGAGCAGGGACCGATTCTGGATTCATTGGAAACGCCGGTTGGCATCGTAACGGGGATCTCGGGTCCGCTCTGGCTGACCGTTGAGATGACGGGTTTTGCCGGTCATGCGGGTTCTGTGCCGATGTCTATGAGAAGGGATGCTCTGGTTGGCAGTGCAAAGGTGATCTTGGCGCTTCATGATTTGGCAAGCAGTGAACCGGGAGCCCCGACAGTCGGCACCGTTGGCTCGCTGACGGTATTTCCTAATTCCCGCAACATTATCCCCGAGAAGGTAACGTTCACCGTTGATCTAAGAGATATCGATATGGATCGCCGCGATCGGCGAGAGCTGCAGCTGCTTGCCCTGTTAGACCGTGCAGCACAGGAATATGGGCTTACTTATACGCTGCGGGAGGATACGAACAGCGAGGCGCGTTTCTGTGCGGATTGGATTAAGAAAGTGATGGAGGAACAGGCAGGAGAGATGGGGCTTTCTCCTCCGAAGCTGATGAGCGGTCCTTTTCACGATTCGCTGACGATGTCATACTTCTGCGATTATGGCATGATTTTCGTTCGCTGCAAGGATGGGATCAGCCATAATCCGCTCGAATATTCAAGTCCACAGGATATCTCGATCGGGACAGAGCTGTTGTATCGCACGGCTGTTCACATTGCATCGCAAGGTGCAGGGAGGGATTAAGGATGCAGCTGGTCACGATCGGACTTATTCAAGCATCCCATGATGTTCACGGTGATGAACCGGTAGAGACTCATAAGCGCCATGCGATCGAGAAGCATACCCGGCTTGTTCGCGAAGCGGCTGCCAAAGGGGCTCAAATCATTTCTCTGCAGGAGATATTCTACGGACCTTACTTTTGTGCCGAGCAGTCTGCGAGGTGGTATGAGGCATCCGAGGAAATTCCGAATGGACCGACGACGCGGCTGTTTCAGGAATTGGCGAAGGAGCTCGGCGTCGTCATCGTGCTTCCTATCTACGAAAGGGAGGGCATCGCTGCCTATTACAATGCCGCAGCGGTTATTGATGCGGATGGCGCCTATCTTGGCAAATACCGCAAGCATCACATCCCGCATGTAGCTGCGGGCGGGGACGGCTGCGGATTTTGGGAGAAATACTATTTCAAACCCGGGAATAGGGGATATCCCGTGTTTGAGACGGCTTATGCCAAGATTGGCGTCTATATCTGCTACGACCGGCATTTTCCCGAGGGCGCCCGGATGCTTGGGCTTAGCGGGGCGGAGATTGTGTTTAATCCTTCTGCTACTGTCGCCGGTACGTCGGAATATCTGTGGAAGCTGGAGCAGCCGGCCCATGCAGCAGCCAACGGCTACTATGTTGCAGCAATCAACCGGGTCGGGTTTGAAGCGCCTTGGAATATGGGGGAATTCTACGGGCAATCGTATCTGGTTGATCCCAGAGGCTCGATTATTGCCATCGGCAGCCGGGACAAGGATGAAGTGGTTATCGGTGTTATGGACAAGAAGGTGATTCGGGACGTTCGTGATGCGTGGCAGTTTTACCGGGATCGCCGGCCGGAAACCTATGCGAATATTACAAGCCTGTAAGACGCTGGGAGGTGCGTGAACATGTTCATTTCTGCTGAGCAGCTATGGCGGAATTTCGCTGAAGTAAAGTCAGGATTGAAGCCGATGGAGGCTGTTCAAGAATCGAATCGCTGCCTGTATTGCTATGATGCGCCTTGTATTCAGGCCTGCCCGACCGGGATCAATATTCCTTCGTTTATCAAGAAGATTGCCACCGGTAATCTGAAAGGCTCGGCAAAAACAATCATGGAAGCCAACCCGATGGGCGCAAGCTGCGCGCGGGTATGTCCGACCGAGGAGCTGTGCGAGGGAGCGTGCGTGCTTAATCATTCATCGAAGCCGATTATGATCGGGGATTTGCAGCGTTATGCTACGGATTGGGCGATTAAGAATGATCAGCTGTTATTCTCGGCGGGAGCAAGCAATGGCAAATCGGCCGCAGTCATTGGAGGTGGTCCTGCGGGTCTGTCGGCAGCCCGGGAGCTGGCCAGATTCGGATTTCGGGTGACGGTGTTTGAAGCGAAGCAGCAGGCAGGCGGACTGAACACGTACGGAATTGTTTCCTTTCGCTTGCCGCAAGCCATTGCGCTGTGGGAGGTAGAACAGATCAGGCAGCTTGGCGTTGAGATCCGGACGAATGAACGCGTCGGCTCGGATATTATGCCCCAGCAGCTGCTGAAGGATTATGATGCGGTTGTGCTTGCGGTTGGGATGTCGAAGGTGCCGATGCTCGGTATAGAAGGGGAACAGCTGGAGGGGGTGCACGATGCAATCGAGTTCGTAGAATCTACGAAAACACAGATTTCTACGGATTTGGCCGGTAAACGCGTAGCTGTTATCGGGGCGGGCAACACGGCGATTGACGCAGCAACCTGTTCGGTAAGAATGGGAGCAGCGCAGGTTCAGATTCTCTACCGGCGATCCGCGAAGGAAATGACTGCTTATGAATTTGAGTACGAGTTCGCTAAGCAGGACGGTGTTCATTTCCAATGGTTCACAGCACCCAAACGAATCATCGGAGATGAGAACGGGCGGGTTGTCGGTCTGGAGTGTATCCGAATGAAGCTGGAGGTGCAGCAGGAGGCCGGTGCCAAAGCCCGTCCGGTTGAGATTGCGGGGTCAGAGTGGGTCATTCCCGTAGATGCGGTTATTAAAGCAATCGGACAGACGCGGTATGTACCGCTTGTGGAGCAGTTTGGGCTGGAGCATCTCCGCGGAATTGTGCAAATCGATCCTGAAACGTACAGAACGTCCAATCCGCAGGTCTATGCTGCCGGCGATGTTATATTCGGAGAAGGACAAGGCGAGGCCATGGTTGTTTCAGCGGCGCAGCAGGGTAAACTGGCTGCCTATTCGATCTATAAGCAGCTGATTGCAGCTCAGAGTGAGACAGCTTAGCGTTCATTCTTCACAAATCTCTTAGGAGGGTCCCAACATGGCTAATTTAAGCGTCGATGTAGCGGGTATTTCATCACCCAATCCGTTTTGGCTGGCGTCAGCTCCGCCTACGAATACGGGCTACCAAGTACAGCGGGCGTTCGAGGCCGGATGGGGCGGGGCCGTATGGAAAACGCTGGGTGACCCGATTATTAACACTTCATCCCGGTTTGCTGCCGTACATTTCAATGGTCAGCGTGTAGCGGGCTTTAATAATATTGAACTTATTACGGACCGCCCGCTCGAAGTGAATCTAAGAGAAATGGCGGAGACGAAGCAGAGATTTCCGGACCGGGCGCTGGTTGCCTCCCTCATGGTCGAACCGACGCGGGAGAAATGGCATGAAATCGTCAAGAGGATAGAGGCGATCGGCGTTGACGGACTCGAGCTTAACTTCGGCTGTCCGCATGGGATGGCGGAGCGGGGAATGGGGGCTGCTTCGGGGCAGCAGCCCGATCTTGTGGAGATGCAGACGGCGTGGGTGAAGGAAGTCGCCCGAACGCCGGTTATCGTGAAGCTCACACCGAATATCACCGATATTACCGCCACTGCCCTGGCTGCCGTACGGGGCGGAGCGGATGCGATCTCGCTTATTAATACGATCAACTCCTTGGCCGGCGTTGATTTGGATAGCTGGAATACGATACCTCATGTTGGAGGTAAGGGATCGCACGGGGGTTATTGCGGGCCTGCTGTCAAGCCAATCGCGCTGAATATGGTTGCTGAGTGCGCGAGAAATCCGCAAATGAACCTTCCGATTTCCGGCATCGGAGGAATATCGGATTGGAAGGATGCCGCAGAATTTATGCTCATGGGCGCATCCAATGTGCAGGTGTGTACAGCGGTAATGCATCATGGATTTCGCATCATCGAGGAGATGCTCGATGGATTGTCCAACTATTTGGACAATAAAGGCATTGCCTCTGTAACCGAGCTTACCGGCCAATCTGTGCCCCGTTATTCGGATTGGGGCCAGTTGGATCTTAATTATGCCGTTGTCGCCAAGATTCATACAGAGGTGTGCATTTCCTGCAATAAATGCCATATCGCTTGTGAGGATACGGCGCACCAATGTATTGACCGTCTAACCGATGAGCAGGGGAATGCTTATCTGAAAGTAAGGGAAGAAGACTGCGTGGGCTGTAATCTATGCTCAATTGTGTGTCCGGTTGAGGGGGCAATCGATATGATTGAGGTTCCTTCCGGCCATGCTCCAATGAATTGGAATCAGCGTCAGGAAGCAATTGCTGCATTCAAAACGAGATAGCTCCACCTACGATTAAAGCTGAGGAGGCATCGTTTGCATGGCTAAAATCATCAAGAACGGTACGATTGTGACGGCAGCGGATCACTATAAAGCAGATCTATTGATTAATGACGGGATTATTCAAGCCATCGGCATGAATCTCCAGGCGGAGGCTGCAGAAGTTATTGATGCGGAAGGCTGCTTTGTTTTCCCCGGAGGTGTTGACCCCCATACGCATCTGGATATGCCCTTCGGCGGTACGATAACGGCAGATGATTACGAGACGGGGACGATAGCTGCGGCTTTTGGGGGAACGACGACGGTGATCGACTTCTGCTTGACGAATAAAGGACTGCCTCTGTGCAGCTCCATTCAAACCTGGCATGCGAAAGCGCAGGGTAAAGCGGTGATCGATTACAGCTTCCATCTCATGATTGGAGAGGTGAATAACGCTGTGCTTACTGAACTGCCGCAAATTATCGCTGAGGAAGGCATCACGTCTCTAAAAGTATTTATGGCATACAAGAACGTCCTTCAGGCGGACGATGGAACCTTGTACCGCACGCTTCTGATGGCTAAGGAGCAGGGGGCTCTGGTGATGGTTCATGCGGAGAATGGCGATGTGATCGACTATTTGATCGCCCAAGCGCTGGCTGAAGGAAACACGGATCCGATCTTCCATGCAAGGACCCGTCCCTCGGTGCTGGAGGGTGAAGCAACCGGCAGAGCGGCGAAGCTGTCGGCACTTGCCGATTCTCAGCTCTATGTGGTTCATGTGACCTGCGCCGAGGCGGTACAGCAGATTGCCGACAGCCGGAATCAGGGGCATGAAATATGGGGGGAAACCTGTCCTCAATATTTGCTGCTGGATGAAACGTATCTGCAGCGGCCGGACTTTGAAGGAGCCAAATATGTATGGTCGCCACCCCTCCGCGAAGCCTGGCATCAGGAAGTCTTATGGAATGCGCTGAAGAACGGACAGCTTCAGACCGTAGGCTCTGATCAATGCTCCTTCAATTTCAAAGGGCAAAAAGAGCTCGGCCGGGGGGATTTCAGTAAAATACCAAACGGCGGGCCCATCATTGAGGATCGTTTCAGTTTAATCTATTCCGAAGGGGTGACAAAAGGCCGACTCTCGCTGAATCAATTCGTCGATGTGATCGCTACGCGGGCTGCGAAGCTCTTCGGTCTCTTCCCGCAGAAGGGCACGATAGCCGTAGGCAGCGATGCGGACCTGGTAATCTTCGACCCTGCGGCAGAACGGGTGATATCGGCGGCAACGCATCATATGAACGTGGACTATAATCCTTTTGAAGGAATGAGAGTGACAGGCGAGCCGGTATCGGTATTAAGCCGCGGCGAATTCGTCATTCGCGATAAGCAATTTGTCGGATCAGCAGGCAGCGGCCGTTATTTGAAACGAAAGAAATACAAATCGGATCTGTAATACTTGGAGGAGGCAGCGACAATGTCCGATTACGATGATTATGTATCAGAAAAGGCGAATATAGATGCCATGGTGTCTCAAGGCTATGTGTTATCCGCTGTCATTGAGGATTTAAGCGGCGACCGATTGATCTTCGAACAGCCGGGCGGAATCGGTGAGAAAGTGAGCTTATTGGTATGTCATGCGAATGCCCGCAAATACTGGGCTCAGCTGCTGTTAATGAACAATTAATGAATCGGGCCATGTGAGTATTCATAGGCGTATAAAGCAAGCTCGATCATGATCCGGCGATCAGGACGCATGTAATTGTCGCCGATAAGCGCTGTTATTTTCTCGAGCCGATGATAGAGGGTTTGCCGGACGATGAAGAGTTCCGTGGCCGTCTCCTGTTTGGAGCCATATTGAGTGAGATAGACCTTAAGGGTCTTCAATAACTCGCCGCTTTTCTCCATATCGTATTTCACCAAAGCTCCTATATACTCCTCGATGAAGGCCGGAAGCTGTCCGGCTTTTTTGAGCATATAGACCATTCTGTAGGCATGAAGCTCACTGTAAAAGGGTTTTAAGAGCGGTCCGACATCTCTTTGAATCACAATCGTTTCTTTGGCGGTTTCGTAGCTGCTCTGCAGCTGAGTAAAATCGCTGATCTCCTGGCCGATTCCAATCAAACCGGTGAAAAAAGCGGATTCCTCTTGATCCTCCGTCTGCTGCAGGCGTGAAACTCCCTTCATCATTCTCTCGGAAGCGCTGCTCCGGCTTAATTGGTCCAGCAGAATAAAGACCATTTGCTTGTCTGCTAAGGTAGGAAGGAGGAAGAAGCCTTCCCCTTCGAAGATGGAGCGGGCGACCATGTATTTCTGAATAAGCAGCGGCTCGAAGTCCCATGTGCCGGAATGCCGTTTAACTTGCAAATCAAACACGCAAACAGCTGCTCTTGCCAGCTTAATGGATGATCGCAAGCCGGTGAGATAGTCTTTGATTTCATCGTATCCGTGTCTGCCGTTCAGCCATTCGATAATCCAGAGATCCTCTTGATGCCGCCTGCGTTCCTCCATATACCTGGTTCGCATCATTTCC
This sequence comes from Paenibacillus solisilvae, assembly GCF_042656405.1. Lineage (NCBI taxonomy): Bacteria > Bacillati > Bacillota > Bacilli > Caryophanales > Paenibacillaceae > Paenibacillus > Paenibacillus solisilvae. The sequence continues at coordinate 148,360 of NZ_JBHSOW010000092.1, read as the reverse complement.
TGGGCGACGGCGGTCGTGCAGCGGTCAAGTGCGAAGATATCGAACTTGCTGAGCTCTTTCTTGGAGCTCAGCAGCAAGTCGGCGAAGAGGTGGTCCATCGCCAGAATTGGCCGGTGGGTGTTTCTTTTCTTGCGTTCTGCACCGCTCAGCAGCTCACCGCTTATCCACTGCCGGTATATATAATCGGCATTTTCTTTGTTTATGGGAGGATAAAAGCAGGCCTCCGCCTCGACAGGGAAGAAAGCGACTTGAGCTTGGGTAGCCTGATGCAGCGTTTTTAATAGTGGAAGGACTCCTTTGCCTGCGAGCAACAGCTGATTGAATTGGCCGGACAAGGCTTCGAGCTCTGAAACCATCCGGTGATGCTGGTGAATGAAATAAGCATGCAGATCCTGCGTTATATCGATGTATCTGACTTCCTCATAGAAGAAAATAAGAGCGAAATGCTCCTGTTCTGCAAGCTGTTTCATCTTCTCGAAGGGCTTCTTGGTGTAGGTGCCAAGCTCAATGCATAATCCCGATGCACCGCAGTCAATAAGTTGACGAAGAAAGGATACACTTAGCTCCTCGTCTTCATGCCAGCCGATCCCTGTCGATAGAATGAGCTCGTCGCCGTTCAGCAGTCCACCGACCTGCGGGACCTCGAGAATATGAACCCATTTCACCACACGCTGTAGGGCTTGTTCATCCGCGTAAGCATCTGCCTTTTGAAAGAGCGGGCGCTCTAAAATATCTTTGATCGTTAGCTGCAGCAAGGATTTGACCATAAGCCTCCACTCCTCTTCTTCTTGGGGATGAGCCGAGCTGGACAGCCTGTGATTGTCTAGGATACTACTAATCTAACACATAGTGAACGAAGATGATGAACCTTTTACCATTTTCACAATGAAAATCTTATGATTTTCCCGCATAGTGGGATAAATTTATTCTAAATGATATGGAAACCGTTATAATTATGTTAGATAAGTTAACGTAAATGGAACGGGGTGAGAAGCAGATGACCGGTGTCATTGGCAAAGCGATTCACATTCTGGATTCACTAGTGCCTCAAGGAATGGAGAAGGAGCTGAGTGTTACAGAAATTAGCCGCATGCTGGATATGCCCGTACAAAGTGTGCATCGCATTCTGGTATCTTTATCGAGGCATGGCTTCGTTGCTCAAAACAGTAAAACCAAAAAGTATAAGCTTGGTCTTTCGCTAATGAAATATGGCTTTCTGATGTGGGATAGCTTGATGTTTCGTTCTGTGGCTCGGCCGTATATGGAGGAACTATCCAGGAAAACGCGGGAGACCGTCTATCTTGCCAGCCGGGAGAATGACGAAGGCGTCTATATCGATTCGATTGATTCCCCGCAAATTCTCAAAATATCGGAGCCGATCGGGCTCAGACTCCCGCTCTATATCGGGGCTTCGAACCGTGTCATCCTGGCTTATCTGCCGGCGAGGCTGCAGGAGCACCTCATTCAGCATGTATGCTGGGACGAGGTACCCTCATTGAAACCGCTTAGCTATGATTACATTAAGCAGAACCTGGTTCAAATCCGTTCACTGGGCTACGCGGTTACGACAGGAGAAGCGACGGAAGGCACGACCGGCATTGCCGCTCCCATATTCTCCTATGAGAAGACGGTTGTGGGTTCGATCAATGTCGCAGGACCCGAGCTGCGGTTCAGCGCGGACACGATTGCGAAGTACAGCTTCTACGTGAAGAAATATGCGAATTTAATATCCTCGGAATTAGGCTATAACAGCTAGTCTTAGGAAGGGAGCTCTGGTGCAATAACCGCACCAGAGTTTTTTTTGTTAAATTATCGCGTCATCCCGATAGATGGGAAAGACGTATTGGGTTCAAAGCCAGCCGCCTCTATAATGGGAGATAACCTTACATCTGCGAGGGCCGGATGAAGGAACATACAGCGAATCGATGAAGGAGAGGGATGGAGAATGGAACTCATACAAGCACAGCAGGTCAAGCATCCACTGGAGCCGCTCAGCACGGAAGAAATTGAAATTGCAGTTCAGACACTTAAGGAAAAGAAACAGCTGAATACGTATGATCGTTTTGTTTCCGTCATGCTCAGAGAACCGGGCAAGGAAATGGTCATCGGATTTGACGGCTCTGCATCTTTCAAAAGAGAAGCAGCGATTGTTATTCTGAACAACGCACTGAACGCATGTTATGAAGCGGTTGTGTCCATCACGGATCAGCAGGTCGTTTCGTGGACGCATGTTCCTGGTGTCCAGCCGACGATCATGCTCGATGAACAAGTGGAATGCGAGCAGGCGGTCAAAGCGAGTCCGGCGTTTCAAGCGGCGATTGAGCGTCTGGGAATCACGGATTCATCCCTCGTCATGGTTGACCTCTGGTCAGCGGGGAACTTCGGTTTCGAGGATGAACAGAGCATTCGAATGGCAAGGCCGCTCTGTTTCCTGAGAAGTGAAGCGGGTGAGAATGGTTATGCCCGTCCGCTCGGGATTATTCCTGTTATAGATTTGAATTCAATGGAAGTTATTCGCGTGGAAGAGTATCCGTACCGCGTGATTCCACCGAAATCCGCTAATTATACGCCAGGTGCAGCAGGTGAGCTTCGAACGGATTTGAAGCCGATTGAGATTACGCAGCCGGATGGGCCGAGCTTCACACTGAACGGCCACGAGGTAAACTGGCAGAAGTGGAATCTGCGAATCGGCTTTAATACACGCGAAGGATTGACCATCCACACGGTTAGCTACGAAGATCAAGGCCGGAAACGCCCGATTCTATATCGAGCCGCATTGTCGGAAATGGTAGTTCCTTACGGTGATCCTGGACCTACGCAGAATCGTAAAAATGCTTTTGACAGCGGGGAATATGGGATCGGACAGCTTGCCAACAGCTTGGAGCTTGGCTGCGACTGTGTCGGCTATATTCAATATCTGGATGCAGCGATGACCAACAGCCGCGGTGAGACGGTTGTTATCAAGAATGCCATCTGTATGCATGAGGAGGATTACGGGATTCTATGGAAGCACACGGATTGGCGAACGAACGAAGTCGAAGTGCGCCGGTCGCGCAGACTTGTGATTTCCTCGATATCTACGGTGGCGAATTATGAATATGGCTTCTTCTGGTACTTTTATCAGGATGGCAATATCGAGTTCCAGATTAAACTGACAGGTATTCTCTCCGTCGGAGCGCTGGAGGAGAATGAACAGCCGCTCTATGGCACGATGGTTGCCCCGGAGCTGTATGCGCCTAATCATCAGCATTTCTTCAATGTACGGCTGGATCTTCAGATTGATGGCAATGAAAATTCGGTCTATGAAGTGAATACTGAAGCCGCTCCGGCAGGTCCTGAGAATCCGTTCAACAATGCTTTCTGGGCGAAATCCACGCTGCTTGAAACCGAGAAGGAGGCAGTTCGGGATCTGGATCTGAGATCGGCGCGCTATTGGAAATTCGTCAATGATAATGTGAAGAATGAGATGAATCAATCGGTAGGGTACAAAATCGTTCCCGGCGAGAACTGCTTCCCGTTTGCTTCACCGGAATCAAGTCTGATCAAAAGGGCGGGCTTTATTCAGCATCACCTCTGGGTGACGCCTTATGACCGGGATGAAATGTTCGCAGCAGGCAATTATCCGAATCAGCATGCCGGCGGTGATGGATTATCCAAGTGGACGGAGGAAGATCGGCCTGTTGCAAATACCGATATCGTGGTGTGGTATACGATGGGCCATAATCATATTCCTAGGCCGGAAGATTGGCCGGTGATGCCTACGGCATATACCGGGTTCCTATTAAAACCGGTCGGATTCTTCTCCGCAAGTCCGGCGCTTGACGTACCTCCTTCGACAAAGATCAGCGCTTGCAGCTCGAAAGGCTCGAAAGCATCAGGCTGTCACTCCAAGGAGGGGCATGGATGATCCAAAGGCTGCGGAGACTTGGGACCGATTGGGTGTATTATGTATGGACAGCCGTTCCGATCGGGTTGACGCTGCTGCTGCATACCGTTCACATGTTCCTTGTTCCGTTGCTCATCGGACTAAGTGATGCTGAGCTTCACGCCAGTCACTCCGTGGCGGGCATGGACATGGGGTCGGGTATGGATATGCCCATGAACCATCAGAATGGGGGAACACTCTTCACGCTGGCTGTCTTCCTCTTGAACTTGGCGGGAATCATATACGGATGCTGGCTTCTATGGCGTTCATTGAAGAATCCCGCCAAGGGATGGCATGCGCTGATGAGACCCCTAATCTCGGGTGGATCAGTAGCGGTTGGCGTCTTCATGTTCGTGTGGATGAGTTGAACAGCACCGCAACATATACTAAGCGAATGCTTTGGAAGCGAGTTTTTGCTCCGTGATTCCTTGAGTAGAATCACGGGGCATAGCCGCGCAAAAACTTAGCATGCGCTTACGAAGCGAGTTTTTGCTTTGTTCTTGCCGATATTTCGGCATTCAAGGCACACGCGCAAAAACTTTAAGGAGGCAAGAAAATGGGAACGATCGATACTGGGGATACAACATGGATGCTGATTTCATCGGCAATCGTGATGTTTATGTTCGTGCCGGGTCTTGCGTTATTTTATGGCGGTATGGTGAGCTCACGCAACGTGCTCTCTACGATGATGTACAGCTTAAGCAGCATGATCGTGGTCAGCTTGGTCTGGGTGCTGTGGGCGTATACTTTGGCGTTCGGGCCAGATGTGGATGGTCTGATCGGTGGGCTGGATTTCTTCGGATTCAAGGGAGTCGGAGCCGATCCTTCGGGTTCGATGACCATTCCGCATTTAATCTTCGCGATCTTCCAATGTTTGTTCGCAGCCATTACGGTTGCCCTGATTTCAGGCGCGGCCGCTGAGCGGATCCGATTATCCGCGTGGGTCCTTTTCTCCGTCCTTTGGGTAACGGTCGTCTATGCGCCGATGGCTCATTGGACATGGGGCGGCGGATGGCTGATGAAGATGGGCGGACTCGACTTCGCCGGAGGTACGGTCGTTCATATTCTATCTGGCGTGAGCGCCCTGGTCGCAGCTATGATGATCGGACCACGCGAGCAGTTTCCGCATCAGCGGGAATCCATGCACAATGTTATTTTGTTCTTTATCGGCGGCATGTCGCTCTGGTTCGGCTGGATGGGCTTTAATGGAGGGAGTGCACTCGCATCCGGGGGGTTGGCCGCTATTGCGTATGCAACGACACATGTTGCAGCATCAGCAGGCGGAGTCGCATGGGCCGCGATCGAATGGTCAAGGAAAGGGAAACCGACCCTGGTCGGTACCGTAACCGGCGTTATTGCCGGCCTCGTCGCTATTACTCCAGCAGCAGGGTATGTATCCGTACTTTCGTCGATTCTCATCGGCGGAATTGCCAGCTTCGTTTGCTTCTTCGGCATTGCTTTCCTAAAATCGAGATTCAAAGTGGATGACACGCTGGACGTCTTTGGCATTCATGGTTTAGGCGGAATATGGGGGGCGCTCGCCACGGGGATATTCGCCAGCAAGGAAGTTAACGCTGCCGGGGCTGACGGTCTGATTCACGGTCATCCGATGCAGGTAGCGATACAGCTCTTGGATGTCGGGGTTGCCGTGTGTTTAGCGATTGTGGGCACCTTCGTCTTATTGAAAATCGTAAGCTTGTTCATTCCTCTGCGAGTTGCGAAGGATCAAGAGGAGGTCGGTCTCGATATCAGCCTGCACGGCGAGAATGCCTACGCTGCATCCGCACAACCTGCGGTCAGCCGGACTCCGGCAGCGACGATTGGGCAGCTGGATGCGATGTAATTGTATCTTGAAAATGTTCGGAAGAAGATCCTCCGCTTCATGCGGAGGGTCAGCCAGTTGAGAGCCTTAGCCGCGGGTACTGCCTTCAAGACCATCTTCTTCTCCGTAAAATCCGATCCGGGCGGATCGCCGCGAATACGCCGTTATCCACTTTGACGGCTGCAAGCCCGCGGTCCAAATATTCCATCTGCCGCTTCGGGATCGGACCTGCCCCGGTATCTCCTCCCGCTGAAGCCGCCGCTATTTGCGGTACCGACACGGATAGGGCGAGTGCAGAAGCAAGCAAAAGCGCGCCTGCCTTTTTCATCCTGGAAACTATATGTTTGTTCACCATCATTCCGCCTCTTTAATCATTTGTGGTGTTCATTCCCCGTGAATCTCAGATTCCTTTTTCTCCGGATCTGAGAACCCTTCCAGACATTGCCGTTTCAATTCCTCCCCCACAAGTCTGGCGAGAACCGCCGCTCCAGCCCGATTCGGGTACAGGGTATCTCCCTGCATATAGAGCGCGAGCGTCGCTTCGGGTCCGATCGATGTAAAATAAGCCGAGCTCAGCACATTCAAATCGATAAGCGGTACGTTCTCTTCGTGCGCCAAAGCCAGAATGGATGGACGATACCACCTGTTCACGGAGCTGTGCTCGCCTTCCGGGTTAAAATCGGTCGCTCTACCCTGCTGCGTAGACAGGATGACCGCTGCGCCTTTCGCTTTGACCTGCCGGATCATGTCCCGCATAATCTCCTTGAACAGCGCTTCGGTTTCGTTATTCTTCGGGTTCGTCTTTGGATGGCTGGAAAGCTTGAGCGCTTAACGTAAATGGCGTATCCGGCTTGCCGTTCCTGTTCCGGAGGCGGGGACATCGATCATATCCTCCGGCGTATGGAAGCCGTATCGCTTCTTCTCATCGTATCGGTCGGATGCGCTTACACCAATGTAACCCTTTTCAACATTTCCGTTGCCGAAGTCGAACTTATAACGGCTGGGCTCGGCCTCTGCTTGCCAAGCGTTCAAGCCGCTTCCAATCGCCACAATAAGCAGACGTACCGGTTCTCCGCTTCCTTCCTGCGGAGGGTATTTCCTTGCCTGCTGCGCCAAGCGGCTGCTTTAGGTTTTGCATAAATCTCTAAGCGTTTTCAACAAAGACGTGCAAGCTTCGTGAACTTATACTACAAGTAAGCTAACGGTATGTATGATAAGGAGGCAGCTTACATGGTCAAAGTGAAAATCGGTGAGAGAGAGCTTGAAATGAACGGGCCGTATCTAACTGAATTACGTGACTCGAACGACATTCTTCATGATGAGGAGGCCCTTCGTCTGCGAATGAAAGAAGACGGTTATTTACTGATTCGCGGATTCCATGACCGTCAGGAAGTTTTGGATGCGAAACGGGTTTTTCTGGAGCGTATTGCGGAGCAGGGGAAGCTGGAGCCGGGCACGGCTATCGAAGATGCCATCATCAACAAGGCAAACAAAGCGGCGAATTTTCAAGGCAGCGAGAAACAGCCGGAGGAGCTGCTCCGGGTTGTAAACGGAACTCGAACCATGGCATTCTTCGAACGGTTCCTTGGCGGGACTCCGCTGACCTATGATTATAAATGGGTGCGTGCGGTATGCCATGGCGGCTTCACAGGCGCGCATTACGATATCGTATATATGGGCCGGGGGACGCGCAATTTGTACACGCTCTGGACGCCGCTCGGTGATATTTCCTATGAGCTTGGGGGGTTGGCTGTATTGCTCGGCTCCCAGCATTTTGACCGAATTAGAGAGACCTACGGCCAAATGGATGTTGATCGGGACCGCATAGACGGCTGGTTCACTGACGATCCGCTCGAGCTGGCCCAGAAATATGGCGGACGATGGGCGACGACAGAGTTTAAGGCGGGGGATGCGATCCTGTTCGGGATGTATACGATGCATGGGTCACTTACGAATCAGACGAATCAATATCGTTTAAGCGCAGATACGAGATACCAGCTGCAATCGGAGCCAGTGGATGAACGCTGGGTCGGGGCGAAGCCGAAGGGACATTATGCTTGGCATTCAGGTAAGACAATTCCAATGGAAGAGGCAAGAGCGAAGTGGGGAGTGTGAGCAGCCTCATTTTTTGATCAATACCTTTGAGCAGCAAAAAAGAGTCTGCCGCACGGTTGTAAGCGGGCGTCAGGCTCTTTTCGCTGTTCAGACATTATGATAAATTAAGGTCAAGCCTAGCACAGAGGAGAGGGTTAGAATCGATTGTCCCTACGTGAAATCATCTTTTGCGACACATCATGCGGGTTGGATAATGGGAGCCCATGCCCATCCTACATTCGAGATTTCTATCGTTCTGGAGGGACAGGGAAGCTTCTTCTATGATGGCTTCACCCATGCACTTGAGCCTGGCCATGTTCTCTTAATTCCATCTCACTGCTTGCATGATTACAGCAGCGATTCGAGAATTCGCTTTGGCGTGCTTGAAGCTGGCAGCATGCCAGAAGAGGTAGGGAAGCTGTTTCAGCAATTGGTTCAAGGAGAAGCGCCGCGGGTGCTGCTGCTCTCCTCCATAGCCCTTGAACAGTATGAAACCTTGTTCAAGCAATGGCTTCGGATGATTTCCGGCCCGCTTCAAGAAGAGACAAGCTGTTTGGTGACTTGGACTCAGCTCTTCATTCTCTTCCTTATCCAGCATCAGAATAGTGAAAAGCTTCAGCTCTCGATAGCTGCATCCGCCGACTTCATTCGCAAGAACCTGAGCAGCGAAATATCGATCAGTGATCTGGCTAAGCGCTGCCGGCTGTCCGAATCAGCTTACCGCGCCCTCTTCAAGGAGGGATACCGTTTATCCCCCAAGCAATATCTGCAGCAGTGCCGGATAGAGGAGGCCAAATGGCTGCTTCGCTCAACCAACCGCCCCATTCAGCTCATCGGCGAGCAAATCGGCTTCTCCAGCATTCATTCCTTCAGCGCCTGGTTCCAGAAGAAGGAGGGTTCCTCGCCATCTGATTGGCGCAAATCCCAGCAGGGTCAATTGCATTAAGCAGAGTCGCTGCTCTCCCTTGGCTGGATATTTTCCTGCCGGGAGGGTTTTTCTGGTTCATGCCCGGGCTCTACGGCTAATGGATTACGCTTGCCCCTTCGAGCAGCTGATTTCCCAACGATTAGACTCCCCCAAGTTCTTCTTTGTATGACCACCGTAAACCCCCAAGACAGGAATAATGCGATCGCTCCGCCAATCCAAGTCAGTGGATGATAGAGGATGGGATCGTTAGACATGAATTTTTTCCGCCATACCAGCAGCAGAAACGGATGAACGTAATAAATGCCAAGGGATGTCGCCCCGATCGAATAAATAAACATTCTGAGCCTTGCCCACTGCAAGCCCGATAGAAGCTGTGACAATTGAAGCAGGGCCAAGCAACTGATCGCACAGAAGCTGTAGTCGGCCGCAAAGTTAATCGCGGACAGCCAAGACCTTGGAACCCAGTGCGGGTCTGCCCGCTGCATCCACATTTGGGCTGAATAAGCAGCAGCCAACAGAAACCAGGTGTAGAAGATCCATTTTCGCATCCGAAATATCCCGTCCGTCGATTGAATGGCTAATCCGACAGATGCACCCAAGCAGTAGAAGAGCAGATAGGATGGAGCGAGACTGCCGATTTTTTTCAGGTGCCAATAGTGATAATTCAACAGATAGAAGGCTGTCTGGGAGAGAATGCCTACCGACAGCAGATGGGTGCGAATAGCCTTCTGGTACAAAATCCGGTGCAGCAACGGGAACAGCAGATAGAACTGCACGATGACGATGATAAAGTACAAATGGGGGTAGTTGCTCCCGATCAGCAGATGCTTTAAGAATGAAGGCCAGCTCTCCTCAATTGTTTTCCCCTCGATACGAATGACCAGCACATAATAGAAGATCGACCATAACACATACGGAATGGCGATGACTTGAAATCGTTTGAAAAAAAACGAAGACCAGCTATGCTTCTGGACATCATCATACTGATAGAACATGACTAACGCACTTAAGAAAATGAATGCCGGAACCGCGAAATGACTGACGGTGTTGACGATGTGATACAGCGGGTACAAGGTGGAGTTCATGGGCAGCGTGACAATCGGTGTGGAAGTGACATGAATCATAAGAACGGCCAAGATGGCGAGACCCCGAAATAATTCAAGATGATCTTTTTTTGCTCGTTTGCCCATTCGCAGTTCCCCCAAGATTCTTTATATAGATGATGGCTGGAAAAATTAGAGATATAGTGGATAGACGCAAATCATGGAAAAAAGTTACGGTGATTATTTATTTTTGCTTTCTTTCCTTCATAGTAATTAAAGAGTTTGCATGACTTTGAATCACAATTGATGGGTGATTAGGGAAGGGAGTTTTTTACATTGTCATTATTTAAGCGAATGAGAGACCTGACGTTATCGAACGTCTACTCCTTGATTGAGAAAGCAGAGGACCCTGTTAAGCTGACCGATCAATATATTCGGGACATGCAGGAGGACTTGGAGATGCCGAGAAAGCCGTAGCGGCGCAAATCGCCATTGAGAAACGGTTCAAGCAGCTTTATGAGGATCAGGAAGCATTAGCGAAGAAACGTGAAGAGCAGGCGCATACTGCGGTTCAGGCCCAAAATATCGGGCTGGCCCGCAAAGCGCTGGAAGAGAAAAATACCGCTGTAGAGAAGGCTTCCGAATACAAAATCAGCTTTGATCAGAACAAAGCCGCTGCTGACAATCTGCGAGGCAAGCTTACAGAGATGCGCAGTCAACTGACCGAGATGAAGAATAAACGGGAGACGCTTGCTGCCAGGTATAATGCCGCCAAAGCCCAGGCTGAGATTAATAAATCAATAGGAGGCTTTAGCTCAGACACGGCCTCCGCCGGCATGAAGCGGATGGAAGAGAAGATGCTGCAGATGGAAGCTCAAGCTGAAGCGAGCAATGAATTGAACAGTAAAGGGAAATCACTGGACGACGAAATCGAAGCGCTCGGCAGGAATAAAGCGGTCGATGATGAGCTTGCTGCCTTAATGAAGAAATACGATAGCGGTAACGAATAAGGACTGATTGAATCTCAGCGAACTTGCGGATTTCGGATTAGAAAGAACATCTCCGAACGCGAAGAAGGCATGATGAGTCCTGTCTGAAAGCTGTATGCCTGACTGCCAAATGATGTTCTTTCTTCCCGCACTGCCACGTCCGCAGCAAAATGAAAAATAATGGAGGGGCGCAGGATGACGATTAATGAAGTTATTGCCATGTTAGTTTGGACAGGCGCTGCAGCTGTGCTGCTCATTGTGCTTATGACCGTAGATTCACTTTTTACCCGCTATCAGGATATCGAAGAAATCAAGAAGGGCAATGTAGCCGTTACGACACGGTTCGTGTTGAAGCTTCTTGCCCAAGCGTACATATTATCCCAATCAATCACCACTTCTAATCATTTAGTCGAAGCGCTGGTTGTCTCCATCATCTCCTTTCTTATTCTGCTCGTACTTGAAGGCTTGCTGCGGCTTATTCTGCGCACGACTGCCGGTCTCAATCTGGATAAAGGCACACAGGAAGGTAAGATCGCTCATGCACTGCTTGCCGGCTCCATTCATGCAGCAGGCGCGCTTGTTATCGGCTCTTGCTTGTAAGTATTAAGCTAAGGGAGGCAGCACATGCGGCTATCGATTCAAAAGTGGATCAAATATTGGCTGATTGTAAGTTTAATCGTTCCTCTGCTCGCTGCATGCAGTATTACCTCAACCATAGAAGAGCAATTTCCGCTTGAATCGGTTAACGGAAGCGGATCACAAACCTCATATGTGTACCGGGCTGCAGGTCTGACTGTTGCCGAAACAGCAAAGGCGCTCGTGGATAAGTCGAAGCCGCAGCAGCAATCGGAAGTCAAGGATGGCCAGCAATTTCTGATCTACACGGATAAAGTGGTCCATTTGCAGCAGGATGAGAAGAAGCCTGAGGATACGCTGATTGAAGTCGATTCGAAGGATTACGTACGCAGCAATTACAGCGCAAGCTTCCTGCAGGGCTATCTCGCAGCGACGCTTCTGGGTGATCTGTTCGGGAACGGCCGTTATGGGGGAGGCTCTTACAGGGGCTACGCCGATCGAGATACGTATAAGCCAAAGGGCGGTACTTATCACGCTCCGACCGCTCAAGAGAAACAAGCCGTTCCGCCAATGACCGTCGACCGTCAAGGATCCATCTTCAAACGTTCCAAAACCGCAGATTCCAGTCAAGCAGGCGGGAGCGGCGGGATATTCAACAAAGCTCCACCCCAATCTTCAGGCAAAATTACTCGCGACAGCAGCAGCAAGAAATCCGACAGCTGGCTGACGCCGAGAAAAGCTGTGAAGCCAAAGACACGTGTCGGATTCGGCAGAGTAACGAGAAGAAGATAAGCGTTTCTGCACCTTGTACTGCTCCTAGTACCGCAGTGGCGCCGAAAGGGGTATTCGCCCGTGCCGGAGCCGGAGCGGATAATCGTACATCTGCCTTATTTGTCTTGGCTTAGTAGGCAGCGGCACGCTGCTCAAGCTGAATGCTGCTTTCTACGTCTATATCGTCGTAAATTTTAATATTCAATACAAAGCCGATGGATATCATATTTATCAACAAAGAAGTACCCCCATAGCTGATGAATGGCAGTGTGATTCCGGTTATCGGCATGATTCCAATAAGCATCCCGACATTCTCGAAGATCTGGAACAGAAACATCGCCGATATACCGGAAATGACATAAATCCCTCTTCTGGAAGTGAGATGGAGCGCAATCAGTATCATTCGATAAATGAGGAAGAAATACAGCAGCAGCAGCATGGCGCAGCCGATAAAGCCAAATTCCTCTCCAATAACGACGAATATGGAGTCGGAATAAGCATAAGGAACGCGTTCGGTCTGAACCGAATCTCCACGGAGATAGCCTTCTCCAAACAAAGAGCCTGAGCCGATCGCTTCCAATGCCCGGTCGGTGTGATAGGTGGCTTTCTCAGATGCCTGCTCGGGTAAGAGAACAGCATCGATTCGATCCAGCCAGTAAGCTTTGTGCTTGGATTCCATGAATTGAACGACTTCATCATGATAGTTCATGTAACTGATTAGAGAAGCAACGCTTACAACACAAACAATCATCAGGCCAATCAGAGCATGCCGATATCGAATGTTTCCGAACCAACAGATAATGACGAGGATAACCAGATAACCAATGGAATTACCCAGATCAGGCTGCATCAACACCAGTAGGAAGGGGACAAATGTAAAAAGCCCCATTGGCAGCAAATCTTGAAGCAATCGGAGATTTGGCGATGCTCTCCACGAGAGAAAGGAAGCGAGAAAGAGGATTAACAGCAGCTTGCACAGCTCGGCAGGCTGAAATTGGAAGCCTCCCAGGTTGAACCATCCCTGTGCATTGTTGATCGTACTTCCCTTGAAGAACAGCAAGGCGAGGAGTACCAAGCCAAACAGATAGAAGAACGGAGACAGCTTCATAATGAATTTATAATTGATGAACAGCATCGCTATTAACAGAATGAAGCCAAGTCCATAAAAGAGAATCATCCTTGTATAGGATTGTGCAAAAACTGGATTGGGATCATTATGGGTGGCGCTAAAGATACAGAAAATACTGATCGTCATGAAGATAAGCAGCAGAAATAGAATCATTCCGTCCAGTTTCTCCATAATTCTCTTCAAAAGAAAACCCATAAATGACCTCCATGCGTTCAACAGAATAAGGTGAATGACATAGAGTAGACGATCCGATCTTACATAAAGTTACAATTAAGAGAAAATAAACGAAATAACGGTATTAAGGGCGGCCTCTCTTCCATAATTCAGCCAATGGCCCATTCCTGCCATAGACGGGATCGCGGTCAGGCAGGGGAACAGATTTGATTTCCTCAAGTACAGCAGGCCGCTCTCCTTCTTTACCGGTTCTCAGATTATAATCCATACCTTCCGGATAAGCGCCGACGACTATAAAATCAGAGCTTGAACGCAGCCGCTTATGGCCGGTACCTGCTGGAAGTATGATAATATCTCCTTCCTGCACATTGACTTCAGCGCCCTCTTCGCCACCGATTTTGAGGACAGCGCTTCCGCCAGTCACGCCTAACACCTCATGGACATTGCTGTGGTAGTGATGGTAAGAGTAGACACCATTCGTCCAGCTGTTCAACCAGTTATTCCGATTGAACGTACGCTCAACATGATCCGATTTCCCCTTGAATGCGGCTGGATAAAGAAGGACCGGCAAACCCGGGTTATTCGGTATCGTTCCATCGTCTTGAAAATAGAAGCTGATCAGATTATAAGGATTCATACATTAGGTCCCCTCTCACAAAGAAAAATAATGACTATGCCCGGATGCTGCCCGTTATATAAATGGATAATCATCGGAATCTGCATCCAAACATACACATGCTGAATAAATTTAACCGTACTTCCAGCGGATGAGCTGATGTTTAATCTATGGCGATCCTAATCGGTACTCCAAGACAGAGTTGACAGCCGCTACTGAAATTGGTTAAAGTTAATCCAGTCCTTAATAAATGAGCTAAGCAATGAAGGGGATAGTAGCGTTTACTTCTAGCTTCCAGAGAGTCGGCGGTTGGTGCAAGCCGGTACAGAATGAGCGTGAATTACGTCCCGGAGCTTCTTGACCCGAACCTGCAGCTGCTGCAGAAGGGAAAAGCGGTCGTCTGCCGTTAACCAGACAAGAGTGGAGAATGCTTACGCATTTTCAATTAGGGTGGTACCGCGATGACTCGTCCCTGTCTATGACAGGGGCGGGTCTTTTTTGTGTAACCATACATTTGGAGGGAATCGTTATGAGCGAGATTAATCTGGCTAGCCAAACTGACCTGTTGGAGGACCTGGAGTACCGGGGGCTGATTCATCAAGTCACTAATCGTGAGAATTTGAGTGAAAAGCTGCAGAAGGAGCGCGTTGTTCTGTACTGCGGGTTCGACCCGACTGCGGATAGTCTTCATATCGGCAGCCTGCTTCCTATTCTGTGTCTGCGCCGTTTTCAAAAGGCAGGTCATATTCCGCTGGCTTTGGTTGGCGGCGGAACAGGCTTGATCGGCGATCCGAGCGGCCGCTCCTCTGAACGGTCGTTAAACACGGCAGAAACCGTAGCGGATTGGACCAACAGCTTGAAACGCCAGCTGTCCGGTTTTTTGGATTTCGATGCTGCTGAGAATGCAGCAAAGCTTGTGAGCAATTACGACTGGATCGCCCCGCTGGATGTCATCACATTCCTTCGTGATGTCGGGAAGAACTTCACCGTCAACTACATGCTGGCAAAAGATTCGGTTGATTCCCGGTTGGCAAACGGCATATCCTTCACAGAGTTCAGTTATATGATTCTGCAGGCTTATGACTTTCACAAGCTGCATGAAGATCACGGCTGCTCGCTTCAGGTCGGCGGCAGCGATCAGTGGGGCAACATAACGGCCGGTCTTGATCTGATCGGTAAAATGGGCGGCAGCGGCGCATTCGGAATGACAATGCCGCTTGTAACGAAGAGCGACGGGAAAAAATTCGGTAAATCCGAATCCGGCGCGATCTGGCTGGATCGCAACAAAACATCCGCGTATCAATTTTACCAGTTCTGGATTAACACAGATGATGCGGATGTCATTAAGTTCTTGAAATATTTTACTTTCTTGAATAAATCTCAGATTGAAGAGCTGGAGGCCGAGCACGGCCAGCATCCGGAGAAACGTATCGCACACCGTGAATTGGCCCGTGAAGTGACCAAACTTGTGCATGGCGAAGAAGCGGTTGTTAGCGCTGAGAAAATAACCCAGGCGTTATTCTCCGGGGATGTGACCCAGCTCAGTGAAGCCGAGCTCGTCGAAGCACTTCAAGACATGCCGACAACGGTGATTAGCAGTACGGACAGCATCGGACTGATTGAACTTCTGATTGAGGTGGGGGCAGCCCCATCGAAGCGCCAAGCGCGGCAGGATATTGAAAGCGGAGCTGTTTCCGTGAATGGCGTTAAACAAACGAGCATCGAAACGGCAGTTACTTTTGAGCAGCGATTGTACGGGAAATTCGTCATGCTTAAGCGCGGCAAGAAAAACTACTACCTGGCGAAATTTGAATAGAACTAAACGAAGGGGCTGCCGATATGGGCAGCCCCTTCGTATCGAGCTGGCAAACGAATGCTTCCTGAGCGGGGTATGTATTCTCATTGAATGAAATTGCTGCTTCGAATGTATGTTCATAACAAAATGGGAGTATATTGCTGCCTTAGCGCTGTTTTATTAAGCTTACCGACTGTTGTTCGCGGCAGGGAAGTTACGATTTCCAATCGGGTCGGAATCTTGAATGAGGCCAAACGATCATGACAGTAATGACGCACTGCTTCTAAAGTCAATTCAAACTCGGGGTGAAGGGTGACTACCGCTGTAACCTCTTCCCCTTCATTGGGTAAAGGCGTTCCAATGATAGCAGCCTCGCGAATGGAGGGGTGCTTACCGAGTACTTCCTCCACCTCCGGAGCATAAACATTGGAGGCATTAACAATAATCATATCCTTTTTACGGTCTAACAGGTACAAGTAGCCATCCTCATCCAATTTACCGATATCTCCCGTATGAAGCCATCCATCGCGCAGCGCATTT
Organism: Paenibacillus solisilvae; assembly: GCF_042656405.1. Lineage (NCBI taxonomy): Bacteria > Bacillati > Bacillota > Bacilli > Caryophanales > Paenibacillaceae > Paenibacillus > Paenibacillus solisilvae. Next base: position 131,958 of record NZ_JBHSOW010000092.1, on the reverse strand, counting down.
GTCGTTTCCCCTGGATTATTCCAATAACCGCGCATGATCTGAGGGACCCCGGCAAATGATTTCCCCTGCAGCGCCTGACTTTACATCATCACCGGCATTATCAACAACCCGTACCTCGAAAATTTCCTGCCCCCACGCAGCGGTATGAGAAGGCTTGCCCACGGATTGAAGCCTGTTTAATCTCTCTTCCTGCATGCATTCATTGATGGAGAAGGAGCTGATGAAATTACCGCTTTCGGTTTGAGAATAAACTTCGATTAATTGTGCATGCGGGAAAATCTCTCTCGCCTTGCGGAGCGTGGTTTCACTAATCGGCGCACCCCCGCAGGATATCGCCTCGATCGATTGCAGCTGCCTTTGTTTAATGCCGGGCAGGTTGACGATATCTCTTAGCAGCAGTCCAACTGTGCCAAGATTTCGAAGCTGTTCGCGCTCAATGATCGTAACGGTCTCTTCCGCGGTTAAGGGATAAGAATCCGGGAAGATTAGGCATCCGCCCTCTATAAGCGAAGTCCACACAACGAATTGGCCGGTCAGATGAGCGAGGTTCGCAACAATGGATTTCTTCGCCCGGTTATAACCGCTGCCTAATCTCGTGTTCATGGAGGACCAGTTTCGAAGACCGCGGTGCGTATGCATGACACCTTTGGAGCGCCCGGTTGTTCCGCCGGTATAAATGATGAGGGCGATATCATCGGGATCCGCCTCATAGATCCGGACGAAGTGAGGCTTATTCGAGATGAAGTCCTCAATGGAGTGTGCTGCGGAACCTGATTGACAAGAGACAAGGTGCTGTGCAGCTGAAGCTGCGGAAGTGATTAATTCTGCAATCTTATCGTCCGTGGAGTCGAATATGATGGCTGCAGGAGCAGCGTCCTCAAGTATATGTGCAATCTCTGGGATGGCTAAGCTTGGGAAAATAGCAAAAGGTACGGCGCCAATTGCAGCCGCGGCATATTCAGCGATTACTAAATGAGGGGATGGATTCCCTATTAATGCAACTCTGTCCCCTGGCATGATCGACAGCTGTTCAAATCCACCTGCGACACTGTTTACCTGGCGTAATAATTCTTCGTAAGTTAAGGTTTGTTCCTTGCTTTTCATTGCTGCATTCATTGGGCAAACACGCGCAATTTCCGGCAGCAGCTGGGATAGAATCAAAGCGATAGCCTCCTTGTTGGCCGTGAATAATACCAACTGATTTGCTTGGTGATAAAACTTTACCATCACAAGGTGAGCGTGACAAATTGGTATTTCTGATGCGTTGTTAATGTTTTAGTTATAGGTAAAGGTTTGGAAGAACAAGGAGAACCGGCAATTCCATAAATGATCTCCAGTGATAGCAGTTTGCAGGAGAGACATCACGGATTGTGCCTGATCATCGGGAACATGCAGCTTAAATAGCTTCATTCCGGAAGGCTGCGCGAATTGAGATAAGGTAGAGGAGCACAAGGTAAGAAGGAGCACAGCTTCCCATGTCCCTGAGGTTAACACCATCAGCAGGATGAATACGGAGACTGCGCTTAACAGATCGCACCAGATGACTGTTTTTTTGGGACGGTAACGATCTGCGGCAGCACCGCCGATGAATGAAAATAGAAACATCGGTGCGTATTCAGCGACTGAAATCATGGAAATGGCAACAGCATCTCCATCGGTCATGTCCATCACATATAAGAGAATGGCGAAATTTCGTATCCAAATACCGATTTGAGAAAATAAGTTTGAAATCAGGACCGTACGGATAAAACGATTGTGAACCATTAACCTAGGAGATGACATGCGGCAGAATCCCTTCCCTTCGAGGCGTTTGATCGTGTTGAATGATCGTAATCCCTCCTCTAAGAGGAGAGTCAACGCTTAACTTTCGCATTTTCTGCGCTTGACCCTGACCTAACAGGAGGCTTTAAGCTTGTTGCAAAGAAAGGAGTGATTGCGTTGTCCTACACGGTCAAAGAAATTTCAGCCTTATCCAAGGTGACCATTAAAACGCTGCATCATTAGCGGATATCGATTTTATCCAATCAAAGAGAATTAATAAACGCCCGTATGCGAAGACTGGAGCGGGTCATGGGTACCTTGAACGAATCGATTATCAGCACGGCGAGAGGGGAAACAATGGATACAACAAAGATGTTCAGAGGCTTTGAAGACGAGGAGGAGTGGCAGACGGCACTTGCCGAGCAAAAGCAATATTTGAAAGAAGCGTACGAATATGATTTACTGAAGGACAACACAATTGATGTGGAAGTCATGAACGAGCAGGCCGCAGAGGCTGTTCAATTTATGAATGGGATGGCGAAATCCTTGCAGGAAGGGCTTAGATACGATGACGCTAAAGTAAGGATCATGATCAGGGAGCATCTGGATTTCCTGAATAATATTGGGCATGAGATAAGCGATTCCGGCTTTGCGGCGCAAGCCAGATTCTTTCTAAATGATGACTTTCATCGAAATATGCTGGAGTCAGTGCAAATCGGCCTTGCTTATTATCTTTGTGCCGCTGCTGAAGCATTAGCAACCGAGTGATTGTGCAGCTATTGTGAAAAGTTGAAAATATAACGAGGGAATAAGCGCCTGAGCTGCAGCCCTAATAGAAAGGAAGATTAAACTGCCATGTCTGAGACAGCAAACGGACAAGAACGACATTCAATCCTAGCGTCAGCTGAATTATTCGTAAAATCGGAACTGGGCAGCGATGCTTCAGGCCATGATTGGTGGCATATTCACCGTGTTGTCGAGATGGCCAAACGAATCGCCGTCGGAGAGGGAGCAGATATGTTTATCTGTGTGATCGCTGCACTGATCCATGATGTGGCGGATGAGAAGCTCAATGATTCGAAGGAAGCGGGACTCCTCAAAGTGGACTCATGGCTGGAAAGTCAGCCTATTGAAGAGGAGGAGCGCCGCCACATTATGGAGATCATTTCGACCATGTCCTTCAATGCCGGTACTAACCCGCCAATGCGCACATTAGAGGGGAAAATCGTTCAGGATGCTGATCGCCTGGATGCGATCGGTGCAATCGCAATAGCCCGTACGTTCTTGTATGCAGGGTGGAAAGGTGATCCGATTCATGATCCGCTGCTGCCGCCCAGGGATTCCATGACAAGAGCCGAATACCGGGGTGGCAGGAGTACGGCTATCAATCATTTCTACGAAAAGCTCCTCAAGCTCAAGGACAACATGAATACTTCATCCGCCAAGCGTATCGCTGAGGATAGGCACGCGTATATGGTGCGGTATTTGGAACAGTTTCATCAAGAGTGGGAAGGGCAAGCTTAAGGGAGGAGCAATTATAAATAGCCGTGTTCTCGAATACTACGATGCGAAGGCAGCCGGCTCTATTGAATCGGCTGTTTTTTTTGCTGCGAGCGTAAGGTGAAGTGAAATTAGTAAAATAAGAAATAGATGCGAGAAAATTTCTCTTTTAGAAATAGTTGACGCTGATTTCTTTACTTACCCTAATATTGCATAGATGACAAACCAGCAAGAGCAGGAGATAGAGGCGTGAATAGGGAATATCTGTAAGCGATCATAGAAACGGAGGCGGTCCTTTTGCAAATTAAAAGCAGTTATCTATACATACCCGTAAGTGATCTTTATAAGTCTGCAAACTGGTACAAGGAACACTTAGGTTTTGAAATTGTAGTTGAGGACCCCATTTATCTGGAATTAAGAACGGAGTCCGGCGTTAGAGTAATGCTTATTCCAAATGAAGATCAAGTAAAGTCTCATATGAACTACAGCAATGGGCCGCAGGCTTCCTATGGATTTATCGTTTCGGATATAGGCGTCATGTACAAAGAGTTAAAGGAAAAAGGGATCCAAGTTAACCGGATTTCTGAATACGCCGGCACGTCCTTTGGTTTCCATGACCCGGACGGGAATATTCTTGAACTTTGGAGCGATTATCCCAGCGCGTAGCAAGCGAAGCATAGTGCGAGAATTAAGGAAGATCAAGTTTGGATATGAACCATCCATCAAGAGGCTTCCAATGAATCAATTGGCAGCCTCTATGGATTCTCCCTTCCTGTAATCTACGTTTATATCTTCTATAATCTGTCATAAATCTCTTCCAGACACCGCTCATTCTGGTATATGATTAGGTGATGATTTTGGATCAACTAAGTAGAGGGGATGTAGGGTTTGGCTTCGTTCAGAAGAATACTGTCAACGCTTAATGCGGTTGTTCTCACGCAGTTTTTAAGTGCGTTTGCGGATAATTTGAACTTTTTCTTAATTGTGGGCATGGTGAAACGGCAGGGCGTGGCGAATCCGGATATAACGGTAGATTATATTCAGATTGGCTTTTTATGCGCGTATATTGTTCTGGCACCCATTGTCGGCGCTTTTGCCGATAAGAACGCCAAATCCAGCGTCCTGCTGCTCGGCAACATTCTCAAAGCGATTGGGATCGCGATGCTCCTGTTCGGTTTACCGCCGGCACTGTGCTATATATTCGTCGGTATTGGTGCCGTCGTCTACTCGCCGGGCAAATACGGCATTCTATCCGAGCTCACCTCCTCTGAAGATGAGCTTCTGCGTGCGAATGCCAAGGTTGAAGGCTCAACGATTCTTGCGATTTTACTGGGAACGGTAGCGGGAGGCTTCCTTGCGCAAAATTCCGATTTGCCAGCGATCTTAACCTGTCTGGGCGTCTATTTGCTATCGCTCCTGATGACCTTTATAATACCTGCTAGAAAAGGAAATCCATCGCTTCGATATGGAACGGAATCGGTGCAATTTCTTAAAGACTGCGCCATGCTGTTCCGTAGCCCCAGATCACGGTTCTCGTTGGTTGGGACAGGCTCATTCTGGCTGACCGCAGCCGTGCTTCGGATTGCGCTTATTGCTTGGCTTCCGATCAATCTTGGCATACAGGATACGGATCAGCAATCCATGATTATCGGTGTAACGGCGATCGGTGTCGTTACGAGTGCTTTTGTCACGCCAAGGTGGGTGCCTGCCGGCAAGCTGTACCGGGCATTCTACTTTGGGCTTCTGATGGTTGCGACCGTATTGGCCGCTTCGATGACGTATGTGCTTTGGGCGACTTTAGTCCTCCTCTTCTTCATTGGGTTCTTCGGTGGAATCTTCGTTATTCCGCTTAATACAATGCTCCAAGAAGAAGGCAAAAGCACGATTGGCTCAGGCAAGACGATTGCGGTTCAGAATTTCGTGGAAAATACGTTGACGGTGACGGGCTTGTTTATCTACCTGACGCTAAGTCAGATGAACATTTCAGTGAATGGCTCTGTCATTGGAATGGGCCTTATTCTGCTTCTGTTTATGTTGTTTCTTGCTACAATGCTGTCCAAAGTGCGGGCCCAGTCAGCGGAAAAACTAGATGAGAGGGAGTGATTGCATTGCCTAAGCTCTTTGGAGACCGCATTGTTCTTCGTGAATACCGGTTAGAAGATATCGTGCCGATGCGGGGATGGGTCAATGATCCGGAAATTGTGGATCTCCTCTCTGACATCTTTCTATATCCGCAAACGATGAATGATACAGAGTCATTCCTCAATGCGGTGCTTGAAAAGGAAGGGGATCACAGGGGCTTCGTAATTGCGCATAAGGATACGGGGCTCTACATCGGTCAAATCGATTTATTCAAATTTGATTGGAAGAATCGTACGGCAGAGATGGGGATCGTAATTGGCGACAAAGAAGAGCAGGGGAAGGGTTACGGTGCAGAAGCGATCAGCGTTCTTCAACAGTTTGTATTTGATCGCCTGGGCTTAAACCGTCTGCAGCTGGAGGTGTATGAATATAACACGGCGGCGATCCGATGTTACTTAAAGTGCGGATTTCAAGAAGAAGGCCGTCTGAGAGAGCGCCATTTTATACAAGGCAGGTATTGGGATGTCGTTTGTATGGGAATTTTACGGAGTGATTACGTCCGTTTGACGGCAAATAGAGAGAATTAGGGAGCTGCTGATTAGCTAATGGAACATTCACAAGAAAAATACAACCCTCTGCACAATCAACATATTTCCGGACTTGGCGGATGGTTGATTCTCGCGCAAATCAGTTTATGGAGCACGGTCGTAAGCTTTGTCATTAATATATTCTTTAATATTCTGCCCATCTTCCGGACAGATCAGTGGAATAATCTAACCGATCCAACTTCTATGTCCTATAATAAAATGTGGCCGATCGTTATCCCGTATGAGCTAATTGGAAGCAGTCTGCTTCTGGGTGCATTAATCTATGCATTCGTGCTGTTCTACAGGAAGAAACGTCAGCTGCCTAAATGGTTAAAATACTACTATCTCGCTTATGGAGTGTACACACTCGTTGATTTTTTCCTGGTTCGGGCGATTCCGGAAATTCAAGATGTCGGGGTAACAAACCCGTTGGTTACTTTAATTAGAACCCTTGTCATCTGTGCTATTTGGATTTCGTATTACGGAATATCTGTCCGGGTCCGCAATACATTTATTAAATAGTCTGCCCCGGAAGCGGCATAATAGCACATATACGACTGCTGTAATGGAGAGCACCTTAGGGGTGCTCTTTTTATATGGGTATCAAAAGATTACCTTGAAAAAGTAAACCTCATACCTTGATTTCACACATTGTTGAGAGTTGTCAATTTCGTGATAATACAGATATAGAAATGAGCAGTTCATTATTCATGAGGGGGAAATACGAAATGGCAACAAACACGAAAAAGATTGCTGCAACCGTTTTAACCAGTGCCTTAGTTCTTGGCTTGGCCGCTTGTGGTTCTGCGAACGATACCAATAAAGAAGCTTCAAACTCGGGTAACACAGGTGCGGCCAACACGCCGGCTGCAAATGCCGGGAACGCAAATGCAGGAAAAAGCGACGAGAAAATCACAATAACCTTCCAAAATATTTATCCGGACCCAACAACACCGACGTATAAAATGCTTCACCAAATCGTCGATCAATACCAAAAGGATCACCCTAACATAACCATTGAGCTTGATTCGATGAATACGGATCAACAAAAGCTGAAATTGAAAACGCAAGCTGCATCCAAAGAAGTGCCGGATATCACAATCGTTAACCCGTCTGCGCAGATGAAACCGTTTGTTGATGCGGGCTTGCTTGCTCCATTGAATGACATGCTGGACCAAAACGGTCTGAAAGACACCTATCAATCCGGTCTTCTTGACTACTACAGCTTCGATAACAATATTTATGCACTGCCAGACGGTAACAACATTCAAGTTATTTACTATAACAAAGACTTGTTCGCTCAAGCAGGCATTACAAACACGCCAACAACGTTTGAAGAGCTTGTGGCTGATGTGAAGCTATTGAAATCCAAAGGTATTACACCAATGGCAATCGGTGAAAAAGATTCTTGGACAGGTTCTTTCAACTTCATGAATCTTGTCCTTCGTACGAACGGAGGCCCTGGCTTCTTGGCTGACGTTGCTGCCGGCAAGAAAACATTCGATGACCCGGCGTTCACTGAAGCGGTCTCTGCTTACCAAGATCTGATTCAGGCAGGCGCGTATGAAGAAGGCGCAACTTCGATTGACTACAATGCGGGCGGTAACATTTTCAAAACGGGTAAAGCGGCCATGTACATGATGGGAACTTGGGAAACAGGCGCTATTGATGCCTCTTCTGTAGCCGGCAAGATTGGCGTATTCAAAATCCCGACTGTAAACGGTAAAGGCGATCCAAACCAATATATGCTTGCACCAGGCTCCGCATTTGCAGTGTCAGCAAACAGCAAACATCTGCAGGAAACAAAAGACTTCTTGAACTACTTTGCTACCCAACTGCCAAAGGTGCAATTTGACCTTAAAAATGCTGTAGGTCTTGGTCAAAAAGTAGACGGCGACTTCAAAGCAGCTGGTTATTCCGATCTTGCAATCAGCGTTCTCGATCTCTTCAAAGATGTTAAAGGCGGCGACTTGGCATTCGATAACATTATGAATCCGGCAACAGCACAATCGCACTTAAGCAGCATTCAAAACATGTTCGTTCAAAAAGTAGATCCGGCAGCTGTAGCCAAAGAGCATCAAACTGCATTCGAAGCTAATAAGTAAGTTAGGTTTGTAAGCGATGCGAAGGAGGCTGCGGCCGCCCTTCGCATCTGATGTTTAGAGGGAAGAAATGAAGCGGTAATGAACCACAAATAGCTTGGATGATGCTTACGATGAGAGCTATTTGTTCACGAAGGAGAATCCGAGTAAATAATCACAAATAACTTTTAGGAGGCGGGAAAAATGAATGTTCTAAAAGTACCGGCACGTACAATTGCCGTCTTCGTGCTGCCAGCTCTGCTGCTGTATATAGGCATTGTGTTTGTTCCAATATTGTTCTCGTTTTATAGCGGGATGTTGGAGTGGGATGGCATTACAAAAGCGAAGTTTATCGGGTTTGACAATTTTAAACAGATGTTTTTCCATGACGCGGTGTTCTGGCCTTCCGTACGCCGGACGTTATTGTATGCCCTGTTCTCCATGCTGGAAATTCCGGTATGCTTATTCATCGCAACCTTGTTGAACCGTTATGTACGCAAAGCGAATACACTCGTATCGCTCTACTTTGTACCGGTCATCCTGTCGGTCGTTATTATCGGTCAATTATGGAAAACGATTTATAACCCTGAATCAATGGGGGGTATGCTGAATGGCATTTTGAACGGGCTGGGTCTTGAGAGCTGGACTCACAGCTGGCTGACTGATCCTGCAATCGCCATGTTCTGCTTGTACTTTGTTTCGATCTGGCAGTACTTCGGCTACCATTTGCTGATTCAATATACGGGCGTCCAGAACATCCCGACAGAGATCTACGAAGCGGCTAAAATAGATGGTGCGGAAGGCTTCAAAGCGGATCGGTATATTACGTTCCCTATGGTCGTTCCAATCTTCAAAATCTCCATCGTGCTCGCTTTCATTGGTTCCCTGCAAGCTTTCGATCTCATCATGGTCATGACAGGCGGCGGACCCGCGCATGCGACAGATACCGTTTCAACATTGATGTATAATATGTCGTTCCTTTCCATGAAATATGGATACGGAAGCGCGCTCGCTTCCTTCCTGGTCATTCTGTGTCTCATCTTTACGGTCATTATTAATTCGGTTTTCAAACGAATTGAAAATAAGGTAAGCTAGGAAGGAGATCACGAGAAATGAAAACCATACCTAAACTGATCGTGTATCTTCTTTTCACGATCCTTGTCCTCACGCAAATTTATCCTTTGTTCTGGCTTCTGACCTATTCGCTCAAAACCAATGAAGAAATTCTCGGAAGCAGCTTCTTCGCACTGCCTCATGCTCCGATGTGGCAAAACTATAAAGATGCTTACAGTTTCGGACATTACTTGCAGTATTTGTCTAACAGCGTCGTTGTAACAGGTATCACTTTGCTTACGGTCATTCTGATAAGCTCTATGGTCGCTTATGCCATTTCGCGCTTCCAATGGCGTTACGGACAGCTTGTCACGCTGATCTTCCTGATCGGAATGATGATTCCCCTGCAGGCGACACTGCTGCCGCTTATGATAATTTTCAAAAATATTCATATCCTAAATACGCGTTTATCGCTTATTATTCCTTATATTGCTTTCTCAACGCCGATATCGGTCTTTATTCTAAGCGGATTTATGAAGGGTATCCCTCATGAAATCGAAGAGTCTGCGTTCATGGACGGTGCGAGCATATATCGGATCTTCAGAAGCATTATTATTCCGATTTCCGTGCCTCCGGTCATGACGGTTTGTATTTTAACCTTTATTACGATTTGGAACGAATATATTCTTGCTGCAACCTTTATCTCTTCGGAGAAATTGAAAACCCTGCCGTTTGGGATCTATACCTTCGTCAGTCAGTTTTCTGTGAATTACGGCGCGATCGGAGCTTTCCTCGTGCTTGGCGCATTACCGGTAATCGTGGTGTACTTCATTTTATCGGACAAGATTACTAAGGGAATGGTTGCAGGTGCGGTTAAAGGCTAATGCTCGAGGGAGAACGGCGGGACACACAGTGCTGAAAGGAGTCCACTTCGTTGAAGCGCGGCTTACACTCTATTAACAATCGTTTGTTTTTACTTTTTCTCTTCAGTATGGCGGGGATGCTGCTTATTGTCAGCATCCTTTACTACAACCGCACCACGGTTCAAGTTCATGATAAAGTCAGCCATGTAACGCAGCAGAATGTGACGCAAACGGTTGCTTTATTCGATCTTCTTCTTAAGGGGTATGACAGTCTAACTAAATCCGTTACAGGCAATACCGACTTGACCCGATTGCTCGGCAAAGAGGTTGTGACAAGTCCGGCTATCGATTATATCAATGAGCGCACGATTACGAACATAATCGGCGCTATTTATCTTTCCAGGGATGATCTTGTCGGCATTCATATCCTGACGGATTCGGGTAAGGTATATAATTACGGGAACTATACGAGCGCGGTCGCCGTGAATTATGAAGTATCCGACTGGTACCGGCGTATCCGCAAATCAACGGGGGATATGGTGTGGCTGGGCGTGTATGACCATTCCATTATCGATCAAGTGGAAAGCCGTCCCGTATTTACCTTTGGCAGAGTTCTGTATGACTTGATTGATCATAAGCCGTATGGAGTGATCCTGATAGAATCGAAGCCGATTACGATTTTATCCGCGATGAACAATTTGAAGATCGCCAAGAACAGCCAAGTTTATTTGATTTCGGGAGACGGGGGAATTATATCGACAACAGCTCCTTCCGGGAAATATCCGGATAATTTGGAGCTTCCTCGACCGACCAATCAAGGTGGAGCTATTGTCAAGAAAAGCCAAGGTCAGCTTATAGTCGCCTCCAGACTGCCCTTTGCAGACTGGACCGTTATCAGTACGACGCCGGATAAGGATCTGAATCTGGAGCTTGTGCAGACGAAGCGATTTTTGTTCATCGTGGTCATGATTTTGATTTTGCTGTCAGCATTAATCGCGTCTTTCGTATCACGAACGTTATCTTCACCGCTCAAGCGTCTGATCCGCGAGATGAAGCAGGTGGAGATAGGGAACTTCAACCGGACGCTGGAAGTTACTTCCTATCAGGAAATTAACGTTCTTGTAGCCTCTTTCAACCACATGGTTATCCGGATTGGAGAGCTTATTGAACGTGTGAAGATTTCATCCGTCAGCGAGAAGAATGCGGAGCTTCAAGCGCTTCAGACACAGGTTAACCCCCATTTTCTATATAACACGTTAGATATGATCTACTGGACACTGGATGAGAAAGGCAATGATGATCTGGGGGAGATCGTTCTCTCCTTATCGCATATGTTCCGGTACAGCAGCCATTGGGATGAAGGGGCAGAGGTCACGCTGCGTGAGGAAGTGGAGCAGATACGCCATTATTTGACGATTATCGCAGCCAGGCTCGGCGGGCGCCTGACCTTTGAAATGGATATCGAGGAGCAATGGATGGGGATTAAACTGCCGAAGATGACCCTGCAGCCTATCATCGAGAACTCCGTCAAGTATGGTTTGGAGCCGCTTCATGACCGGGTGGGTATTCTGAACTTATCCGTTCGTTCTGATGATCGAAGCTTCAAGCTCATGGTAAAGGATAATGGAATCGGTATTGATGAGGCTGCGCTGCAGCAGATCCGGTATTCATTAACGGATGAGGGAATCAAAGTCAATAAAGGGGGCATCGGCCTTCAGAACCTGCAATTAAGGCTTCATCATAAATTTGGAGAAGCTTATGGCCTTGAAGTAGATAGTCATATAGGGGAAGGCGCAACTGTAACGATCGTTCTGCCGCTTCCACAGGAAGGGGGTATTATCAAATAAATATATTAATTGCTGATGATGAGAATATCATCCGAGAAGGAATTAAACGTACGATTCTTCATGCGTATCCGAGCAGCAGTGTTTATGTCGCGGCTTCTACAGAAGAAGCGGTGAAAGTGCTGGAGCGCAGGCACATCGATATTGTGCTTACCGATATATTGATGCCCGGCATGGATGGATTGGAGTTTATGAAGATCTCGCACCGCAAATATCCGCATATCAAATGGGTCGTTATCTCTGCACATTCTGAATTTTCCTACGCCCAGAGGGCTGTTCAATTAGGCGCAAAAGACTACTTGCTGAAGCCGATTGGGAAGAAGCGCTTAATTGAGTTAATGGAATCTCTTGATGAAGAAGTGCAGAAGCAGTCTCTGATATCCAAAGAAGAATCCGTGTTGAAGTCGAGCTTGAAATATTTGCGCGAGGCGGTCTTTCAGCGCCTTGCATCGGGTCTTGACATTGGGAATTTCGATATCAATCCGATTATTGAGAATCATCCCGAGTTTCATTTAGTGATGGTCCGTATGGAAGAAGGAAACATAAGCGCACATTTGGAGCATTTTATTATCGATAATGTGCTGTCCGAGCTCATAGAGATGTACGGCCGCGGCTTCGTGATCAGTTTGGATCGGATGAATTTGCTGGGACTTATCACGCTAAATCAAGGAAAGCAGATTGAAACGCTTATGGAAGAGCTGCAGACGCATTTAAAGCATTATTTGAAGATTTCGTTTCACATGACCAATTCGGAGCGGATTGAACATATTGCTACAGTGCCTAAGGTGGTGACGAAGCTGCGTAAAGTCTCTGCGCTCCCAGTCTTCACACCTGTCGAGAGCAGCAGTGATAAGGCGATAGAGGCCGCGCTGCAGTACATTAAAGCTCATTATAACGAAGAGCTGTCGCTGGAGAAGGTCGCGTCCGTCGTCTTCTTGAATCCGGTTTATTTCAGCCAGCTGTTCAAACAGAAGACAGGCCAGGGTTACAAAGACTATGTGATTTCACTGCGGATGGAGGAAGCCAAGCAGCTTCTGCTTCATCCTAAGATGAAGCTGGCGGATATTGCCGAACGCATCGGCTATCAGGATGTCCGCCATTTCACCCAGGTATTCCGCAAGAAAGTCGATGTCACGCCAACCGAGTACCGCCATCAGCACGCGCTTTCCGTTCCCGATTAACGGTTTTGACCAAATTCGAAAAGCCCCGCTTCCCGCAGCTAATGTCTGCGGAGGGAGCGGGGCTTACATTTATTCTGGCGATGTGAGAAACGGCGTGCTGCTTATTGGTAACGAATCAGCAGATCAATCGGGTAACGACCCGCATTGCGGCCATATAAAGCTAGTCCGCCGTCTAATGCTTCAAGCTGCAGCTTGAATTGACGCGTTTGATTCAGCTTCGCAACAACAGCGCTTGGAACGCGCACCTTAACTAAATATCCATATGAACCCGCTTCATCCAGTTTGTTATCGACTGGCTGGTAATGCCAGGACAATACACCTCGGCTATCTGCAGGATCATCCGGCAGCAGCGCAGCTTCTATCTGCTGTCCGTCGATCAGAATCCGAATATTGGATTCGTAGCGGACACTATCCGTCATGTAATACGTATTGAGGTTAATCTCCGGATCGGTCTTCAAACCATGCATATACGAGATATCATGCTGTTTCTGAGACAGATGTTCTCTGTCTTTAACCAGCAGGCGCTTGGCGCTTGCTTCGAAGATGATGTCAACATCACCGATGAATGCAGCTTCGTCTGTATCCGGAAGGGTAATATCATAAGTGAAGCTTCCGCTATCACCGCCGCTTACCTTCTGATTCTGCAGCGCATTCCAGCTGTATGGCCACTCACGGGTTGAGAAGGAAGCGACCGGAACGCTGATCCAAATGCCTTCTGCATCATACTTATTATTCGCATCGCCGCTTCTTACGTCATACGTAATGAAGTTGCGGGTGATGACTTTACCGTCTGCCGTGGACAGCTGCACACCAAGAACAGCGACTGCATCCTGATTAGGCATCTTGGCTGCAATAGGGGCGATAGCTTTCACGCCATAGCCGTTCCACTCCAGCTGAGTACAACCGGAATCAGCAGTAACACGCACACCCAGGTTGTCGTAGGACAACTCCCAGCTCAGTGTCAAGGATTGACCATGGTATTGATCAGAGAAGCTGGAGCTGAGCAGGGCCACACTAACGGCTTTGCCTGCATCAACCGTTTCACACGGTGCTGCGTCGATGACAATGAAGTCTGCGGAGTGGAGGTCAGCAATCGACATTCCCGGAACAAAAGCTTCATAACCGAATAGCTTATCCGTTCCATCAATCCGGTAATAGCCGTTCCATTCATTCACAACGTCTTTGAATTCCGTAAAGACGAAACCGCACATTTTATCATGACGGCGGAATTCATTCATCATGTAACGGTAGTGCCAAGCGAGGTCGCTGTCGCCTGCACTTCCTTCAACCCCCCATACCGCACCGCACTCACTGTTCATTAGCGGCGCATCGGATTGTTGATTGCCGCCGATGTAGTTGAAGGTTGAGCCGACGAATGTTTTCTCAACGACTTCCGTAACATGCTTGCGCAAATTCTCATAACCGTTCAAGTAGAAATGCCAAGTGTTGATATCGGATTCCACATGGTCATAATTGCAAGGGGAGTTATCTTCAATGATCCGTGTCGGATCTTCTTTCTTAGCCCAGTGGTACATACTGCGTACCCATTCCTGAGTGTCCGGGAGATAATGATTCGTTGCCCCAGCATCGCCGGTTAAGCTGGCTGCTTTGCTGTTGGTCTTTAAGCCCCATGTTTCATTAAACATAATCCATGAGAATATGGATGGATGATTATAATCGCGATTGAAGATCTCACGAGCTTCACTTTCATAAGAGAGGCGGGCTTGTTCATCAGGATTACCCCAGAAGCAAGGCATATCCTCCATCACGAGCATGCCCAGTTTATCTGCCCAATAGAGCTTTCGTGGTTCTTCAGGCTTAATATGGATCCGGACAAAGTTAAGTCCAAGACGCTTTAGCAGGAAGATTTCATTCTGCATATCCTCATCGGCCGGATAAGTGAAATATCCGGTGGGATGGAAGGATTGATCCAGTGTTCCATTCAAATAAACAGGTTTCCCGTTCAGCGTAATCCAGCGATAGTTACGGCCGTCAATTAGAGCGGTACCGATCTCTCTGATACCAAAATACGTTTGCACGCGATCTTCGCCAGCGGAGCTGCTCAGAATAATTTCACCTTCATACAAATGAGGGGAATCCGGGCTCCAATGCTGCGGATCCGCTGCAGTGAACGTCGTTGCGATCGTATTATGACCTTCTGTTAATTCAAGATCTTCCTGATGAGCAACCGAGTTATTGGCAAAAGAAAAGGCAAGCTTCGCTTGACCGGCAGCACCGGCTGTAATGTTCGCGGTAACTTGAATAGTGCCATCCAGCTTTGTAATAAACCGGGCGTCGCTCACATAGTTCTGCGGACGAGCCTCCAGCCATACCGGCTGCCATATCCCTCTGGTTTCACCGTAGCCCTGTTTGCCGCGACCTTGATGGCCAAGGTCCAAATCCTCTGTGCGAACCGTAATGGTGTTCTCAGCGGAACGGTTCCAAACCTGTGTGACATCGAATTCGAAATTGCCGTAACCGCCGCTGTGAGTACCGATTGCCGTGCCGTTTACCCAAACCTCGGAATCATAGTCGACTGCTCCGAACCGCAGAATGACGCGATCTTTTGAGTTCGCAGGCTTCCAGCTGGATTTCCGGCTGTACCAAGCAATGCCTTTCTCATCCATGCCAATCCCAGACAAAGGGCTGGACCAGGAGAAGGGAACGATGATCGTAGAAGAGAAACTCGCTGCAGGCTGAGACCAGTTCTCTGAACGGCCGCGATCTTCGGAATCGAATTGAAAGGACCAGTCGCCATTCAAATTCTCCCATTCGCTGCGCTGCCAATCTGGACGCGGGTATTCCGGACGGGGGATCGAGGTTGCTGCTTTGATTGTAATGGATTCAGACATTGTCTTGTACACCTCTCCAATCATATAGGTAGTCAGGATGAAAACGGTATCTAGAAAAGATACTAGCACAGGTATATACTTATAACAATATATATATTGTTTTTACAATAAATCATTTCCAAGGTACACTAGAAGATATCAGTTTAGGAGAGGAACGAATGCATGGGCGACATTAAAGAACAGGTTCAGCGTTTTCCAGCTTCACGTATCATTGATGTTGCTAAGGCATTATCGGGTGACCTTCGGCTTCGGATTTTGGAGGCGCTCGGAGAACAGTCGATGAGTATTTCACAGCTTGCCGCCAAGCTGGGTGTAGCGCAGCCTACAATAACGATTAATATTCAATTGCTTGAGCATGCGGAGCTCGTCACCTCGACGCTTGGTGCGAACCGTGAGAAAATATGCTCGGTTACCTGCCGTACGATTTTGCTCGAGCTGCCTACCAAGCTTGGCGAAGGTCTTCAGAAATTAGAGGAGATCCATATGCCGATCGGAATGTATTCGAATAGCTTCGTAGGACCTCCATGCGGAATGGTGAACAAAGAAGGGGCAGCCATTGGCTGTGTTGATGATCCACGTGTTTTCTATATGCCTGAACGAACGGAAGCTGCTTTATTATGGTTTGGCGGATCAGGCTTTGTTGAGTATTATTTTGCTAATCCGGTGCCGCCTGGCGTTGTGTTTGATGAACTTCAATTCTGTGCTGAGCTGTGCTCGGAGGCGCCGGGGTTTCATCCGGAATGGCCTTCGGATATCGTGTTGTTTATCAATGACCACCGGATCGGCCAATTATCCAGTCCTGCGGATTTTGGGGACCGTAAAGGCAAGCTGACCTCCTCGAAGTGGTCAGGCGGGACGGAATACGGGCTGTTAACCACCTGGAGAGTGACCCCGGAAGGCAGCTATGTGAACGAGGAAAGACAGACGGATACAACGCTATCCGATCTGAATCTACAATATAATAAGCCGATCCGGATACGTATTGAGGTCCCCGAAGATGCTGCAAATTGCAATGGGCTGAATTTGTTTGGCTCCTCGTTTGGCGATTATCCGCAAGACTTAGTTTTATCCTTCTTTCAAATTCATGATGTTCACGAAGAAGAATAATGGACGCAGTGGCGGTAATTTAGGGTATCTCCCTGATGAATTGTTTGATAAAATAAACGGGCACCTAGATGAATCATCATCTTTAGCCGTAATTATCAACAGGGAGGCCTTGTTTTGTCGTCCGAGCCGTTACTTACTTTTTTATCGCCGCCATTGCCGTATTTTATTGAATCAAATCGTAAAACGTATATGCCAGGTGGCGAGCACCCTAACCGCCGGAATATAGGCGTGTTCGACCTCCTGTTTGTTCATAGCGGGACACTCTATGTTGGAGAAGAGTCAAACTCCTGGGAGGTTGGTCCAGGTCAAATGCTCATATTACGGCCGGATCTGTGGCATTATCCAATCAAACCGTGTACCGAAAAGACCGTATTCGATTGGGTTCATTTCCAGACTGCCGGACCTTGGGAAGAGCTGGGCGGCAATAACTGCGGAACTCTTCGCGGAGATTACTATTCCTACGCTATTCGGATTCCAAAAATGATGACGTTTACTTATCCGGAAGAAGCGATTTCTTTATTCAGCAAGCTGCATAAAGCGGCTCAGGGAACGTCCCATGATGCTTTTTGGCAGAGGCAGCAGTGGTTCCTCCATCTTCTTCAGCTGTTCGACGAGGGATGGCGCAATGAGGCGGCTAAAGCCCCAATCACGGTAGCAGAGGAAGCGGCAGCCTATCTAAAGCTTCATTTTCGCACATCGGTTACGAATGGCAAGCTTGGAGAAGCGCTGGGGCTGCACCCGAATTATATCGCACGCTGTATGGGGGAGGTATTTGATTGCACGCCTCAACAATATCTGTTGTCCTATCGGCTGGATCAGGCTAAGCTTATGCTGATGAAAACCAATTGGCCGATTTCGCGGATTGCGGATGAAACCGGCTTCAAACAGACTCCGCATTTTTCCCGTTCGTTCTCTGAGCATATTGGCATAACGCCTCTGCTGTATCGTAAACGATATACGGGAACTTCGGTGCCGAGAAACTTATCGTCTTACAACGATGAAGTGGAAGAATAACTGTTTTGCCTTAAAGCGATGAATCGGTGATCCTGCAATCCTTGGATTGCCTTTTTATTTGCCGTTCGAGGGCTGTTTGTTCATGAAATTGTCATCACACGGGGCTATTTAGCTATATTTGACCAGTTCATGTAATAAACGCGTGTTTACAAGCGGATGCCGTATCGCTTAATATAAGAAGACTTGAGCTAAATCGACAGCATAAGATTGGGGATTGTAACGTGGAGAGAGTAGAGAGAAATGCTTTAAACAAATTAAATTATGATCAGACGTTTGCGCAAGCATCAAGCAGTGAAGAGAAGAGCGCAATCAAATTTCTGATTTCGCTGTACCGCGGTAATTTTATGAATTTATCCCTGTCTTTATTTTTCCTTATCATTAAGAGTGCGCCGGTGTATGTATTACCGATTGTAACCTCTAATATCATCAATATTGCCAGCAATCCCGGCACGCATGCCACAAGGGACTTATGGATTAACTTTGCTGTTATTTCAGTCATTATTCTGCAAAATATTCCTACTCATACCTGGTATATTTCATTCATGAGCAAAGCGATCCGCCATGTCGAAGCAGGAATACGAAGCTCGCTTGTTCGCAAGCTGCAGCAATTATCCATCACGTATCACCGGGATCTTCAAGCAGGCCGTCTGCAGGCCAAAGTCATCCGTGATGTCGAGGCGGTTGAGCAGCTGTCCAAACAGCTGATGTTATCCCTGTTTCCAGCGATTATCAATATTATCGTAGCGATCGTCCTTACAGCGATGAACAGCTGGACGGTATCATCGTTCTTTGTTGTTACCATTCCGGCCTCGATTGCCCTAGTTACCGTATTCCGCAAAAAAATCCGCAAGACCAACAAGGAATTCCGCAAACAAATTGAACAGATGTCATCCATCATGTCTGAAATGGTAGAAATGATTCCGGTCACAAGAGCACATGGCCTTGAGAATGTTGAAATTGAGCGGATGGACGATTCGCTTCGCACACTGCAGGGCAAAGGCCAGCGCCTAGATATCGTTGAAGCCTACTTCGGGGCTTCCAATTGGGTAACCTTTCAGTTTTTCCAGGTTCTTTGCTTGATGTTTACCGCCTTTCTTGCTTTTCAAGGGAAGATTCCTGTCGGGAATATCGTCATGTATCAAGGATTCTTCGGGATGATCCTGGGCTCAGTCTCCGGATTGATTACCGTTTATCCGAATATGGCGAAAGGCTTCGAATCGATTCATTCCATTACTGAAATTTTACGCTCCAAAGAAATTGAGCATAATCAAGGGAAACTGAAGCTGAGTGAAATTCGCGGTGATTTTTCCTTCCAGAATGTACAGCTTATCTACCCTGGCAATGAGCATCATGTGCTGGAGGAAGTATCGCTTGAGGTGAAAGCGGGCGAGTGTATAGCTTTTGTCGGGGAGTCAGGTGCAGGTAAATCGACGATTCTGAATCTGGTCATTGGCTTCCTTGATCCGACTGGCGGCAAGGTTTGTGTCGACGGCGTCAATTTGGCTGAGGTCGATTTGCGCGAATACCGCAGATTCCTGTCAGTTGTTCCGCAGACGAATATTTTATTTTCCGGGACCATAAGAGAGAACATTACCTATGGTCTGCCCGATATTACAGAGCAGCAAATTCGTAAAGCCGTTCAAATGGCTAATCTGGAGGAATTAATTGAACGCCTCCCCAATGGGCTGGAAACGATGGTCGGCGAACATGGCGGCAAGCTCTCCGGCGGTCAGCGTCAGCGGATTGCCATCGCGCGTGCGCTTATCCGTGATCCGAAAGTGATCATCCTTGACGAGGCTACTTCCGCACTTGATAATGCCTCTGAGTTTCATGTGCAGAAGGCGATGCAGGAGCTCATTAAAGGCCGAACCACATTTATCGTTGCTCACCGCCTGTCGACCATTAGAGATGCGGACCGCATCGTAGTCATGAAGCGAGGCCGTATAGCTGAGGTGGGCACCTTCGATGAGCTGATCGCCCGCAAGGGTGAGTTCTACAATCTCAAGGAACTTCAATAATTTCGCTAGTGTAGCAAAGGAGCTCTCTCTTCATGACGAAGGGAGAGCTCCTTTGCTGCATTCTGTATTAGAAATTAAAATTGTCCGGATCCGGCCCGAAACGGACGCTGCGGTTTAGTCCGTTTAACCGTTCCATATCCGCTGAGGACAAATTGAAATCAAAAATAGCGGCGTTTTCCTCAATTCGCTTCGGATTGGTTGATTTCGGAATCGTGACAACTTGATTTTGCAAATCCCAGCGGAGCACCACCTGTGCAGGCGATTTGCCATAGTTGGCCGCGATTTCGAGCAAAACCGGTTCATCAAGCCGCCCTTGCATAAGCGGACTCCATGCTTCCAGCTGAATCTGTTTCGACTCGCAATAAGCATGAAGCCTCTGCTGCACAAGCAGCGGATGATATTCCACCTGATTCACCATCGGGATCACATTGGCCTGCCGAATCAGATCATCCAGATGATGGATGTTAAAATTACAAACTCCAATTGCACGGACGGATCCATCCATGTACAGCTTCTCAAGGGCCTTCCACGTTTCCTTATACTTACCTTGGACCGGCCAATGAATCAAATACAAGTCGATGTAATCCAGATTCAGCTTCTTACGGCTCGCTTCAAAGGCTGAGAGTGTCGAATTATAACCTTGATCCGAATTCCACACCTTCGTCGTAACGAACAGTTCCTTACGTGCAATCCCGCAGTTTCGTATTCCTTGACCTACTCCAGTCTCATTCCGATAGGCAGCGGCCGTATCTATGCTGCGATATCCGGTTGAAACAGCAGAACAAACGGCTTGCTCTACAGTCTTACCGTCAGGGATTTGGTATACGCCAAGCCCAAGCCAAGGCATCTGTATTCCGTTGTACAGCTTCGTGCTGTCTGAAATGGAGTTAGTCATACTAGCTCTCCTCTCAAAGTGAGTGCTGGTAATCTTACAGGCTCATCTCTAAAATCTGCCTGACATCGGTCTGTTCAAGCTTCTTGAAGGAACCGAGAGGTCCAAAAAGCACAGCTTCCTTAGCCATCTCATCAATATGTTCACGATCAATCTCGAACTCGGCCAAACGGGCTTGAGCGCCGATGCTTGTGAAGAAAGCTCGAGTCGCTTCAATGCCGGCAAGTGCAACTTCTTCGTCAGACCGCGAATCCCGCTTAATACCCCATACCCGCTCTGCGAACTGTGCGAAACGGTCGATTCGTTCTTTGTAGACATATTTCATCCAATTCGGGAACACAATCGATAATCCTGCGCCATGCGGGATGTCGTAGATGGCGCTGATTTCATGCTCGATACCGTGGGATGCCCAGTCATTCTGCATGCCTGCGCTGATCAGTCCGCCGTTAAGGGCAAGTGTGCCGCACCACATCAGATTAGCGCGCGCCTCGTAATTATCGGGCTGCTCAATTGCGATAGGTGTATTTTCAATGACGGTTTGAAGAATGGACTCACATAATCTCTCTTGGAGCGGCGTATCTGTTGTTCTGCTGAAATATTGTTCGAAAACATGCGACATGATATCCACAGCACCGTTAACGGTCTGATTGCGTGGCACAGAGTACGTCAAAGTCGGATCCAAGATGGAGAAAGCAGGGTATACGTGGGGACTGCCGAACGCGCGCTTTTGTTTCAGCTCCCAGTTGCTGATAACGGCATTTCCGTTCATTTCTGAGCCTGTTGCAGAGAGAGTAAGGATCGTTCCCAGCGGAATTGCCTGTTGAATAACAGCTTTATGTATACAGAAGTCCCATACGTCTCCCTCATAGAGAGCGCCAGCCGCAATCGCTTTGGCTGCATCGAGTACACTGCCTCCGCCTACAGCCAGAATAAAGTCAACCTTCTCGCTGCGGCACAGCTCAATACCTTTATATACAGACGTTAATCTTGGATTCGGCTCAATACCGGAAAGTTCGACAACACGGGCATCAATCGATTTTAACTGTTCTAAAACTTGGTCATACAGGCCGGATTTCTTGATGCTTCCGGAACCGTACACAAGCAATATGGTAGAGCCGAAGGAACGGACTTGCTCGCCAAGGCGGCTGACCATGCCTTCACCGAACAAAATTTTGGTCGGGTTTTGAAACGTGAATGGTAACATAAAGCACCTCCGATTAATAGCGTACATCCCATATTTTAGCGATTAAGCAAGGGGCAAGTCAAGGGAAGCTGCTGGGCTGGGACCAGAAAACAAGCTCACACTCAAGACAGCTTCTTCAAGAAATGAAAAAGAAGCATTACCCATTCAAAATGAGCAATGCTTCTCAAGGCCGGTTATTTGCTGCGGATGACAGGGAATTCGCCGATGCGAAGCTTCGCGCTGCCGTAAGGGACGAGAACGAGCTCCAGTTCATCCCCATCCGCTGCAGGATTTAGAGGAGGAATATCGGCATTCTCACCCTTCATGCGCCAATTGCGGACGAATTTGCCTTTTACCTTCAACCGGACAGGGGAGTCAGCAGCTTTGAAAGGTTGAGCCGGAACGTCTGCTGTGATTGTCTCGAATGCGGTCCCATCAGCGATTCCATATTTCCATTGGGAGGCTGGGAACAGCTCCCAATCGCTGAATTTCTCTCGTTCTTTAATCAGCTGCCAGTTTTCTTCGATCGGAAGCACATAGACCAGAGGACCTTGCTCCACGCTTGCAGAGCCATTATTTCGGTTCACCAGTTTGGCCTCCATAGGCAGTGCCAGCAAGATGACATCTCCATCTTTCCATTCCCGGACGAGTGTGGCAAATTGATTCTCATCCCTAACTGCAAGGGTCTCGGCATTGACCGAAATTGACGGCGCGCCGCACCACGCTGGAATGCGAAGGGAAATTGGGAATCGGTCTGTCTTGTCCAAGCTTACTTTAATAGCAATGGTATCGCGGAAAGGATAATCGGTTTCTACTGTCAATTCAGCTTTCGTTCCTGCCCCGACAACCGTAGTAACCACATTCGGCGCATAAGCGACTGCAGCAAGACCGTTATCGTGCGACATCCACAAATGGGAGACGAACTTTGGCCAGCCCTGGTGCATATTCGCTGTGCAGCAGCCGAAGTTGGCATCAAATCCGAATAAATTCGCTTCATCATTGTTCGACCAGTTACGGTGAGCGATATTACAGGCAACCTGGTTGACTTGCTGGTCGTACTGGCGTGAAGTCCAATCGGCGGAAATCGGAGCCGGCAGCGCGTTGAAAGTGACCTTCTCCAATATATCCCCGAAATAGCCATCTCCAAAAATTCGTACTAGGTTCTCAAGTGAAAACATATACTCCACGACGGCACATGTTTCGACGCCTTGACTTGGATTCGTACCCGACAGCCATTCATCCCCGGAGAACATCCCATGAGCCTGTCCATGATAAGTCATCAGGCTGCGAATTCCCCTGTAGACGGCATCGCGTTCCTTCTCATCGCCGGTAAACTCAAACAGGGTGCCTGGCGTTTTGATGCCCATCGCCACGTTAACGACATGTGAACGGTGATCCCAGTGATCCACTTTATTCCAGAATGGAAAATCAGTGAACAACCCTGTCCAATCGGTTGTTTGCTTCGCTACAATAGCAGCAAGCTCGAGCAAGAACTGATCACCGGTCCGCTTGTACAGCCAGAAGATACAGAGCATCATTTCCGCTCCGCGGGCTTCTGCCCATTCAACAAGCGGCTGCTGTTCGATCGTTTGATGAACGTAGCGGAAGAATTTCGTCATGAACGGCTCAACCCGCTCATCCCCGGTTACTTCAGCAAACTGGGTCATGACCTTGAGCATAATCATGTAATGCCACCAATCATGCTTCTTCGTAATTTCAACATTGATCGTTTTTAAGTCGACTGGACCGAACTGACCGTTTTCCTGCTGGCTGTTCAGGCTCCATTCCACCCATTTATTTGCTTTTGCTATTAAGGCCTCGTCTTCCAAAAGATACGCGAGCGGCAGAAGACCATCGATATAGTAAGGACCGCGTTCCCAGCTTTCGCCATCTCCGCCGATCCAGCCGTTGCGGGGACCAACATCCTCCCAATGCTCATCGAGATGTCCGGAGAAACCGCTCGCTTGAATGAGCAGTTGGTCTTTGAGCCAGCCAGCTGGTTTAATTGCACCTAGTGGAAGGGCGTCGAATGCGGTTTTTACCAGTTTGCTTGATGCAGGGTTTAATGTTCTCACGAGTTACACTCCTTTGAAATGAATCCGATTCAATAGCGTAACTTTATCATGGGGCAGACTGATTTTCTATATCTGTTCTGACTCTATAATTGTCCGATCACAACCTCCTTACAGCACGGCAATCCCCGATCTTACGGATAAAGGAGAAGCTGCTTTTGATTATACATAACTTATCCATTATGATGAGAGGAAGATGAAGCTATAAGAAGGGACCTGCTGTGAATGTCGACATTCAAATTTACTGCGCCGCCGCTTCCGCATATCGTAATTAGCGGGCAAGATACCTATTTCGAAGGCGGCTCCCATGCCGCGAGGAATAAAATCGGCGTGTTTGATTTGCTTTTTGTGACATGCGGAGAGTTGTATCTTGGAGAAGGGGAGCGTCAATGGATTGTCGGAGCAGGACAATGTCTGCTGCTGCGTCCGGACCAATTTCATTACTCTACCCGATCTTGCAAAGAGCAGACTCATTTTCATTGGATCCATTTTCAAGCGCTTGGTCAATGGATGGAAGTGCTGGACAGCAGCTTTCAAGAAATGGGCGAGGACCTGTACATTCCTGCCAATGAGCAGATCCGGGCAGCGGAGGCATCTCCGGCAAGCGAGGATCCGGAAGGTCATGATGCTATGAGATTAATTTCTACACTGCCATCGCCTTATGTGCAGATAGAAGGATTCTCAATTTACATACCGCGTTATTCTACTCTCGATGATCCGGAGAGCTGCTGCGGCTTGATTCAGCGAATTGAACTGCTGAACCTGCATTCTTCGGCAGTTTCAAAATGGGAGCAGCAGGTGCTGTTTCAGGAGCTGCTGATGAAGCTGAAGAATGAACGGAGAGAGCGGGAATTGGCTCCTCAAATTACGGTCGCCGAACGGGCGGCTTCCTATCTGCGGGATCGGTTCCGCAGCGTTATCTCCTATGCCCGGCTTGGGGAGGACATTCATTTTCATCCGAATTACATCTCGAAGTGCATGAAGCAGGTATACGGCTGTACACCTCTGGAGTATGTAACCAAATACCGGATTGAACAAGCGAAGCTTATGCTCATGTACACGAATGATCCGATCGGTAAAATAGCGGAGGATTCAGGTTTTGGGTCATTTCCATTTTTTGTGAGAACATTTTATAAGCATACAGGCCTCAGGCCGCGTGAATATCGGATGCAGTACCGAATTTAAGACCTGCAAAGGCGATTAAAAGATAACGATCAGGGGTAATAAACATAAAGTAATGCCTAAAAAGATAAGCAGTCTGAAAGTGACCGTTATTTGCCTAGAAGCAGCACTCATTATTTTCTGAAAATAGAGTGCCAACTTTGAAACGGCGGTGTATAATTAAAGAAAAATCGCGCATCCATGTTATATAACTTAACATTTACTTCACAAACAGCTATCGTTATAAGGAGGTGCATGCCACAAATGGTAAATGCTGCATCAATTGGCTTGTCCACGCGCGATTTGTATTTGTTCAACAAAGGGGATTTATTCCATAGTTATCGGACGCTCGGCGCGCACCCCATTCGCCTAGGAGATGAGCAAGGTGTTCGTTTCGCAGTTTGGGCTCCCCATGCGGCTTTGGTATGCGTCGTCGGCTCCTTTAACGGTTGGAATGGGGCAGGTCATGCGATGGAATGTGTCGGAGAAACCGGCATTTGGAGTTTATTCATAGCTGGAATCGGTACAGGCACGGTTTATAAGTATGAAATTCAAACCAAAGAAGGCAAACGGCTTATGAAGTCGGATCCTTACGCTTTTCAATCGGAAAGACGCCCAAGCACGGGATCTGTCGTAGCAGATCTTAACAAATATCAGTGGCGGGATGCAGAGTGGCAGCAGCGCAAGCAGGAAGGCAGCTCCTATCACGAGGCCATGCTGATTTATGAAGTGCACTTAGGTTCTTGGCGCAACAAAGGGAAAGAGAATTTCTGGACTTACGATGAATTCGCAGGCGAGCTGGTTAATTATGCTGCTGACATGGGATATACCCATATCGAGCTTCTTCCTATAACGGAGCATCCGCTGGATCAATCCTGGGGCTATCAGGTAACCGGTTATTATTCGGCAACGAGCCGCTACGGCACGCCGGAGCAATTGATGCATCTGATTGATCGCTGTCATGAACGCGGAATCGGAGTCATTCTGGATTGGGTTCCCGGTCATTTTTGCAAGGACGATCACGGCTTACGCCTTTTTGATGGAACACCCATCTACGAAGGAACGGATTTGAAGCGTGCGGAGAAGCCGCTTTGGGGAACTCTGGCCTTCGATTTTGGCTCTACCGAGGTTCAGAGCTTTCTTATCTCCAATGCCATCTATTGGATGGACGTATTCCATATAGACGGTCTGCGTGTCGACGCGGTAGCGAGCATGCTGGACCTTCACTTCGATAAACCACCCGAGCTTCGGACTTATAATAAATTAGGCGGCACGGAGAACACCGATGCTATTCGTTTTCTTAAACGGCTTAATGAAACCGTATTTCATTATTATCCCGATATCCTCATGATTGCTGAAGATTCCTCTTCTTGGCCAGCTGTAACGTCACCTACCTATATGGGTGGTTTAGGTTTTAATTACAAGTGGAACATGGGCTGGATGAACGACATGCTCCGCTATATGGCACTCGAGCCGCAAGAGCGGATGCATCACCATAACCTCATTACTTTTTCGCTTATGTATGCTTTCTCCGAGAACTTCGTACTTCCGCTTTCTCATGACGAGGTTGTGCACGGGAAACGTTCTCTCCTCAATAAGATGTCAGGCAATTATGATCAGAAATTCGCTCAGCTTCGGTTATTTTACGGCTTCTGGATGACGCATCCAGGTAAGAAGCTCCTCTTCATGGGCAGTGAATGGGGTCAATTCGACGAATGGAAAGACGGCGAATCGCTCGATTGGCAGCTCCTTGACTATTACAAGCATGAACGGATGCACCACTATGTGCAGACGTTAAACCTTGTTTATAACCAGCATGGAGCTCTATGGGAGCGGGATTGCGACCCAGGCGGTTTCGAGTGGATCGATGTTCATAATGCCGCTCAATCCGTCGTTGTCTTCATGAGACGCGGCCACGACAGTAATGAAATCACTATCTCCATTTGTAATTTCTCAATTCATGAATATCCACACTATACGATCGGTGTCCCCGAACCTGGCTCTTACCGGGTTGTTATGCATAGCGCGCTTACAGTTTTTGGCGGTGAAATCGAACATGCTACCGAGATGCTGTACAGCCGTGATACCCCATGGCATGGAAGGGCATGCAGCATGAGCATTCTTGTCCCTCCTCTGTCCTTTCAATTGCTTACTTATGTGCAAGGGGAACTTATTCACGCTACTCATTGAACGATCAAGGATCATGGTATGACTTGCTGCAGCAGCGACTGCTGCGGTTAAAAAGGAGAGAGTGTCCATGGGCAGAAAAAGAATGGTGGCTATGCTTCTTGCCGGCGGTGAAGGGAAAAGGCTTGGTGTACTTACTAAAGATTTAGCGAAGCCGGCCGTTCATTTTGGCGGAAAATACCGAATTATTGATTTTACATTGAGTAACTGCGCTCATTCGGGCATCGACACTGTTGGCGTGCTGACGCAATATCAGCCGCTCGTGCTTAACACCTATTTGGGCATTGGCAGTCCCTGGGGATTGGACCGCCGCGACGGAGGGATGTCTATTCTGCCTCCGTATATGAAGCAAAAAGGCGGTATGTGGTATAAAGGGACCGCTAATGCGATCTATCAGAACATGGGCTTTATCGATCGCTTTGACCCCGATTATGTGCTTGTTATATCCGGAGACCACATATACAAAATGGATTACGAGCTGATGCTCAAAGACCATGAGCAGCGCGGTGCAGATGTGACAATTGCCTGCATCGAGGTCGATTGGAAGGAAGCGAGCCGCTTCGGTATCATGCATGTGGACGATGATAGCCGTGTTACCTCCTTCGAGGAGAAGCCGAAGGTACCGACGAGCAACTTGGCCTCTATGGGCGTTTACATCTTCTCTTGGCCAGTCCTGCAGAAGTATCTGATTCGGGACGAAGCCAATCGGTTGTCGGGCAATGATTTTGGCAAAGATGTTATTCCTGCCATGATTCAAGATGGCGTGAAGTTGAATGCTTATACATTCGAAGGGTACTGGAAAGATGTCGGTACGCTGGAGAGTTTATGGGAAGCGAATATGGATTTACTCGCTGAATCCCCTGCGCTGGATATCAATGACCGTAATTGGCGGATCTATTCCGTCAACCCGAATCGTCCTGCGCAGTATGTGGCGGCAGGGGCGGATGTATCAAATTCGCTGATTACAGAGGGATGTATCGTAGAGGGCTTCGTTCAGCGCTCCGTTCTATTCTATGGCGTGCACTGCGATGCAGACAGCCGGATCCATGAGTCGGTCATTATGCCGAATGTGAAGATCGGTAAAGGGGTTCATATCTACCGGGCAATCATCGGAGAAGGGACGATTATAGCTGACGGCGTCACTATAGGAAGCCCGAACAAAGGAAGGATTACCGTCATTGGCAATGATGAATATGTGGGAACGAATCAAACGCTGGAGGAGGTAGAGCAGCCATGAATTCCAATGTATTAGGCGTTATCAATCTCATTCATGAATCCGATGAAATGGAAACCCTCACGGCTGGACGATGCCTGGCGACTGTGCCATTCGGAGCCCGCTATCGCCTCATCGATTTTACACTATCAAGTATGGTTAACTCCGGAATTTCGAAGGTAGCGGTATTCGCGCATACCAAATATCGTTCGTTAATGGATCATCTTGGTTCTGGAAAACACTGGGATCTCCATCACCGTCAAAGCGGGCTCTTCATGCTTCCTCCCATTACGGATGATGTGAATGAGGTTCGCCGGGGGGATCTGTTCCACTTCTACCAGCACCGCGATTACTTCAACCGAAGCTCCATGGAGTATGTCATCATTACCCGCAGTCATATGCTTTGCAATATCGATTTTGATCCCATTGTTGAGGAGCATAAAGCAAGCGGAGCGGATATTACCGTTGTCTGCAAGAACCAGAGAGATCTGATGGATGGCAGAGCGCGTAAAGTACAGGTGGATGAGAAGGGGAGAATTATTACGTTTCAGGATCATTACGGAGGAATGCAGAGTGATCTGGTGTCAATGGAAATGTATCTGATGCGCAAGGATTTGCTGCTTGAGCTGGTGGAGACCTCGCTTGCCCAAGGCCAGGATCATCTCGTTCGCCATGCGATTATGTCAAGGGTGGATAAACTTCATATTCAGAGTCATATGTTTAAAGGGTATCTGGGGATCGTTAATACGGTATCGAGCTACTACCAGAACAGTATGCAGCTGCTTCGCCTCGAAGTGTGGAAAAATTTATTTTTCGAGCCGGGTCCAATCTATACGAAGGTTAAAGATGAGCCGCCCGCAAGGTATACAGAGGGTGCAAAGACGAGTAATTCGCTGATTGCCAATGGCTGCGTCATAGAAGGCACGGTTATCAATAGTATTTTATTTCGTGGTGTGCATGTTCAAAAGGGCGCTGTCGTCCGCAATAGTATCGTCATGCAGAATGGGATCATTAGTGAGAACAGCAATATTAACCACGTTATTCTCGATAAAGACGTGACCATTGAGCGAGGGCGCGAGCTCAGGGGTGCTGAAGTTTCGCCGTTTCTGGCGATGAAACGCAAAGTGATTTAGAACCAAGAGGGTTAGCGGAGCGAGAGAGATATGAGACAGATCATAGAGGTGAAACCATGAAACTGTTATTTGCTGCATCTGAGGCTGTGCCGCTCGTGAAGACGGGGGGGCTCGCTGATGTCGTCGGATCTTTACCCAAAGCGCTGCAGGGGCGCGGTGCGGACGTGCGTGTTATTCTTCCGAAGTACGGGGCCATTCCTGAAGAAATGACCAGCCAGTTTGAGACGATTGCGACATTTAATGTCCGGCTGGGCTGGAGGGAACAATATTGCGGTTTGCTGAAAGCCGAAATAGAAGGCGTCGTTTATTACTTAATTGATAACGAGTTTTATTTCAAACGCGGCGGTTTATATGGGTACGGCGATGATGCGGAGCGGTTTGTTTTCTTTTGCATTGCTGTAACTGAAGCATTGTTTCACATGGACTTTCGTCCCGATATCATACACTGCCATGATTGGCAAACCGGGCTGATCCCGTTTCTGCTCAAGACCCGCTATCTGCATGAACCTGCCA
This sequence comes from Paenibacillus solisilvae, assembly GCF_042656405.1. Taxonomy (NCBI): domain Bacteria; kingdom Bacillati; phylum Bacillota; class Bacilli; order Caryophanales; family Paenibacillaceae; genus Paenibacillus; species Paenibacillus solisilvae. The sequence continues at coordinate 101,661 of NZ_JBHSOW010000092.1, read as the reverse complement.
CTCGTGATATCGCAACCGTGTACACGATACATAATTTGCGGTACCAAGGCGTATTTGGCAAAGAGCTGCTGAAGGATTTGCTGAATTCCGGCGATGAGTTATTTGGTTCAGAGGGGATTGAATTTTACGGAGCCGGAAGCTGTATGAAAGGCGGACTGCTCTACGCGGACAAGCTGACGACCGTAAGTCCCACCTACGCCGAGGAAATTCAGACGGAGACTTACGGCGAGAAGCTGGAAGGGCTGCTGCGCTATCGGTCCAATGACTTGGTAGGCATCGTCAATGGTATCGACACTTCATCCTTCGATCCGATGAATGATCCGTCGCTCGAAGTGCCTTACCGCGGATCGATTCCCCGGAAACGCAAAAACAAGCTTGCCCTGCAGCGGGAACTGGGGTTAGAGCAGTCCGAGCAGGTACCGCTGATTGGTGTCGTGTCGCGTTTGGTTGATCAGAAGGGCTTCGATTTAGTCGAGGCTGTTCTGGAACAGATTTTGCAAGAAGAGGTCCAGTTAGTCGTTCTGGGCTCCGGAGATTGGCATTATGAACAGCTGTTTCGCCGAGCTGCCGCTAAGCAGCCGACCAAGGTCGCAGCCTGGTTTGGATTTAACGACGGGCTGGCCCGAAGAATTTATGCCGGAAGCGACATGTATCTCATGCCTTCACAGTTTGAACCCTGTGGATTGAGCCAGTTGATCGCGCTTCGCTATCGGTCGGTTCCTATAGTGAGAGAAACGGGGGGCTTAAGGGATACCGTGACTTCCTATAACGAATTTTCGGGAGAAGGCAATGGTTTCAGCTTCACGAACTACAATGCGCATGATCTGCTGTACACGGTTCAAAGAGCGGTGTCGATGTATCGCGATGAAACGACTTGGCAGAAAATTTTGGTGAACGGAGCTAAAGATGATGTCAGCTGGATCAAATCGGCGAAATCCTATCAAGCCCTCTATTCCGACATTCTGTCCAAACGAAAGGAGACCAAACCATGGCCCGTCATCTCGTAATCGGTAACGGCAAAATTCTTCTGAATCTTGACCGGAATTGTTACATTCGTGATATTTATTATCCGTTTGTCGGCCAGCTCAATCATGTAGGTGGGCAATACTGCAGGTTCGGTATTTGGGTGGCGGGGCAATTCTCCTGGCTTGAGGAACCGGAGTGGAAATTTGAACTTGGGTATATCGAGGGTTCTCTCGTTACGAATATTATCGCCAAGAATGAGAGGCTTGCTGTAGAGCTGCACATCAACGATGGCATTCATCAACGGGAGAGCATCTATATCAAGCGCGTCGTGATCCGCAATCTGTCGGCGGAGTCCCGTGAATGCCGGTTGTTCTTTCATCAGGATCTGATGATTGACGGTTCTGAGGTCGGTGATACGGCTGCATATTATCCGGATAACCATACGCTGTATCATTACAAGCGCTCCTCTTACTTTATGTTTAACGGCTTCTCGGATGAGGGCGGTATGATGCAGTATACGACAGGCATTAAAAGGTTCCAATCCGCAGAAGGTACGTGGCGGGATGCGGAAGATGGCAGCTTGATGGGGAATTCCATCGCGCAGGGGTCTGTTGACAGTACGATCAGCTTCAGAACTGTCGTTCCGGCAGGCGGGGAGAAAACGATCTATTATTGGATGTCCATCGGCAAAGACCTCGAGGAGGTAAAGGAGCTCAACCAATATGTGCAGGAGAGCCACCCGGAAAAGCTGCTAAGCCGGATCGTTATTTACTGGAAGCATTGGCTCCACCGCGCGGAGAATGACCTCGGGGACTTAACGCCAGAAGTGGCGCGTATGTTCAGGTTAAGTCTATTGATTGTACGTACGCAGACCGACGAGAGGGGCGCTATTGTAGCTGCTAACGACACGGATATCCTGCAGTATAACCGGGATCATTACAGCTATATGTGGCCCCGTGATGGTGCGCTTATTGCTGATGCAATGTCCGCTGCGGGCTTTCAGAGCGTCATTTCGCCATTTTTCCAATTCTGCGCACAGACCCTTTCGCCCGACGGCTATCTGTTTCATAAATACAATCCTGATGGGACGGTCGGCTCCAGTTGGCATCCGTACATCGTTCAGGGGAGCCGCAGGCTCCCCATTCAAGAGGATGAGACGGCGCTCGTGCTGTTTGCGCTCTGGAAGGATTACACCCGGCATCAAGTGATTGAACTTCCGCAATCACTCTATAATAACCTGATTCGCAAAGGCGCTGCCTTTTTGAGTCAGTATATGGAGCACAGCTTATCCCTTCCTAAGCCGAGCTATGATTTGTGGGAGGAGCGTTACGGCATCTGGACCTATACGGTCGCATCGGTGTATGGCGGCCTAATGGCCAGCGCTTATTTCACGGAGCTGTTCGGTGATTACGAACGCAGCGATCATTTTAGGAAAACGGCAGCCGCTATTAAAGAAGGGATGCTCGACCATCTCTGGGATGAAGAATCCGGACGGTTTGCCCGCGGACTTATCCAGAAGGATAACCGCTGGGTGAAAGATATGACGCTCGAGAGCAGTCTGTTTGGCATCTGGGAGTTTGGCGTTCTTCCAGTTGACGACAGCCGTGTCATTCGCACGATGAATGCGATTAAGGAAGGATTGACAATTCGTACGGGTGTTGGCGGAGTTGCCAGATATACAAACGATTATTATTTTCAGCAATCTGGTGATATTGAGAATGTTCCGGGTAACCCTTGGATTATCTGTACGCTGTGGATTGCTAATTTCCAAATAGAATCAGCTGCCAGCCTGGCGGATCTTGCAGAGCCGAAGCAAGCGCTGCAATGGGTGGAGGAGCATGCACTCTCAAGCGGGGTGCTGCCGGAGCAGTTGAACCCTGTAGACGGAACGCCTCTGTCTGTTGCTCCGCTGACATGGTCTCATGCGACATTCGTGCAAAGCGTGACGCGTTATGCGGACAAATATGCGAAACTTGCTTTATTAGAGAAATAAGCACAAAAAAGGCTGCTTTTAGCCTTCGTCGTTTATCGAACGATGAGGCGGAAAGCGGCCTTTTTTATGATTGGCGGAGTTATACGCGGTAATGATCGGGACGCCAGGATGTTATCGCTTGTTTGATTTGATCGGGTGTCAGCTGTTCCTTGGCCGCCCGTTCTGCCAGAGGAAGGTATTCCTCATCTGACGCAAAGCGCAGCGCAAGAATTTGTTTGATTGTGAGCTTGTCATCGAACCGTTTGCCGGATAACACATAATAGCGAAGCTGTTCCTCTGCGGCAATGGCCCGATCCTGCACTTTGGTCGCATAACCGCGAAGCCGGATGAAGATGATGACGGCAATCAATGCAAGCAGGAATGAAATTACGGGCTGTCTCAAGGGGGCGTCGCTGCGGATTGCTTGGATAAGCTGGATCAAAGTAAGTGCCAGGACGCCTGCGGTGAGAAGAGTCAGGACATAATGATACAGGGGGTCAAACCGTTTATGCGTTTGGTAGGATTGTGAGGGCTGACTCACAGGATTCATCTTCATTACCCCGCTTTCATTTGGTTTAGGCTGCTTCTATACAGGTTCGGTAGAGAAGGTTAATATCCTTTTGCTTGACTTATGAATATATGTATTGAAATTCTATATGTACGATTGGATCAATTTGCATTGTTCGCTATCTGCATCATGCATCCTTAAAAACAAAAACGGCCGTGCCCACGGACACGACCGTCATTGCGTTCTTTATAGGTTCGTTCGTTAGCTTAGAAAACACCAGCACGTAGAACGATGACTAAAAGAATATAGAGTACAAGAATTACGCCTATGCCAGTACACAGAACACCAGGGCCGTAGCCGACTCCGCCGACTTGACCGCAACCTGTACCTACTCCACCTACACCTTGCATGTATCCCACTTGTGCATTCCTCCTGAGTGGTTATTAGTGATGTTTGATATCACACTGTTAATGTATGATGGAGAACCTATTTCGATTGGACGTTTGTACGGGGTACATCCGTAATTGAGCATTCGCCCAGCTTGAAGCAGCGGCAGAAGAGCTGTTCGTGTGCCTTGCCTGACAGATGCCCAGCTGATGTCAGGGGGTTGGAGATGAATACTCGGCAAACTGGCGGATATGCTTAATTCGGGATTCAGCAGTGGTTTTCATTCCGTTTCCGATCAATATGGAAGCGGCGCTGCTTACGGCAATCACATATATGCAGCCGACGCTGATGCGTTGGTTCTTATTTTGCTTGCGCATAAACAGGTAGTCGTCTTCCGAGGAGGGAGCCGGGAATGCAGGCAGCGGCTTGTCAAAGATAGAATAGGATTCAAAGTAAGCATCGCCTGCATCTTCATGATTGATTTCACGCTGCACAGACAGTCCGCGGACAGAAGCGTTCAGCTCGGCACGGTCACCAAGCTGGACGATCGAAGAGCCTGCTATACTTATGATTTCTAAACTGCCGAGCTCTGAGACGCGCACCTTGAAGTCAGCTGCGCCCTGGAGCATTATCTTCTCCTTCAGCCTGCTGTGCATTCTCCGGCGCTCCCAGAGGCGCTAAAGGGCCTACGATGACCGATTCAGGCGGTGTATCGAACATCGAGTAAAGAGTGATCTGTTCCGTGTCCCCGATCTGCAGGACGGAGGCGCTTGCCACAGCAGTCATTTGGATACTGCCGACGGCGAGGGAGTGATTAATAACTGTTAAATTCATCATGGATGCTTCTTCTCCTTAGTCAGAGTATGGTGTCCGGGCGGAGCGGGTTAGGTTCCTTAAGAGCGCATACTCGCCCAGGAGATTTGAGTGATTAGGCTTGACTTGAATTTGATTGCAATCTTGACAAGTAGGCTCGAAGCGCGTGATCAATATCGCGAGTCGTCTTCGTCCAGACATCCGACTTGATTTGCCGGAGCTCGTTGACCTGAAGCGCTTCTTGATTGCTTGCGCCATTTGGTATTGAGGAGTGGATATAATACTGAATCCGAGAACTGATCTGCTTGCGGATGTCCTCAATAATTAATTGCCTGTGATATGGATCGAGCGACACGCCAAATTCAGACTCAAGGTGAATAAGTCTTGCTGGTGCCTCTTTATTCAAATAAAAATCCACTTCTCCTCTGATCTCCGGATAGGGAGGTCTTAAGTTAGCGGCGTCTGGAGAAAGCGCAGGGTTTGAAGTTGGGGTAGGAAACACATTAGGAGCGCTTGTTTGCTGATTATTATTGGTTCCATTTTGTTGAAGCGGCGCTACCGGCGGTGGATTGTGAACCTTTGTTTCGGACGGTCCCGGCATTACCAGTTGACCGATTTCCTTAACTGTTTCTTCGCTTGGAGGTGTCATGCCGATGTTAAGAGTCCCGTCGAGCTTCTCTACCTTCAATTGGTCAAAATGATAGGAGAGGCTGTCGATGTGATAGAGCGGTCTGGACTCTGAAGCCTTCATCCGCTCGGTCAAATCGGTTACCTGCTTGATCAGCCGATTTATGATCAATTGCTGCTCTTCCAGCCTACAGTGCTGCTGATGTATCCGCTGAGAGAGTGACATCCACATTTGCCACGGTGTCATGGGGCTGCTGTCTTGTTGCTGCAAGGCAGGACACCTCCATTCTTAGACTGGATTAGGCAGCGGTACAAAGGCGAGGGGGTTCTCTTCGCCAAGCTGAGGCGCCGCTTCCTTGAATTCGCCGGTATTATATAACTGAGAGAGAGAGCGGATGGACCCGGCAGTGCCGACCTGCAGCACAGCTGAATTCGTTACGCTGTTCACCCGGAGCTGGTGAATCGTGATTTGCTGATGAACGGTTACATTCATCACACGTTCACCCCGCTGCCTATTTCACTCGTTGAGCTGTCTACGACATCTGGATCATTCGTGTTTGTTGCACTGACCGCATTATTAGAATTCGTTAAACTGCCGGTCAGAAAAGAACCTGAGCCGGCATATGTCTTGGAGGTGCTTTGCGGCGACATTTGAACGGCATCTCCGAACTGGACGATGGAACTTGTGCCGACGCTGATGATTTTGACGAATCCGACGATTGCAGGCATATGGATCTGCTCCTTCCTGATTGTGCGCAAGGCTGATGTTACATCTTATGCGGCATTCGCCCAGAGGTTCCCTTTTTAGCGATGAACGAGAGGAGCAGGGTTCAAGATGTGTCCGCCCAGCTTTCTTCCGCATAGGATATGAATAACAGTATGGAAGCGGAGGTTAGGTTGATGGCTTCCCAATGGGACGAATTGGAGAAATGGATGGAGTATCAGCAGCTGCCTAAGGGGTTTGACGTATTTTCTCAGCAGGATTGGGTCAGTGATTATGTTCGAAAACTGATGACCAAAGCAATGCCTGCCGCCGCTTCAGTATTCGGAAATTCCAAAGCGGATATCGCGGAGACAAAACGGTTTATCACAGTTACCTATCCGCTCGGAGAAGATGCTGATCTCACAGAGATAAGTCTGTTGGTTCGCGAAGATCGGCTGAAGCTGTCCGGTCTTAAGGGCGGGAAAGACGAGACGATTAAGCTGCCAAAGCTTGTCGTGGCACGTTCTTGCGTGGCTCGTTATGATGGCATCGTGCTAAGCATCAAGCTGAGGAAGAGAGTCCCCCGCAAACGCGGCTATGAGGCTGTTATTCACTTGAAATAGACAGAAGCGCAGCGATTGGACATGGAAATGTCACGAATTTGTCCGTGTTTGTGGACTGTCCGTGCTGGATATGAGCGGAGCTAATCGCTTATAATGCATGTAAAGACTTGCATAGGGGAGTGTTTATCTTGACGCTTGTAGATGTCAGTGCCATATCCGCAGGGTTATTCATAACCGGTGCGATTTTTATTTTGCTCATATTCTCACTGTTAAGCTTAGGGGTTCTGAGAATGTTCCAGCTCAAGGTTCGTGCCGGCTGGTACAGCTTTGCAGGGGCGGTCGTCAGCGGAGCTGCTTTTGCGGTTATTTTGAACCAATGGTTCCTGTGACGTAGTAACCTTAACATAAGGATATGCGAAATGCGGTAAATTGAGGCTGTCCGTTCGTCTTTCACGAGGCGAATGGGCAGCCTATTCGTATTTTAAAGCAAATAAAAGCCCGACTTTAAATTCTAAACGGAAATTCTTCATACAAGCTTAAAAATAGTCAATAATCCAAGTTGCCATTACATAAGATGGAGTATAAGATAGTGATACGAGAGAATATTCAGAACATTCCGTAAATTAGTGAAGAGGGGGAGGGATTGCCGATGAACAAGAGCCATGAAGTCGAATACTGCAACCTGGAATTACGTTTTGACCGCCGGCAAATCCAAAATCTCATTCGGGATTTGATCCAGGAAGGTTATTCGCTGTATTGGAGCGAAACGGATGTTTATTTTCTCATATCGGTTCGAAGCGGTCGCAAACTTGTGAAGCTCCGGTTTCAACGGGTTCGCAACCGATACAAAATTGTCGGGGATTATATCATCAAGGATGAGAAGCTGTCGGAGCTGCTTGAGAAGCTGATTAACGATTCTCGTGGTCATGCAGTCGTCAAACGGTTTAAGGATCGTCAAATTGTCATTGAGAGCATTATGTTTGGCGAAATTATTCGACTTGTGGAGGTGTCCGGCATGGAGCATCGTATTATTTACCAGAAAAAACCGCTAGTGACGGTAGAGGAAGTCATCCAGGCGTTTCAATCTAAACGGGCAGAAGAACGCGCGGCAGTCCTTCGCTATGAGCTTGATTATGAACTGTCCGTGTACCATGAAGCCATTAATGAAGGACGCGAGGATGATATGGCGCAGTCGAAGGAACGATTACAAACCTTGCGAATTGAGATGATACAGCTTGAGCTCTAAGCCTTTGAATAGCAAGATAAGGAAAAAATAAGCTTCCGGGGGATTTATGCCGGGGGCTTATTTTTGTTGCTGGAATGAGATTCGGGCTTTGTTTAATAATAAAGGCAAGGTTTATTCGAAGTTTGATGATGTCAAAATGTCAGCGCTTTCGACATTTACCTGGCATTTTTCTTTATTGGCATGGTTTTCATTCCCGGTGAAAAAGAGTAAAATAGGTGTATTGTATGCGTAACAACATGTCTCCCCCGCACAATAGTGCGTCTCTTGGAGGGAGAATGTTCATGCATGGTGTACTTCACTATAAAATAGAAAAGGGATGGAAGAACCAGATGTCTAAACAACAAATCGGAGTTATCGGTCTAGCGGTAATGGGTAAGAATCTGGCGTTAAACATTGAGAGCAGAGGATTTACCGTATCGGTTTACAACCGGTCCCGCGAGAAAACGGACGATCTTGTACAAGAAGCTGCCGGCAAAAACTTAGTTGGTACATACACAGTTGAACAGTTTGTGGAGTCCCTTGAATCTCCTCGTAAAATTCTAATCATGGTTCAAGCCGGCGCAGGAACAGATGCAACCATTGACGCACTCGTTCCATTGCTTGACCAAGGCGATATCATCATTGATGGCGGTAATGCTTATTTCCCTGATACCGTCCGCCGCAGCAAAGATCTTGAAGCTCGCGGAATCCGTTTCATCGGCACGGGTGTTTCCGGCGGTGAAGAAGGCGCACTAAAAGGCCCATCCATTATGCCAGGCGGTCAAGAATCCGCATACAAATTGGTTGAGCCTATTCTTACTGCTATTTCGGCAAAAGTTAACGGCGATCCTTGCTGCACATACATTGGTCCGGACGGCGCAGGCCACTATGTGAAGATGGTTCATAACGGCATCGAGTATGGCGACATGCAGCTGATCTGTGAAGCGTATGATCTGTTGAAACGTGTACTTGGCGTAAGCACAGAAGAGCTTCAATCCATCTTCACTGAATGGAACAAAGGCGAGCTGGACAGCTACCTGATTGAAATCACAGCAGATATTTTCTCCAAATATGATCCGGAAACAAACCAACCGATGGTTGATGTCATTCTGGATTCCGCCGGTCAAAAGGGTACTGGTAAATGGACAAGTCAAAGCGCGCTCGATCTTGGCGTTCCGCTGTCCATTATTACCGAATCCGTATTCTCACGCTTCCTCTCTGCGTTGAAAGAAGAGCGCGTAACAGCAAGCAAGCTCCTCAAAGGCCCGCAATCCGCACCATACCAAGGCGACAAGGCTGCTTTCATTGAAGCTGTCCGTAAAGCATTGTTTGCGAGCAAAATCTGCTCTTATGCTCAAGGCTTCGCTCAAATGCGCGCTGCATCTGACGAATACGGCTGGAACCTTCGTTACGGCGATATCGCGATGATTTTCCGCGGCGGCTGCATCATTCGTGCAGGCTTCCTGCAAAACATCAAAGACGCTTACGATCGCGATGCTGCATTGCCAAACCTTCTGCTTGATGCCTACTTCAAAGAAGTAGTTGAATCATACCAAGGCGCGTGGCGTGAAGTTGTTGCTGCAGCAGTTACCCAAGGAATTCCGGTTCCAGCGTTCTCAAGCGCGTTGTCCTACTACGACAGCTACAGAACAGAGCGCCTGCCTGCTAACCTGCTGCAAGCACAGCGTGATTACTTTGGCGCTCATACGTTCAAACGTTTGGACAAAGAAGGCTCATTCCACTTTAACTGGATGCAATCCTAAGTTATCGTGCTGTTGTTTGTTTGTGGAGGCCGTATAACACTTCTTTAAGGCAGCTGCGGAGCCGGTCCGGTTCTTGACCAAGACCTCTGCGCTGCTTGATGAGAATCATCGAGGCCTCTGCAAAGCATTGAAATTTCTTTAATAGTAGTGGCTGAGGAAGGCTGAGTAATTCAGGCGCTTCATCAGCCACTTTCTTTTTCATATATTCCAGTACCCATACAACGTCATCGCGGCATAGCGGATAGTCGGGATTTAAGATGCGGGCCATACGGATATTGGTTGGCTGAGGTTCTAGGTTAGGGAACATTATTTTTTCACTCCTCGATCATGCTCAATTGAGATGCAATACTACAACTGTACGGCAGCATCAACTTTTTTATACCAGATTGGGTGCAATAATGGTATGATATTTGGACATGTTTATTAAATCTTAACCTCATTAAAAGTAGGTGTGCATAATCGATGGAACACAAGCAGCAGCCTCATATCGTACTCGTAGGATTCATGGGGACGGGGAAATCTACCATTGGTGAATTGCTGGCCAAGCGCCTTGGCTGCGATGTAATCGGCATTGATGAAGAGATTGAACGTCGTGCCGGCAAGCGGATTCCTGAGATTTTTGCTTCAAAGGGGGAGACCGCTTTTCGGGAAGGCGAGACTGAAGCGCTGAGGGATGCGCTTCAATCTAATCACCGCCGGGTGATCTCAACCGGAGGCGGAGCAGTGCTGGCGGAACGTAACCGCGAGCTCATGATAACTCATGGTCTTGTCATCGCTTTGAAAGCCGATGCGGAGCAGATCATTGCCCGTGTCAGTAAAGACTCCTCGCGTCCCCTTCTTCAAGGTGATGTTAGTGAGCGTGTGCATAAACTGCTCGAGGATCGCAAGTATGCATATGACTTTGCCCACAAGACAATCGATACGACCCAATTAAGCGTAGATGATGTTGTTGATCAAATTTGGAATTATATCCACCATTAAAGGAGAAAACGAACCGATCATGGATGTACTTGTTACCCCAACACCCAATCTGCAGGGAGAAATTCAAGCACTTTCTTCCAAAAACTACACGACGCGCTACCTTTTAGTAGCTGCGCTTGCTGAAGGTACCAGCACGATTTATTATCCGGCACATAGCGAAGACAGCGATGCGATGCGCCGTTGCATTCGTGATTTGGGTGCTGTCATTGAAGAAGATGATGAGAAGATTACGATCACCGGGTTTGGACGCAATCCTAAGGATGTTAAGGAACTGGATGTTGGCAATGCTGGAGCGGTGCTGCGTTTCTTAATGGCGATAGCTGCACTTTGCCCGGAGGTGACGTTCATCAACCGTTATCCTGATTCTTTGGGCAAACGCCCGCATGACGACCTTATTGCATCACTTGGACAAATCGGCGTACAAGTCGAGCATGATAAGGGACGACTGCCTATAACCATTCGGGGCAGTCAGCCTCGCGGCGGTAAAATTACGGTATCGGGCAGTGTGAGCTCGCAGTATCTAAGCGCGCTGTTATTCCTGACCCCGCTGCTTGAAGAAGACAGCGAAATCGAAGTGCTTCATGACCTCAAATCCAAAGTTGTTGTCGGTCAAACGCTTGAAGTACTGGCTCAAGCCGGTATCATGATTGAAGCAAGCGAAGATCTAATGCATTACAAGATCCCTGGACGTCAGCAGTATGCGGCTAAGAAGTACATTGTACAAGGGGACTACCCGGGTTCAGCTGCTATTCTTGCGGCAGCGGCAGTAACGAATTCCGATGTTACTCTGCATCGTCTCGAGGAAAACAGCAAGCAAGGCGAACGTGCGATTATTGATGTGCTCCGTATGATGGAAGTTCCTCTGACACATAAAGATGGAGTTGTCCGCGTTCAAGGAAACGGCCGACTAAAAGCACTTGAATTTGATGGTGACAAAGCGACGGATGCCGTTCTGGCGATGGTGGCTGCAGCTGTCTTTGCTGAAGGCACTTCCCGGTTTTATGATGTTGAGAACCTGCGGTACAAAGAATGCGACCGGATTACCGATTATTTGAACGAGCTGCGCAAAGCGGGAGCCAATGTGGAAGAACGCCAGAGCGAGATTATCGTGCATGGACGTCCAGAAGGCGTAGAGGGCGGAGTAGAGATAAATGCTCATTATGATCACCGTGTCATTATGGCTCTCACAGTGGTTGGTTTACGTGCGAAACAGCCGCTGCGTATCCGTGATGCTCATCATGTAGCGAAGTCATACCCTCAATATTTCGACCATCTGAAAGCATTAGGTGCGAATGTAGAGTGGATTGAATAGCAGAATGACTAAATTTAGGAAGGTGTGTGTGCCAAATGGCATTTGAAAATCCGACAAGAGACGAAATTAAACGTTTATTGGAAGATTCACAGGTGATCGCTGTTGTAGGCTTATCTGACAACCCGGAACGCGTATCGTATATGGTGTCTGAAGCGATGCAAGCGAAGGGGTACCGGATCATCCCGGTGAACCCGAATGCGGATTTCATTTTAGGTGAGAAAAGTTATGCATCGCTAAAGGAGATTCCAGAGAAGGTCGACATTGTTAATGTTTTCCGCCGCAGCGAGCACACACCTCCTATAGCAGAGGAATCTGTTGCCATCGGCGCTAAAGCGATCTGGCTGCAATTAGGCGTATTTCAGGCAGAAACAGCCGAAATCGCCCAAAATGGCGGACTGCAGGTGATCATGGACCGCTGCATAAAGGTAGAAGATTCCATACTGCTGCCGCAAGGAAAATCCAAATCCTAACGGTCATAAATTAGGGCGGTCTCTCCAACAATAAGAGAGGCTTCGAGAAGCCGAAATTCTTGAAGTTAAATCTTATACTCTCTAGGAGGACAACACGTGCATTCAATGAACCAGCAAGGGAATTTCCAGAATCAGCGGATGACGAGCGGGATGCAATCGAATACTCAATCTAATGCATACCAGCCACTCGGATTCGTGCAATCTCATTATCAAGGGATTCCTAATCAGCAATCTGGTGGACAACAATCGGCTGCACCCGTCATTTCTCACACAGGCTATTCCGCTGCGCCGCAGCAAGGCTTTGGAATGTCCTCAACCCATGGATATGCTCAGCAAAATGCTGGATTTGGCAGCAGCGCTTCTGCTGGACCAGTCATTTCACATGTCGGTTATAAAGTGGGTCAAGATTTCCGTCCCAATCAATCGCATTCCTTTGCCAGCCAACAATCATCGCAAGGGTCGATGAATAACTCCCAACCGGTTATTTCCCATTTGGGGTATGCTTCAGGTCAGAATTTTCATCCGAACCAATACCAGCAAACAAATCAATTTGCACAACAACAACAACAACAACAGCAGCAACAGCAAACAAATCAATTTGCACAGCAGCAACAAAGTGGATTTGGTGCTGCCAACCAAGGCTTCAACCAATTCGCTTCAAATATGCATGCAGTAACTTCGCATAACCCTGTGTATCAGGCGTCTAATGCCACTTCACAAGCTGGTCCGATTATCTCAAAAGTGGGGTATTCCTCCGGTAATCAACAAATGGGTTATGCCTCTAACCAACAAGCAAGCCAAACCCAAAATTTCGGAATGAACCAACGTTTCTAAGAAAACATACCGGAATGAAATTCACAAATTGAGCGGCGGACCGTGAGGTCCGTCGTTTTATTTTGACAAAGTGAGCTGGAACACTTACGATTTAATCATACTTACGTAAAATATAGAGTCCTGTTATCCAAGTAAGTATCGCAAAAACTTGGCATATGCTTTCGAAGCGAGTTTATGCTCACAGGATGTATCCGAGTAAGTATCGCAAAAACTTTTAGGAGGTTCCCAATGAACATCATGGGTCATTTGCAGCAGCTTGGCCGGTCATTAATGCTGCCGACCATTGTACTGCCGGGCGCCGCCATATTTCTAAGCTTAAGTGCACTGCCATGGGCTGCCATGGGGCTGCCAAGTATGCATGATCATCTCCAAACTGCGGGGGAAGCGCTATTCGCGTTTTTACCTTATTTATTTGCGTTCGGAGTAGCAATGGGGATGACCAGCAATGCCGGCACAGCAGGGCTTGCAGCGCTAGCGGGTATGTTTATCTATACGGGAATCATTAACGCCAGCCACTATGAGCTTGAACCGACTGTGTTCACCGGCGTTATTATTGGTCTTGTTACCAGCATGTTTAATGAACGGTTCAAATCGATCAAGCTTCCGGAATATATCCAGTTTTTTGGCGGACCTAGGTTTGTGCCGCTCGTTGTCAGCATGTTCTCCGCCGTTTGGGCGATTATTATGGTGCAGCTCGCACCAAGCTTACATAGTGCTTTGATGGGTTTAGGTGATATCGTCTCCTCGGGGGGCGGATTTGGCGTTTTTCTATTTGGCTTTGTGCTTCGTATTTTGGTTGTCTTTGGCCTGCATCATCTTGTCAGTCATGTTTTTTGGTTCCAGGTTGGCGGCTATCAGGGACCCGATGGCTCCATGGTATTCGGCGATTTACCCCGTTTCTTCGCTGGAGATCCATCAGCAGGTGCATTCATGGCGGGTTTATATCCAACCATGATGTTCGCTCTGCCTGCAATTGCTTTTGCCATTATTCATGAAGCCCGTGAAGACTTGAAGCCCAAGATACGTAAAACCTTTCTTACGGCGGCTTTAGCTTCATTCTTAACCGGAGTAACAGAGCCCATCGAGTTTGCTTTCCTGTTCGTTGCGCCGTATCTGTTTGTTGTTCATGCCCTGCTCTCAGGGATCATGATGTGGATGACGTACGAGCTCGGTATTCGTGACGGCTTTTCTTTCTCGGCTGGAGCGATCGATTTTGTGATTAACCAGCATCTTGCGACAAAAGGCTGGCTGCTCCTGCCGATTGGGATCGTCTTTGGTCTCCTCTATTATGTGTTGTTCCGGTGGGCGATAGGGCGCTTCCGTATTCCAACGCCTGGGCGGGAGGAAGGCTCACAGCTTGATGAGTGGGCGGGCGATATTCCCTACCGTGCCCCTCTCATTTTGCAGGCGATCGGGGGCAAGGATAATATTGTACAGATGGAAGCCTGCATAACGAGGCTTCGCCTGAAAGTGAACAGCGATAAGATGGTTGATATTAACGCACTCAAGCATTTAGGCGCTGCGGGCGTTATCCGGCTCGGGGGAGGCAATGTGCAGATCGTGTTTGGTACCTACTCGGAGCTGATCCGTGAAGAAATGGACAAAGCGATACGAAGAGATATCTCGAGGGTGCTGTTCTGTTCTCCGGTACAAGGCAGGATGCTTCCGCTTGATGAGGTCCCTGATCCGATTTTCGCCGGCAAATTAGTCGGTGACGGTGTTGCATTCATACCCGATAAAGGGGAGCTGGTCTCGCCTGTGCAGGGAAAAGTCATACATGTGTATCCTTCCATGCATGCGATTGGCATACGAACGCCGGAAGGACTGGATGTTCTGCTTCATATCGGTATCGATACCTCGCAATTAAAGGGTATGGGATTCAAGGCTGTCGTCAATGAAGGGGATCAGGTGAAACCCGGGCAGCTGTTGATTACCTTTGACATACAGGTAATACGCAAAGCGAGTAAATCTCTTGCAACGCCGATGGTGATTACGAATTCAGATCGTGTGAGTTCGTGGAGCTTTGCTCCCTTTAAAGGGGTCAAGCGGGGGCAGGCTTCAGTCATGTCGGTCGTTTTAAAAGAGAGAAGCAGTGGAGGGGATACGGCATGATTCAAGGTATAGGGGCATCATCGGGAATCGCAATCGGCAAAGCATTCGTTTTGCCGAATTGGGAGTGGGATTTGCCGGAGCAGAAGATCGACGTAGGTGATTTGGCGCGTGAGTTCGACCGTTTATACGAAGGCATCCGCACATCCAAGTTCGAGATTGAGCAGATGAAGGATGAATTGCGCGAAGTCGTCGGTACGGAAGAGAGCTATATTTTCGATGCACATCTAGCTATATTAGACGATCCCGTATTTATGAACGAAATCCAAGGGATCATTCAGCGTCAATACAAAGCGGCGGAAGTGGCAGTCAAAGAGGCCATTGACCATTTTGTAACCATGTTCGATCTCCTGGATGATGAGTACATGAAGGAACGCGCAATTGATATTAAAGATGTCGGCAACCGTCTGCTTAAGCATTTGCTTGGCGCTCCTGAAATTACACTGCCGTCGGATACGCAGCCCTTTATTCTGGTAGCCAAGGAGCTCTCGCCTTCACAGCTCGTTCATCTAAATCCGAATCATGTGCTTGGTATCGCCACATTAGTGGGAAGCACCACTTCTCACTCCTCTATCATGGCCCGGGCACTCGGAATCCCGCTTGTTGTCGGTATTGAGACAAAACTCGAGGAACCGATTCAAACCGGGGATATGATGATTATCGACGGTGACAAGGGTGTTGTACACTTGGAGCCTGACGAAGAACTCATTGACCGCTATTCGGAACTGCAGCTTTTTCATAAAGAAGCGACGGTTAGACTGAAAGGGATTGTCAGCGTTCAATCGGTTACACAGGATGGAAAAGAAATTGAGCTGGGTGCCAATATCAGTTCCTTGAAGGAGCTTGATGTGGCCCTCGCAAGCGGAACGAACGGGGTCGGCTTGTTCCGGACAGAGTTCCTGTACATGGATCGCAATCGGCTTCCTAGGGAAGAAGAGCAGTATGAGGTGTACCGCACGGTGGCAGAGAAGCTGGAGGGCAGACCGCTGATCATTCGTACGCTTGATATAGGCGGAGATAAGAATTTGGATTATTTCGAGCTGCCTGAAGAAGAGAACCCTTTTCTTGGTTATCGTGCAATTCGAATATGCCTCGATAAAACGGAATTGTTCAAAACCCAGCTTAAGGCCATTCTAAGGGCTAGTGCTCACGGGCAGGTCAAAATCATGTACCCGCTCATTTCTTCTGTCGAAGAAGTGGTTGCCGCTAACCAGCTGCTCGAGGAATCAAAGCAGGAGCTCCAAGCAATAGGTGTCGGTTTCGATGAAGCCATTGAAGTGGGGATCATGATCGAATTGCCTGCAGCGGTCATGATTGCGGATATGCTGGCGGAGGAAGTTGATTTTTTCAGCATCGGGACGAATGATCTCACTCAGTTCACGCTTGCAGTTGACCGAATGAATGAACAAATCTCGCATTTATATGAGCCCTACCATCCAGCGGTGCTGCGGATGCTGAAGCTGACAATAGAAGCGGCGAAGAGGGCAGGCATTCATGTCGGCGTATGCGGAGAGCTTGCGGGAGATATCGATGCCTTGCCGATCTGGCTGGCCCTTGATGTTGATGAGCTCAGTATGTCCGCACATGCGATTTTGCCAATAAAAGAACGGCTGATCCGCCTAAATCAGAAGGATAGCCGTTCGGTGTTTGATGAAATACTGAAATGCCGGACAAGTGCTCAAATTCACCAGGTATTATCAGCCTTTCAGGCAAGGATGGAGCTTAATGACAAAGAATCTTCGATTCTTAAGTAACGCTATTGTCCGCGAAGAGCCTCAACGAATGCTTTTCCGTAAGGCGGCAGGTCTGGCGGGCGGCGGGAAGAAATGATATGACCGTCTACAACAACCGCTTCATCAATCCAGGTTGCACCTGCATTCTCCATATCATCACGGATACCTGGAGTTGAGGTTACATTGCGGCCTTCAAGGATTTTAGCTGAGATTAACACCCAGCCTGCATGGCAGATTTGACCGATCGGCTTGCGGGCGGCGTCCATTTCCTTTACGAGCTCAAGCACTTTCGGATATCGCCGCAGCTTGTCCGGCGCCCAGCCGCCTGGAACAAGTAAACCGTCGATAGTCGAGCTGTCGACTTCATCAAAAGATAGATCAGCTTTAGCGGGTACTCCGTATTTACCAATATGAGTGCGCCCTTTCTCTGGTCCGGCGAACAAGACAGAAGCACCTTCTTCACGGACGCGATAAACCGGGTACCATAGTTCCAAATCTTCGAATTCATCGTCGAGCAGGCAAATTACATTTTTTCCTTGCAGAGTCATGGGCTCAATCCTTTCCAACTCGTAATGATCTTATCCTATTTATTGTATCGAAGGTGAACGAATGAAGCAAACATCATCCTTTAGTTACTCGAATGGAATACCAAGAAAACGAAGTTTGCTGCGGTTTGTTCCGGCGATCGCAGTGATGGCACTTATTTTTGCTTTATCGTCCCGGACAGGTGACGATATGAATACGCTGCTGCCATTTTTCCAGACCCTGCTTCCTAACATGAAAGGCTTTGATTGGGGACATTTCATCGTTTACTTTGTACTAGCTGTGTCAATTGACTATAGTCTTGGAAGAAAAGCGGACCGTTTGTATATGAAGCTCTTCATCATTGCGCTTTGCGGCATTTACGGGTTGACGGATGAATATCACCAGTCGTTCGTAGGCGGTCGTACGCCTGATTTGAAAGACATTCGAAACGACTGCATAGGGGCTGCAATTGCAGTACTGGTCATTGCCGTTCCGGTGATCCGCAAACGCTGGCGGAGATGGAGTTCATAACCGCAGAAGACAAAAATTACAATCTGAAGGGAAGAAGGACTTTATACAAAATGAGTCGAATATCTTATCGTCTAAGTACCGCCTGTAAACATTTGTAGATAGTGTGACGGTGCGATAAGAAGGAGTGGACCATTTTGCAAAAGCGTTGTCCTTGCGGCGATGTGATGCCGATGAAGCTGCGCACAGTTATTTATTCTGGTAAAGTTGAAATCGATAATGTACCGATTTTCTCTTGTCCTTCGTGCAGCCGCAGTGAAGTATTTCCCGAAGTAAAACCTGATTTAACCGGACTCATTGGCACATTAGGCACGTACCCGGTCAAACAAACGTATTTGTTCAACGAGTGGAATGAATGGGCAAATATACTGGTCGAGGCTTATGATGAGCGTAAACTCTCGGATGCTGCTGTTATGAGGCGCCTGACGGAGGAACGGATTAATACGCTGTTAGATTTATTTGCTTATGCACAATCTATACAAGATGAAGCATGGATTGCAGACATACATAAGCGGTTAAGCCAGCTTAGCCGAAGCATGATGCAGTTCTAGTTCTAAGGCTGCAGCCGAGGAGTCGTTGTCTATGGAACAGATCGCCTCACTAACAAGTATTCCGCAGTGGGAGGAAGCTCTTGCCGCTTCCCATAACCAACCTTTGTTCCTCTTCAAACACAGTACGAACTGTCCGACAAGCAGCGGTGCTTATGAAGAGTTAACCAACTGGATTGAGGATGCAAGAGGACTGTTTGTGAACATCATGATCGTGTATGTAATTGAAAATAGATCGGTGTCAAATGCAATTTCTGAGCAGCTAGGAATCAAACATGAATCACCTCAGGTGATACTTTTGTCGAACGGCAGAGTATTATGGCATGAGTCGCATTGGAGCATTACGTACTCGACATTAGACCAACATCTCGGTACTCATTGCGAAAAGTAATATTTTGTCGTATCATTACGGTAAAGTAATACGGCGCGAGATTAAAATTTGAGCTAATGGAGAGAAGGCCGTGACGGTAACTATTTATGATGTAGCAAGAGAAGCAGGCGTTTCGATGGCGACAGTTTCGCGAGTCGTTAACAATAACCCGAATGTAAAACCACAAACCCGTAAGAAAGTATTCGAAGCAATCGAACGGCTTGGCTATCGCCCGAATGCGGTTGCCCGTGGTTTGGCAAGTAAAAAAACGACCACTGTTGGTGTCGTGATTCCTGACATCTCCAATGCAATCTTTGCTGAAGTTGCAAGGGGCATTGAAGACATAGCCAATATGTATCATTACAATATTATTTTGTGTAATGCCGATAAGAAGAAAGATAAAGAGATCCGTGTCATTAACACTCTACTTGAGAAACAAGTTGACGGCTTGTTGTTCATGGGCGGCGCAGTTACGGACGAGCATCTTCAAGCGTTCAAAACAGCTAATGTACCGATCGTTCTTTGTGCTACAACGGACGAGAACGGTATGATTCCTTCGGTTGATATTGACCATGAGAGCGCTGCGTATGACGCGGTTCAAACGCTGATTGCCCAAGGTCACCGTTCGATCGCAATGATTGGCGGCACATTACAGGATCCTGCCAACGGATTTGCCCGTTTTCAAGGCTATAAGAGAGCACTTGAAACAGCAGGCCTTGCATATGACGAGAACATGGTTCGAATTGGGAACTACCGCTATGAATCCGGTGTAGAAGCGATGAAATATTTCCTTGAGCTTCCTAACAAACCTTCTGCGGTATTCTCGGCGACTGATGAGATGGCGATTGGTGCGATTCATGCGATTCAAGATTCCGGCTTGAAGGTTCCTGGCGACATCTCAGTTATCAGCGTGGACAACAGCCGTATGGCTTCTATGGTTAGACCGCAGCTTACGACTGTAGCCCAGCCTATGTACGATATTGGAGCAGTATCGATGCGGCTCTTGACCAAGTTGATGAAGAAGGAAGCAGTTGAGAATGCGAAGGTCATTCTTCCTCATGAAGTCATCACTCGCCAATCGGTAGGTAGCAAATAATGACAACCTACAAGAAAATTGGCATTATTGGTGCCATGGTCGAAGAAATTGATTTACTGCATAAGCATGTAGAGAAGTCGGGTTCGTTTGAAAAAGCGGGTATCACTTATGTCGAAGGTATGCTGCATGGCCGTCAGGTCGTGTTTTGCAAGTCGGGTGTAGGCAAAGTAAATGCTGCTGTTTGTACACAATTGCTTATTGACGCAGGCGTTAACTGCGTTTTGTTTACAGGAGTTGCAGGTGCGCTTGAACCCAGCTTGAATATAGGTGACATTGTTGTGTCAACAACATGTCTCCAACATGACATGGACTGTACACCGCTTGGTTTCAAACGCGGTGAGATTCCATTTCAAGAGGTATATGAATTCACAGCCGATCCTAGGTTAGTGGAGATCGCTAGTAACGCCTGTGAACGTCTATTTCCCGGGCGAAGTACGAAAGGTAAGGTCTTATCGGGGGATCAGTTTATCGCGTCCCGTGAGGCCGTACGTGAGCTCTACGAGGATCTTGGCGGTGCATGTACGGAAATGGAAGGAGCGGCTCTGGCGCAGGTATGTGCTATGAACGGAACGCCCTTCGTTGTTATCCGCTCCATGTCTGATAAAGCAGATGGATCGGCCCACGTAAATTTTGCTGAATTTACGGTTGAAGCTTCGATCAATTCGCATCAGATCATTGATGAAATGCTTCGTCACCTCTAAAATCAGCTTTGAATTAAATAATAAAAGGCTATTGCTTCATATGCATCCATGAGATGCTTAATGAGGCGATAGCCTTTTTGATTATAAGTCTTGTGCTGCGATAGCCGTTATTTGGCGATTTCGAACCTCGATCTCTGAACGGCGCGGCATAGGTGTCCAATTGGATGTATCATCAAGCCAATGTTTTGGAAGAGGCTCTGGACTTTGCGATTCCCAGTGCGCAAGCCATTTCTCGGGCAGGGATTCATTAGAGTCATGCTCGCGCAATCGCAGGGAAATCGGATGGTCTGTCATTTCCAGCCATACGAGTGCCCAGGCGCGAGGGACTACACGCCAAATATCGTATCCACCGCCGCCTATCGCAACCCAGCGTCCATCTGTGTATTCATGTGCCAGGCGATGAATAATAGCGGGCATCGCATGATAGATCCGCATGCTGCATTGGGTATGGGAGAGCGGGTCATAGGCATGAGCGTCACAGCCATGCTGGCTGATGATAATATCAGGCTTGAATGCTGCGGTTACTTTCTCGATGGTGCTGCTGAAGCATTCCAACCAAGAATCGTCTTCAGTATAAGGTTCGACAGGCACATTGATACTTGCGCCAAAGCCCTGATCGATACCTCGTTCATGAACAAATCCTGTACCCGGAAAGAGAAACTTGCCTGTTTCATGGATCGAATAGGTGCATACATTTGGATTATCGTAAAATGTCCATTGCACACCATCGCCATGATGGACATCCGTATCAATGTAGAGTACACGTGCATTAAACTGCTGTCGCAATCTTGTAATTGCTATAGCCGCATCATTGTAAACGCAAAAGCCGGATGCGCGCTCGGGAAACGCATGGTGCAGTCCACCGGCCATATGAAAGGCATGTTTAAATTGGCCAGACATGACTAAGTCGGCAGCCAGAGCAGAGCCGCCCACAATCGATGAAGCGGCGTCATGCATACCGGGGAAAAAAGGTGTATCTTCCGTGCGCAAACCGAACTTCTCAGCTTGCGAGACAAATTCAGTTGAAGGTGACAATTGGCTGAGCTGCTTCACAGCTTCAATGTAGTCTTCGCGATGAACGAGTGCAAGCATGGCTTCATCGGCAGGCAGAGCTGTCATCTTCTGTTCATCGCTGAGTGCACCGGCATCTTCAAGCAAATGCATGGCAAGCTTCAATCGCTGAGGATGAAAGGGATGATCCTCGTTGAACTTATACCGGCTCGCTTCCGGCTGATGAATAAATACGGCGTTTGCCGTCATCGCTGGTCATCGTCCTTTCTTAACGGTTTACGAAGTTAAACGGCATCGGAAGCATAGGCTTAACGGTTTACGAAGTAAAACGGCATCGGAAGCATAGGCTCAATACATAAAACGCTGCTTGAAACGTACGCGGTCGAAGCGCTCTACCGAATCTATCGGGACATCTTTGCCGATTCGAACCATTAAACAGTTCGCGGGATGTGCACAAATTTCGGGGTCATCTGTTGCAAACCAAACCATCCCCACGGATTTCATCAGTTTCTCCATCATGGCGCGATAATCCCAAACGTTTAATCCCGTTCCTTCTAAATCCCAGTGCCAATAATACTCCGTTGCAAATACGATCGTATTCTCCAACTGCTCTCCTGCAAATGCAATATTAATCATTCGCTTCCCAAGACCTAATGAACGATATTCATCGGCCACTTCTACGGCTCCCAGCTCTACTAGATCCTCCATGGCGCCTTCTGACCAACGTTCCAGCTCATCCGGATAATGGAAAGTTATATAGCCGACGATGGTTTCGCCGTCTCGTGTCGCAATAATACGCCCTTCATCGAGTTCGGCGATTTCAATTAAAGCTTTCCATTGTTCACTGGGTCTGCGAAAAGCGTCCAAATCTGGATGGAGTGATAGTCGTGACAATACTTCCGCAGGCAGTGGTCCCTCAATAATCAACTCCCGGTCCTTATAGGCCATTTGCTCTGCATGCATGACTTTCCGATGTTCCAAATATGTTGGCTCCTTTCAAGTGCTATTCTACTTATAGCAAAAAAACTTATGAATGAAAAGCATGGTTGAGGCTTGCATGCTGTGGTATAATATGAAAGCGTATTCTAGTAAAATGCTTTCATTATTTAGGCAGAGAAACCAGAGAAAGCCATATAATTGGTAGGAGGATGATGAAGATGGTTGATATGCATCAAGAACGGATACCGGTGACGGCATCCGGCTCCAACATGGAAAGTTATGATGAAACGTATTCTAATTTTAGCTTTGATCAAATTGAACCTCGGTTTACTTGGCATGAATCAGGTAAGGTGAACATGGCTCATGAAGCAATTGACCGTCACGTCCTAGAGGGACTTGGGGATAAAATTGCACTTCACTACAGCGATAATAACCGCGATGAATCGTATACATTTGAAGAAATCTCCAAGCAGTCGAACCGTTTTGCTAACGTGCTCCGCGGACTTGGAATAAGTAAAGGCGAGCGTGTATTTATTTTTATGCCTCGTACACCAGAGCTGTATTTCAGTTTGTTTGGCGCACTCAAGATCGGTGCCGTTGTCGGACCACTATTTGAAGCCTTTATGGAGACGGCTGTGAGAGACCGTCTGCAGGATAGTGAAGCAATTGCCATTGTTACGACTCCATCTTTACTTTCCCGCATACCGAAGCAGGATCTGCCTGGCTTGAAGCATATTATTGTTTACGGCGATGATGTTCAAGCCGGTGATGGAATTGTTGATTATAAAGCGGAGATGTCCAAAGCTTCCGAAGAAGCGGAAGTAGAATGGCTTAGCCGTGAGGATGGCCTTCTTATCCACTACACATCGGGTTCAACAGGCAAGCCAAAAGGTGTCTTCCACGTACAGAATGCAATGATTCAGCACTATTATACGGGGAATGTTGTGCTTGATCTAAAGCCAAATGATATTTATTGGTGTACGGCTGATCCAGGCTGGGTAACAGGTACATCTTATGGTATTTTTGCGCCTTGGCTTAATGGTGTAACAAATGTTATCCGAGGCGGCCGGTTCAGCCCGCAGGATTGGTATGGGACGATTCAGAAGTACGGGGTTACCGTTTGGTACAGTGCTCCAACTGCATTCCGGATGTTGATGGGAGCTGGCGATGATGTTGTTCACCAATATGATCTTACCAGCCTCCGACATGTGTTAAGCGTAGGAGAGCCCTTGAACCCGGAAGTCGTGCGATGGGGGCTTAAAGTGTACGGTCAGCGAATCCATGATACTTGGTGGATGACAGAAACCGGTGCGCAGCTTATTTGTAACTACCCTGGAATGGAGATCAAGCCTGGTTCGATGGGAAAACCTTTGCCTGGTGTAAAAGCGTCTATTATTGATGATAACGGGAACGAGCTTCCCCCATATCGAATGGGCAACTTGGCTATTCAAACCCCTTGGCCTTCTATGATGCGCAAGGTTTGGAACAATCCAGCGAAATACGAAGAATATTTCCGTATTCCAGGTTGGTATATCTCTGGAGATTCCGCCTACAAGGATGAAGATGGATACTTCTGGTTCCAAGGCCGTATTGACGATGTTATTAATACAGCGGGCGAACGGGTAGGACCATTTGAGGTAGAAAGCAAACTTGTTGAGCATCCTGCGGTTGCTGAAGCTGGAGTTATTGGAAAACCGGATCCGATGCGCGGAGAAATCATCAAAGCTTTCGTTGCTCTCCGAGAAGGTTTCACACCGTCTGAAGAGCTAAAGGCGGAGATATCTAAATTCGTCAAAGAAGGGCTCTCCGCGCATGCTGCGCCGCGAGAGATTGAATTTAAAGATAAGCTTCCGAAGACACGCAGCGGAAAGATCATGCGTCGTGTTCTGAAGGCTTGGGAACTTAATTTGCCTACTGGGGATTTATCAACAATTGAAGATTAATTGAATTGTGAGTTCTAACACAAAGAAGCCGCTCACCCGCATCATTGGATGCAGGCGAGCGGCTTCTTTGTGTTAACGGACCCATAAGTGGTCGGGTGAGCTGCCCGAATAATCCGCTAGGTTGTGGGAGGATGCAGCTTTCCAGTTAATTATTTCACTTCAATCGTCTCGGAAGCTGCGGATTCGCCAGCTTCATTGACTGCGTAGACCCGGAAAAAGCCGGAGGTCAGCGCAGATACGTAGTTAAACTCCGGAACAGTTGAGGAGCCTAACTTCATATAAGATCCATTGCTGGAATCGCTGTAATATACGCGGTACTCTTTAACCTGTTCAGAGGCTGCGTTTTCGGCCCAGGTTAGGGTAATCCCTACATTCGATGCTTCAGCTCTGACATTGGCAGGAGCGGAAGGAGGCATGATCCCTCCGGCGGGAGGATTAGGAATCACGGTGCCGCCTGAACCTCCCGGGATTGTTGTTCCAGGCGGATTGATCGTTGAGGTTCCGCCATTCGCAGATACAATAAGGCTTGGAGCAGACTCATGACCGCCTACATCGACAGCTGTTACGTAATAGCTAAAATTATCAGGGGTATTAACGTAGTTCACAAACCTCAAATCTTCCCCTGTCAGTACAGGCGTTCCAATCCCAACAAAGGCAGTATTGTTGGCGGAACGGTACATCCGATAACCAACAACATCCGAATCCGGTGAAGCTGAGAAGGAAATTCGGAAAGCGCTTGTGCCTGATACCCGTTCAATGTGAATATTGGCAGGACTTGCAGGAGCTCTTCCATCCTCAACACGAGGATCTACTTTGGATGGAGCATCCAGCTTAGCATCTGCCGGTACATACTGACTCATCGAACGTCGACTCGATGCCGGCAGCTTGGCCTGAGCAGCTTCAATTTCTGCCATAAGCACATCCAATGGTTTCTCCCGTTTCACGACGATTTGCTCGCGAACCATATCGGAAGGGGTCGTTGGCTGCGGGATGTAATTGATGCCGTTATAGGTGATGTAAGCCATTTTGATCAGGGCATCGTCAGCCTCTTTCGGCAGGTATTTCTTGTTGAACCAATCTGTTTCCAGTTTACCCATCTGACGGGTCAGGGAGGTAGGGAGCTTACCGCTCACACTGGAAACAGTCGCCTTCACGATCCCGGACGGCATTGTAAATTTCTTCGTCGGGAACAGCTCTGGGCGTGTTGTCGTGACTTCATTCATGATCTTCGTCCATATCGAACGGGCGCGTGTACGGCCGTCTTTGGTAAGCGTATTGATTTGTTTCTCATAACCCGACCAAACCCCTAATGTAATGTCTGGCGAGTAACCCATGAACCAGACATCGCCATAGCTTTGCGTGGAGCCTGTTTTACCAACGACAGGGATTTTGCCATAGTTCTTAAAGGTTGAAGTGATGGAATGTGCTGTTCCGCTTCGATCTGAGATAACAGTCCGCAGCATGTCCGTCATCAGGAAGGCGGTCTGCTCAGAGAACACACGCAAAGGTTTGGTATCGTGTTTATACACGACTTCACCATTTGCATCTGTAATTCGGCTGATCATATAGGCATCGTTAAAAACGCCATTGTTCGCAATTGATCCATAGGCATTCGTTAATTCTTCGACGGAGACACCTGCACTAAGACCGCCAATTACACCGGTTTGTGCATAGTCATCTTCGGGTTTAATCGTGGTAATTCCCAGCTTGCGGGTAAACTTCCAAGCTTCAGGAATGGTCACCTTCAAATTGAAGATTTTGAGTGCCGGTAAGTTTAAGGAACGGTTCAATGCTTCGCGGGCGGTAACCAGGCCGTAGAACTTCTTATTGGAGTTCATCGGGATGTGGAACCCTTTCTCGCCATCTTTGAAGACCATCGGTGCGTCATCAATAATGCTGCCTGGCTGCACCAAGCCGCTTTCAATAGCTGGTAAGTATGCGGCGATAGGCTTCATAGTGGAGCCGGGCTGCCTTGTCATTTGCGTCGCATGATTCAACTGCTCCGTATAGAAATCACGTCCCTCAAGCATGCCCAGTATTGCACCAGTTTTATGATCAAGCATAACAGCGGCGATTTGTTCAACGCCCTTCACTTTGCTGTCAGGCGTGAAATTATTAGGGTCAGCTGCAATGGCATGCATGGAGTTATACACTTGTTTATCGATTGTCGTATAGATATGGTAGCCGCCGCGAAGCAATTGCTCGCGTGCATCCTCCAGGAGAGGGGCATTCTCTTTCTTGCGGACATCAGCGATCGTCAGTTTCGGATCACGCTGCATCAGCAATATCTCTGCAGCTTGCCGTTCCGCTTCAAGCATGAGATAAGGAAAGGTGGAATAAGCTTTTTCAGTTGGCTTGGCCAGCGAACTCTTGATATCGAACTGCTTTGCCTCTTCATATTGCGCGCTGCTGATTCGACCGGTTTCAAGCATTCGCTTAAGCACGTTCTGCTGACGCTCCAAGGCAAGCTTAAAGCCATTCTCGTTGAATTTACCTTTACTTGTAAATGCTGTATAAGCAGAAGGACGCTGCGGCAATCCGGCCAAATAGGCAGACTGTGCGATGTTAAGCTTGGTTAAGTCTGCAATGTTGAAAATACCTTTAGCTGCAGCTTTGATGCCATATAGATTATAGCCGCTGTTGCCTGTTCCGAATGGTACTTTGTTGAGATATGCCGTTAATATTTCATCTTTCGTCAAAAAACGTTCCAGCCGAAGCGACAGGAAGATTTCTTTCGCCTTCCGGCTGTCAGTCTTGTCCAAACTTAAGAAAACCCTTCTCGCCAGCTGCTGAGTCAGCGTACTGCCTCCGGTTTGGGTGTCCTCATTGAGCAGCTTCTGTTTAACAGCACGGCCAAGACCATTCAGATCTATGCC
Source organism: Paenibacillus solisilvae (assembly GCF_042656405.1). Classification (NCBI taxonomy): domain Bacteria; kingdom Bacillati; phylum Bacillota; class Bacilli; order Caryophanales; family Paenibacillaceae; genus Paenibacillus; species Paenibacillus solisilvae. The sequence goes on along the minus strand of NZ_JBHSOW010000092.1, from coordinate 74,158 downwards.
GATATGCTTATAGAAGTTGTTGTCTTCCGTAGCTAAGACGGCATTGACAACTTGAGGAGGGATATCCTTGCGCTTAATGATTCGCCGGTCTTCTTCGGTGCGAAGCTGACCGACCGGTGTTTGATTATCGTTAAAATAAACGAAACCAGTGATGGCGTTTTCATTGATTTTTGCTTCTATTTCTGTTCTTGCACGGACGGGCTCGTCTTTAACAAAGGATGCGACATATCCGGCAGCGATGCCGCCTGTGAATAATCCGATTAACAATCCGAAAATAAATAACCATTTGATTGTAACGAGCGTCACGATTCCGAATGTCCGCCATTTGCTGTATCCATCGGCTTTCTGTTGACGGTCTTGATCCATAAACTCTTATTCCTCCTCCGATATAACAGAAATATTATAGCATAGATCACCATGATTAGGCATGCTTGGGGGGCGTATTTTGTCTTAAGTTCAGATATTTGGAAAGTTTATCCTATTAAAAAGGTGCTTTATCCGTTGACTTACCGGCGATGGGTATGGTATAAAGGTTAGCAAGAAAATTGCATATCACGAACAGTCTTGACAGGCTTCAGTAGAATTGCAGATGGTGTTGATCAGAGAGCCGGTGGTCGGTGTGAACCGGTACGCACTGCAGTTTGAATTACCGCCTCGAGCTGATCGGATGAACTTACGTTTGCTAATGAACGTTACAGTAGTCTGTTTCCGGATGAAATCCGTTATGATAATGAAGTGAGAGCCCTATGATTAGGTGTGCTGCAGCTGCAATACCTTTCTGGCTCTAACGAGGGTGGTACCGCGAGCAAATCCTTCTCGTCCCTTGAGGACGAAAGGATTTTTTGTCGTTTTCGGAAATATTTCTCGGCAGTTATTACACCTGTAGTGCGTCTAAGAAAGTATTGTGAAACGTTTAGGAGTGATTGTGATGGTGAAGTGGGAAGAGTTAACGGCAGAGCAGCAGCGGGAAGTTGAGCGGCAGATGAGTCTGATTCGCCGCGGCGCTGTAGAAATCATCCCGGAGAAAGAACTGGAAGCGAAAGTGGTCCATTCAGTTGCGACCGGTAAACCGCTTAAAATTAAGCTTGGCCTGGATCCGTCTGCACCGGATATTCATATCGGCCATACGGTTGTTCTGCATAAGCTGCGTCAGTTTCAGGAGCTTGGACATGAGGTTCAGCTCATTATTGGTGATTTTACAGGGAAAATCGGAGATCCGACCGGCAAATCTGAGACGCGCAAACAGCTCTCAGAGGAAGATGTTCAACAGAATGCGCAAACGTATCAGCAGCAGATATTCAAGCTGTTAGATCCAGCGCAGACAACGGTTTTCTACAATTCGAAGTGGCTTGGTCCGATGAATTTCGCTGAAGTGGTTGCTTTGGCTGCTAAAGTGACTGTAGCCCGAATGCTTGAGCGCGATGACTTCACAAAACGTTATCAATCGGGTCAGCCGATCAGCATTCATGAGTTTTTCTATCCGCTGATGCAGGGCTTCGATTCAGTGGTGCTGGAGAGCGACGTAGAGCTTGGAGGTACAGATCAGACATTTAACCTGCTGATGGGGCGGACATTGCAGAAGGAATACGGCAAAGCAGCCCAAGCTGTTATGACAATGCCTCTGATCGAAGGGCTCGACGGCGTATTAAAGATGAGTAAGAGCCTCGGTAATTATATCGGTATTGACGAAAAACCGGAGCAAATTTATGGTAAATCCATGTCGATCCCAGATGAGCTCATGCTGAAGTACTACCAGCTGGCCACAGACCTAAGTGAGGAGGAAATCACATCCATTCAAGAGGCTGTGTCTATTGGTTCCATGCATCCTCGTGATGTCAAAATGAAGCTGGCACGCACTTTCGTGCGGATGTACCACGGGGAGGAAGCAGCTGAAGCGGCAGAGAACCATTTTATTACGGTGTTCCAGCAGCGGGCGCTTCCTGATCAGATCGAAGCAGCCCGGCTAGCAGCTTCAGAGCTCGAAGCCGGGCAAATCGGCATTGTGAAGCTTCTCACAGTTCTTGGGCTGCAAAGCTCGGGAAGCGAAGCAAGACGGAGCGTACAGCAGGGTGCTGTTCGTCTCAACGAGCAAAAAATCGTCGACCCCGCAGCAGCTATTACACTCGTTAGCGGCGATGTCCTGCAGATTGGAAAACGTAAATTCGTTAAGTTGATTATTCAATAGCATCAGCATCATCCATGGCTTGTTCGACGGGAAAACCGTAGAGCAGGCTTTTTTCTTATCGTTATCTTCCGTACTATCGGGCGCTGGCAGAGAATAAGGATGAACAAAGGAAGGAGGAGCTTACCTTTGGAGGTTCTGCTGCTGTCCTGCCTGTTCGGAGGCATTTTTTTTGCTCTGATCAGTGTCATAATTGGTGATTGGCTGAGCATGGCTTTAGGCGGTCTGCTGGACTTCCTATCTATAGACGGCCATCCCGTTCTTCAGCCGACTGCCATTGTAAGCGGTGTGACTGTGTTTGGAGGAGCAGGATTGCTGCTTGAGCGGCATACCGCATTTAACAGTGCCATGGTCATCCTTCTTGCAGCCGGATGCGGCTTGATTATAGGCATCAGCGTCTATTTCTTCTATATTCTTCCCATGGAACGAAGTGAGAATTCTTCCGGTTATTCCATGAATCAATTGGCCGGTATGATTGCCGAAGTGCTTGTTCCGATCCCGGCCGCCGGCTATGGAGAGGTCATCGTTAAGATCGGGGCAGGCCGAAGCAATCATATTGCAGCTAGCAATGAGAATCATGAACTTCCCGCAGGAGCGCGCGTCGTCATTGTGGAGGTTAAGGAGCATATAGTTATCGTCTGCAAGCTTGACCTCTAATAACGGTTAACGGAGAGGAGCACTTATTGAATGATACCGGATTATCTCATTATTCCAGGGGCTGTCATTGCTGTTCTGATCATTCTTGCCCTTGCTTTCTGGGCTCGTTACAAGACGGTCGGTCCGGACCGGGCTATGATTGTAACAGGTTCATTTCTAGGTAATAAAAATGCATCGATCGATGAAACGGGGCGTCACGTAAAAATCGTCCGTGGAGGCGGCGCGTTTATCCTTCCTGTTTTTCAAAAGGCAGACTTTCTTTCTTTGCTTTCCCATAAACTGGATGTCTCCACCCCGGAGGTGTATACAGAGCAGGGCGTGCCCGTTATCTGCGATGGCGTCGCGATCATCAAAATCGGAGGCGCGGTTGAAGATGTTGCGACTGCAGCTGAACAATTCCTGGGCAAGCCGACTGAATCCTTGAAGGGAGAAGCGCAGGAAGTGCTTGAAGGTCACTTGCGTGCCATCTTAGGGTCAATGACGGTGGAAGAGGTTTACCGGAATCGGGATAAATTTGCTCAGGAAGTTCAGGGCGTTGCAGCGCGTGATTTGAAAAAGATGGGTCTGCAGATCGTGTCCTTTACGATAAAAGATTTACGTGATAAGCATGGCTACCTGGACGCGCTCGGCAAACCGCGGATCGCTGCGGTGAAGCGGGATGCGGAAATTGCCGAGGCAGAAGCGATAAGGGATGCAAGGATTCAGAAAGCATTGGCTGAAGAGGTAGGGCAGAAGGCGGAGCTGCTTCGTGATACGAATATTGCTGAGGCTTCGAAGGAAAAGGAGCTTAAAGTTGCTTCTTTCAAGAAAGATCAAGACTTGGCCAGAGCGGAAGCGGATCAAGCCTATTCCATTCAAGAGGCCAGATCAAAGCAAAGTGTAGTCGAAGAACAGATGCGGGTGGAACTGGTGCGAAAGGAACGCGAAATCGACTTAGAGGGCAAGGAAATACTTAGACGTGAGAAGCAGTATGATGCGGAGGTCAAAAAGAAAGCGGATGCCGACCGTTATTCGGTTGAACAAGCAGCTGAAGCGGATAAGGCAAAGCAGTTATTAGAAGCTGATGCGCTTCAATATCGAATTGAAGCAGAGGCAAGGGCCAATGCAGAACAGAAGCGGCTGGAAGGTCAGGCGATTGCCGATGCCGAACGTGCGAAGGGGACTGCAGATGCGGAGGTGATTCGACTTCGCGGATTAGCCGAAGCAGAAGCCAAGGAAAAGCTCGCACATGCATTTGAATTGTTTGGAGAAGCAGCAGTTTTGGATATTATCGTACGAATGCTGCCTGAGCTCGCCGGCAAAATTGCAGAACCAATGGGCAATATCGGGACGGTTACCGTAGTAGACACGGGGCATGGAGAAGGGGCGGCGCGTGTAAGCAATTATGTGACTTCGCTCATGGCAACAGCGCCGGAAATGCTCAAAAATGTATCGGGTATTGATTTAACTGCTTTGGTCAAAGGACTGACAGAAAAAACGGTTCAACTAGCGGTTCTGCCAACCTCATCGCCAAAGAATTCGAAGGATTAAAAAAAGAGCGGTCCAAAGTTACCTTTGGATCGCTCTAATTTATTAACGGCTGTAAAACTCAACGATTTGTTTCTCGTCGATTTCTTGTGGAAGTTCGCCGCGATCAGGGAAACGAACGTACTTACCTTCAAGAGCAGCATCGTTATATTCAAGATAGTTAGGAAGGAAGTTGCGTCCTTCAACAGCTTCTTTAATTGATTTCATTGCACGGCTGCGCTCACGCAAACCGATCACATCACCAATGGAAACGGTGTAAGAAGCGATATCCACTTTCTTGCCGTTGACTGTAACGTGACCATGGGATACCAATTGACGGGATCCTGCACGGGAGTTAGCGAAACCAAGGCGGTAAACCAGGTTGTCCAGACGGCTTTCAAGAAGGACCATGAAGTTTTCACCGGCAATACCTTTTTGTTTCGACGCTTTGTCGAAAAGGTTGCGGAATTGTTTTTCGTTCATACCGTACATATGACGAAGTTTTTGTTTTTCTGCTAATTGAAGACCGTAGCCGCTTACTTTCTTACGTTGACCTGGACCGTGTTGGCCTGGTGGGAACGCGCGCTTCAATTCTTTGCCTGTTCCGCTTAGGGAAATTCCAAGGCGACGGCTTAATTTAAACTTAGGGCCTGTATATCTTGACATGTGTCGTAAAACTCCTTCTTCAAATGGGATGTTTGAAAATGGGTGTTTCGCCGAGTGTTGTCTGTGCTTGATCAATTAACTACCAAGCCATGACAGGAATGTTCAGCCGCAGTCCTGTCAGCGACATCCTCCATAGAGGGTGACACAAAACCGATCCCATGTATTCAACTATAAATATTATATAAACTTAGCACCTAATGTCAAGAGAATGAATCATAATATTTTTATTATGTAGAAAAACTCCGAAAATGAACCTAAAGTCCTATTCAATCATGTCTAAAGTAGTGCACTAATGAAAGATTTGAAGTATGATAGAATATAAATTCTATTTTCAAACAAATTAGTACGATTTTCGAATGAAAAGGTGGTGCTGCGCGATGCATAAATCGATCCGTTCAGATCATACGACCAAGGCTGACAAGCTGTCCGTCAATCAGCACGAAACGCAGCATTCCCCGATTTGGTTTCACCACGAAGATATTAATGATACTCATGAGCCGCAGCTGCATAACCTTCTTAGCAGAAGTTTCAAGCAGTGGATTAACGAAACCGCGCACTCTCCGCTATCCAGCGGATGTTTCGCTGTATGCGATAAGGAAGGGCGCATCGTTGCGCTCAACCGTGAGCTTGAAGTATTTGATCGCGACAGCAGGGAGATCGCTGAGCTTGAGGAGCTTGCGCTTGCGGCTTCAAGGGCGGACAAGCTGCTCGAAAGCGAGCATGCAATCGCAAAGCCGATTGAGAAACGGTCCTTGTGCCAAGTATTCGCGGTGTTGGTGTGGATTCCGGGTATTCAGTTAGATGGGGCACAGGCGCTTCTAAGGGCTGCCGCCCTGCACCTTCGCAGCGTTTTCTATCATTTGTTCGAATTTACATATGTACAGAATCTGCTTATCCAGCAGCAGGCCAGCGATAAAGAAGCCATCCGGAGAGACACCCTTATACAGGTTGCCAAGCGGCTTCATGATCAAAATGACGTTTCCTCGGTGCTGAATGTGCTGCTGATGGATTTGGAGCATTTATATCCTCACGCCAAGGTGGATTTGTATTTGTCTCAGGATCATGTTAACGGGGATCCGAGGGTCAAACCTTTATTGATACGGCATGCGGCAACGGATACCTATGTAAAAGCTTTTCTCGACGGTAAACCCATTGTGGAACATAGGAATGATAATTTGGTGGAGCTGGCTATTCCGATGAGCGGCAAACAAGCGGTTTACGGTGTGCTGAGCATAACCATGAACAGTGAGTATTGGGACGATGCGGATATGAGAGCATTAATTATGTTATCCGATACGGCAGGGTCCGCATTTGAAAATGCCAAGCTCTTTGAACAGTCAAATCTGCTTATCGGGGAGCTTCAGCTTATTAATGAGCTGACGAAACGATTGAATCAGTCTCTTCGCTTAAATGAAATATTTGAGTTTGCGATGACGGAGCTCCGTAGTATTTTCAACGCTGATTTTTGCAATCTTCTTCAATTAAAAAAAGAAATGAATACGTTCCAAGTAGTCTCAAGCAATCTGCCGGCAGCTGTCAATGAAATTTATTCAACAGAATACGGCTTTTGCGGGGTTGTGTATGAGACAAAAGAACCGCTGATCATATCTGATTATCATACTACGCGAGTTGTCGATTCTCAGCTGATGGATGTAACGGGCTCGCGATCTTTAATTGCCGCACCCATTATGGCGAATACAGAAGTTTTAGGAGTTATTATGGTGTCACACCAAAGTCCGAATTATTTCTCTTATGATAATTATAAATTGCTGCAGGTACTGTCCACGCATATCGGACTTGCAATATCGAATGCTTCCCTGCATGCGGCAGTTCGGCGAATGGTGATAACGGACAATTTAACAGGGCTCCATGCGCGGCATTACTTGAATGAACAAATTCAATCCCGTCAGCGTAAAGATCCCTCCGGCTCGCTTATCTTGGTTGATATCGATAACTTCAAGAAAGTCAACGACACTTATGGACATCAAATAGGAGATCGCATTCTTATCGCAGTGAGTGACGTGATACGCTCTTGTATTCGAGAGAGTGATATTGCTGCCCGTTGGGGCGGTGAAGAGCTTGCTGTGTATCTGCCTCAAATTCGAGCCGAGCAGGCTTATCGGATTGCTGAGCGCATTCGCTGCCTGGTAGAGGAGCAGACTGAACCGTCTGTTACAGTCTCCTGCGGCATTTCAGAGTGGATATTTGAGGATGAGAAGGTAAGCGTGGAATCATTATTTTATCGTGCAGATATGGCCTTATATGAAGCCAAGAATAACGGCCGAAATCGGATATTTCTGGGGTGACAGCGAGCAAACAGGACAATTGGGCATGTCCTGTTTTTTTGTGTCTAAAAGCGGTGTTGGATAAAGTGACGGGATGAGGCAGACGCTATATGGATAAAGCATGTAAGCAGGAGGAGATGAGCACAAGTGAAGAGAGCGAGCTATCCCTTTTTTCTAGTCATGAGCTGCTTTATTATTTTTATGGCAGGCTGCGCCTCGCCTGTTGACCATAAATCGCCCGAAGAGCTGCTGTCGCTCTCCGTGGCCGGATTATCCGGAATTGATCGTTACAACTTCCATGGACAGACCGGCATATCGATAGGGGACCGGGTAGAAGTGAAATCGGCTTCCTTCCAAGGCATAGTCGAAAATCATAATCAAATCCAAGTGAAATCCAATGAAGCTGGCGCGTTGAACGGAATCGGAGATCCCCTCAAGCTTCTGAAGCAGATCCAGGCTACTGCCAGGAAGACGGAGCTGGTTAAGAATGAATCCGGCGAATGGACGGCTGTCTTGGCTGTTACAGCGGACGACAAGGCAGCTACCGAAGCGTGGATCCATAACCTCAAGGGACAGTTTGAGCTTATTGAGAAGCAGGTGCCTGCTGCAGCCAAAGCCAAAAGTATAGGGCCGGATCCAACAAGCGGAACGAAGCAAATTAAGCTCATGAAAGCGTGGAAGGAGGAACTTCAAAGGTCCAAGGCAGAATTCGAGCAAATGTTATCTACCCTGCATGCCAAGTCGGTGTACAAATTGATTGTGGATCGAAAACATTTGGTGCCGCTTAAGCTCGAAGAGAATTCCGTGCTTCACTATAACACTTCCGATGGAGAGCAGCATTTGGAGTCAAGAATGACGAAAATGTCTTTTCAAGTGGGTGATAAAGGCTAGCGCTTAGAAGGGGTGCAAGAGCTCCGGAAACATGTTAGGATAACAAAGTAAATGAGAACGGGGAGGAATTAGTTACTATGCGCGATCAGCGGATGCAAGTATTAGCATCTAATTTAGTTCGTTACTCCATTGATGTAAAGCCTGGAGAAAATGTGCTCATTGACATGATTGGTTCTGAACGAGAATTGGCTAAATGTCTGATTGAAGAGGTTGCTAAACAAGGCGGGCGTCCATTTGTTGAGACAAGCGACCGTTCGGTTCTGCGGACCATGTTGAAGCATGCTACAAAGGAACAAATCGAGCTTTGGGCTTCTTTTGACCTCAAGCGTATGGAAGCAATGGACGGTTACATTGCCATTCGTGCTGGAGAAAACATAAACGAGCTGGCTGATGTTCCGAGCGGGAATATGCGTCTATATGAGCAGTATTACCGTCACCCCGTTCATTCCGAGGAACGTGTAAAGCGTACCAAATGGGTTGTCCTTCGTTATCCGAATGCCTCAATGGCACAAGCTGCTAATATGAGCACGGAAGCGTTTGAAGATTTTTATTTCAATGTTTGCAACTTGGATTATGCGAAAATGGACCGTGCGATGGACCCTCTGCAGGCGCTTATGTCGAAGACGGATAAAGTGCGCATTAAAGCTCCCGGTACGGATCTGACGTTCTCCATCCGAGGAATCGGCGCTAAGAAATGCGCGGGTCGTCGCAATATCCCTGACGGCGAAGTGTTCAGTGCTCCGATTCGTGATTCTGTTCAAGGAACCATAACTTACAATACGCCATCCATATACTCGGGCGTTACCTTTGAGAATATTTCATTCACTTTTAAAAATGGGAAAATCGTTGAAGCTGCAAGCAATCAAACAGCGAAGCTCAATGAAATTCTGGATATGGATGAGGGAGCCCGTTACATCGGTGAGTTCAGTCTCGGATTCAATCCGTATATTTTAGACCCGATGAAGGACATATTATTCGATGAGAAAATTGCGGGAAGCCTGCACTTTACGCCGGGTCAAGCCTACGAAGAAACCGACAACGGCAACCGGTCCGCGGTTCACTGGGACCTTGTATTAATCCAGCGTCCAGAGTACGGCGGCGGAGAGATTTACTTCGATGAGCGTCTGATTCGTAAGGATGGTAGATTCGTTGTACCCGAATTAGAAGGTTTGAATCCTGAAAATTTGAAATAATAACCCCTTGAACAGAAAACGATTTCAAGTTATGATGATAGCAGTTAGCCATTGTAACTAAATACTGGAGGGATTCCCATGTCAAATAACGCGGCAATCGTAGATATTTCACAAACGGCCAATAAATTCCGGTCGTCCATCGTTCTTCAAGCCGAGAACAAATATATCGATGTAAAAAGTATTCTCGGTCTTTTCACAACTCTAGTCGGCGGACTTTCCTATGAACTTCACGTTCATGGCCCAGACGCTGATGAAGCGAAAGCAGCCATGTCGGAAGTGTTTGCAAAACATAACCTTGATATTAAGGTCATTTCCGAATAATCCATTCGTATACAGCAAATGGCGCTTCACTGAGTTATTCAGTGGAGCGCTTTGTTCTTTTGACCTTGTACATTCTGTCGTTTTCGTCTAATATAAAGGGTATAGAAGACGATAAGAAAAGCGCACAAGGGGGAGTACGATGTCTTCATCCGATGTTCTTATTCATCTGCATCAAAAAGCGCTGAATCTCCTTCAGGAAGATGCCTATAAGATCGAGAAGCTGATCGAAGTGCAAATGGAAAATTTGGCGACGAGAAAATGTCCACTTTATGAAGAAGTGTTGGACACGCAAATATACGGTTTTTCCAGAGAAATCGATTTTGCTATTCGGGCAGGACTTGTTGAAGAGGCCACTGGTAAAGAGATCATTAGTAAGCTTGAACGGAATTTAGCTACACTGTATGAAGCACTGGAAATGAATACAGGTAAATAGAAAAGACGCTCCTATGCAGGGGAGCGTCTTTTATTTGTTTATTCGATCCTAAACCAGATAGAAGGAGAAACCGAGAATGACATAGACGATGAGAAGAAGAGCTCCTTCATACCAGTTTGTTCGCCCATCCGATGAGATCGACTTTGCGATAAATACGGACACAGCGATGGCTGTAAGCTCGATTGGTGTGAAAACAATATCCATCGTCGGGCCGAACAGGGTGCTGACGAGGATCAATACCGGTGATACAAACAATGCAATTTGCAGGCTGCTGCCGATTGCAATTTCGACCGCTGCTCCGATTTTGTTCTTCATTGCGAGCATGACGGCTGCGCTGTGTTCAGCGGCATTACCGACGATCGCTATTAGAAATGCCCCTACAAACACCTCAGATAGCCCGAAATCGGCTGTAAAAGTGTGGAGCGTACCAACAAGCCACTCACTGACAAAGGCGGTCATAACGGTTGCCAGGACCAGAAACAGAATCGAAATACCTTTGGACCATGCTGGGTCTTCGCCATGATCGGGTGTAGTTTCTTCTTTGTCAGCAAGAACATCCTTATGGGTCACCATCGAGAAGATCAGCCAGAGAATATAAGCGATAATGAGAATGACGGCGATGGTAATACTGAGCATTTTACTCTGCTGGGTTGAAAAGTGCTGGGTGGATATGAATATCGCTGGAATGGCAAGCGCAATTACGGAAAGAATCATTAAGGAAGAATTGTGGCTCGCCAGCTGAACATTGAAGCGCTGTTCCTTGAATTTGAGTCCTCCCAGAAACACAGACAGTCCAAGCACAAGAAGCAGATTGCCGATAATTGAGCCTGTAATGCTGGCTTTAACCATGCTGAATAATCCTTCCCGAACGAGGAAAATAGCAATAATCAACTCAGCAGCATTTCCGAATGTCGCGTTCAGAAATCCCCCAAGACGCTGCCCTGCATAATGCGCGACGCTTTCTGTTGCTTTTCCAAGAAATCCGGCGACGAACAAGATAGCGATTGCTGAGATAATAAACTCAGTTACCGTACCGAAATGAGCATAGTGGCTGACGCCGCTGAGCACGAAGAGAACAATTAAGGCGGTGAAGAACAACTTTTGGTTCAATTTCGATGACACCCTCTTTTTGAAATTTTATGTAGTCGGTTTAAAGGAGAAATCTGTTAACACTATAGCGGAAAATATGGTCTATGTAAACTTATGAAACGTTCTTGCAGAAGCCTTGATTCGGCTGTTCGCTTCCATTACAATGGAAACATAAGGTGAACGGGGAGTGAGTGGCATGGCAGAAGAACTTCAAACCGGTATAATTCGTATTTCAGATGATGTAGTTGCCACCATAGCAGGACTGGCCGCACTAGAAACTCCAGGAATCGCCGCAATGTCAGGCGGAATTTCAGAAGGTCTAGCCAAGCGTCTAAGCGGTAAAAACGCACAAAAAGGTGTCTCGGTCGAAGTCGGACAGCTGGAAGCAGCCATTGATTTACGCATTATTGTGCAGTATGGCATTCCGATCCAAGAAGTATGCCGACAATTGCAAGAAAATGTGCGTGAAGCATTAGAGAATATGACTGGACTTCATGTCGTGGAAGTTAACGTGAAGGTTGAAGGCGTTGCTTTCAAGGAAGAAGAATCAGAAGATTCGCCGACTCGAATAAAATAATGAACATGAACAGCCGCATCCAATCGGGAGGCGGCTGTATCTTTGGTCAAGATAATAAGCGTCAAGCTCTCATGAGCTTGACGCTTAATTTGTTTTGTTGCTATTTAGACGGCTTGTCCACTTTGTTGTATTCGCGTGAAATACTAAGGAGAACACCGATACTTGCCAGCGACACGATTAAGGATGACCCTCCGTGGCTGACGAATGGCAGTGTGACACCAGTCATCGGCATCGCACCGGTTACCCCGCCAATATTAACGATAGTTTGCACGGCAATGAGACCTACGATACCAACACCTACAATCGTGCCGTAACTATCCGGACATCGCAAGGCAATAATTAATCCTCGCCATAGAAAGAACAAGTAAAACAACAAGAATAAAAGGCTGCCAATAAATCCGAATTCCTCAGCGATGACAGAGAAAATGAAATCACTGTAAGCATACGGGAGATACTTGAGCTTTTGGACGCTGTGACCAAAGCCGGCGCCTGTAAGGCCTCCATGACCAAGGGCTTGCAGGGAGCGGGAAAGATGGAAAGTGCTCCCAAGTTCATCGGCCTGCGGGTCCATAAAAGCAGTAAAACGGTTAATCCGATATTGCCAGCCTTCAGGGTCTTTCATAATTGAAATGCTGGCCCCGGCTGAGACGATAAGTGTGATGATAATACCCGATATAAAAAGCTGCTTTAAGTTTGCTCCACCGGCCACAATAATGATCAGCGAATAACCGGCAATGACGATACAGGCTCCCAAATCCGGCTGCAGCATAATAAGACCACAGATAAAAGCGATGATAATAAAGACGGGAACAAGTCCTTTTTTAAAATCTCGAAATTTCTCGCCTTTCTTGGAAATGAGCGAGCCTAAATAAAGAATTAGGCCAAGCTTAGCAAATTCCGTCGGCTGTATGCCGAATGACCCGACACCAAACCAGCTATGGGCATTATTTCGGACCTCACCAACGAACGGAACAAGGATAAGCATGATCAAGACCGGAATAAAGTAGAGAATAAACCCTTTTTTGAAAGCGGTGTAGGGAATATTCATGATGGAGAACATCGCGATTATGCCAACGACCGCAAACATCAGCTGCCGCTTTGTGAAGTAAAGCGCATCAAAGTTAAAGTTTTTTGAGATGGCGGCTGTGTTGGAGCTTGCACTGAAAACCATGACAAGACCAAAGCCAACGAGCAGCAAGGTAAGGACGAGAAGCAAAAAATCCGGCCTGCCGCGCAGGCCGTTCGTCTTTGTTTTCATCTAAGAACCGTCGCTTCTTATGTGAGGAGTTTCTTCAGTTCTTGCAATCGTTGTGTAGCCGCATTCAAGATCGGTTGAGGCACCGGGGACTCATAATCAAGTCCGTGCGGGAAAGTCGCTCGTCCGATATATACGGATTCAACTTGCAATACTGCGTGAGATGACTCTAACTTGCCTTCAATTGCGCGGACATTAAAGCGCAGATAGTAGTCTTCACGGTTAACATGGTCTTCTAATTTCAGATCGTATGTAGCACGGAAATATTCCCACTGCCAACGAACGAAACCAAGCTTTTCTCCTGACTCATCAAGATGTGCGAGATCGCTTGTCATACCGTTCAGGCCTGTATTCTCAATAATCATTGATAATCCTCCTTAAGTTTTCGCGGAAAGCTCTCATCGATAGCGTAGTCTTAAGCCCCGGGGGCAGTTTCTTCTTATTCATGATAGTATTTTTCACCTGACAGCGCAAGCCTTACTCCGAGCGATTGGATAAGGCAAAAGTGACATTTTTACGAAAAATCATAAGCCTTTGTTGAAACAACTTTCAGGACCTTTGTTCATTCTGCTACAATAAGAGCAAAGAATGTTAACCTAAACGGAATAACCAGGTACATCACAGGCGCAGCCGCGCAAAAACTTAGATTATGCTTACGAAGCGGGTTTTTGCTTGATTGTACCGAAATGACGGTAAATCAGGCATAGCCGCGCAAAAACTTTTAGGAGGTTTGTTAGCATGAACACGAAACCGGATATGAATGAAGTGCTGCAAACTGTCTACCCGGATATGGTGAAGTGGCGGCGATATCTGCATCAGCATCCTGAAATATCGTTTCAGGAGAAAGAAACTTCAACATGGATCACTGAGCGGCTGCATGAAATGGGTTGTGAGGTACAAAAGGATAACAGCGGTTATGGGCTGGTCGTTAAAATTCGCGGCAGCAAGCCGGGCCCGACAATCGCGCTGAGAACGGACATCGATGCATTGCCCATACAGGATGAGAAGACATGTGAATACGCATCCAAAGTCCCGGGAGCCATGCATGCTTGCGGACATGATGCACATACATCAACGATGCTTGGGATTGCGGCCTATTACAGCTCGATTCAAGATCAGCTGTCGGGTGAGCGGAGACTGATTTTTCAACCGGCTGAAGAGGTTACACCGGGCGGTGCGGTTGGAATGATTGCCAATGGCGTACTGGAAGGTGTGGATGCGATCTACGGGGTTCATTTGTGGTCGCCGCTCCCTTACGGGGTTGTGGCAACCAAGGAAGGGCCGTTTATGGCGGCACCCGATGAGATTTATATCGATATTACGGGACGAGGCGGGCACGGCGGTCTGCCGCATGAGACAATTGACTCCATACTTGTAGGCACTGCAATCGTACAAGCGATTCAGACTATCGTCAGCCGCAATGTTAACCCGCTGGAGCCCGCAGTGGTATCCATCGGTTCCTTTCATGCGGGTTCTACTGCTAATGTTATCGCGGAGCACTGCAAGCTTATAGGAACAGTGAGAACCTTCTCAGAAGAAACAAGAGCGCAGATCAAGGCAAGATTGCATGCAATTGTAAAGCAAACAGCTGAATTGTATGGAGCTGTGGCTTCGCTTGATTATAAAGATGGCTACCCTACCGTTGTGAATGCTGCTGACGAAGCGGAGCGTTTCTTCCGAGTAGCGCCGGAGCAATTTGGCCAATCCGCCGTGCAGCAGTCTTCATTGATTATGGCAGGTGAAGATTTTTCTTATTATTTAAAAGAAATTCCCGGCTGCTTTATGTTTGTAGGCGCAGGGAATAAAGAATGCGGAGCTGTTTATCCGCATCATCATCCCAGATTTGATTTGGATGAGCGTTCGATGCTCATATCCGCCAGGCTTATGATTGCGATGGCGGAGGATTATGCGTCATTAAACAGATAATCGTATTTTATCATCAAATAAACCTCGGCTGTGCATGATAAAAGCCAAGATCGGTGAACCTAATCGTCGGGATATCATTATTCCTTGAGGAGGCTAAGCTAGATGAAGGCAATAAAGGACATTATGTCCACGAATTGTATTACGGCAACAACCAAAGATAATGTCTACGAGCTTGCCGTGCTGATGAAGGAGAATGACGTCGGTTTTATTCCTATCGTCGAGGGGAAAAAGCTGATCGGGCTTGTGACCGACAGGGACTTGGTGACAAGGGGATATGCAGACAAGCATTCAGGGTCAACTGCCGTAAACAAAGTAATGACGACAGACCTGATCACCATCGATTCGGGTACCACGGCTCAGGAAGCGGCAGATTTAATGGCGAGCAATCAAATTCGCCGTCTGCCAGTTGTCGAGAATGGAGAATTGCTTGGGATCGTAGCTCTCGGTGATTTGGCAGTTAGGGATGTTTTTGTTGATGAGGCGGGACAAGCTCTCAGCAGCATTTCCGAGCAGGAGCACCGCGAATCAAGTACTTTTCATTAATTGCACGGAGGAAAAAGCGTGAACTGTCCAACAGGCAGTTCGCGCTTTTTTTGCATTGATCCTATTGAAAAGCATAAAAAACAGGGGACTATTTCATACTATAACTAAAACTGGAGATGATACCATGCTCAATCAGGAGAATCGTCCCCTGCGCGTATTGGTTGACAGCACGGTGCTTCTGGATGCCAGGCATCCGGATGCCGAGACGGCTCGGGAAATGCTCGTCCGATTTGCTGAGCTAACCAAGAGACCGGGGGATCTGCATACCTACCGGATATCGCCGATGTCACTTTGGAATGCGGCATCGCTCGGTTTGACCGCTCAAGAAATAATGAACTGCCTCACTCAATTTAGCAGTCATGAGCTTCCTCTTAAGGTAGTCCATAATATTCAATGGCTGACCGATCGCTACGGACAACTGACATTTGTCCGATCTGCAGAGGATGATATCTTCCTGAGCGGAGATGATGCGCTGCTGAACGATTTATCGGAAAAACCGGGTGTCGGCGAATGTTTATCCGGATACCGAACCAATGGGAACAGGCGAATTAAACCGGAATGCCGCGGTCAGCTCAAACAAGAGCTGATCAAGCTAAATTATCCGGTTGTGGATCTGGCAGGCTATCGTCATGGTGAAGCATTAGCTGTATCCCTCCTCGATCAGACGAGAAGCGGACGTTCATTTGCACTGCGGGATTATCAAGAGCGGGCGGTTGATTTATTTTATCAGGAAGGTAGAGATAACGGGGGCAGCGGTGTGCTTGTGCTTCCTTGCGGCGGCGGAAAAACGATCGTCGGGATAGGAGCCATTTCGAGGCTCAAATGCGATACACTCATCCTAACCTCCAATGTCACCTCGGTGAAACAGTGGAAGGCGGAGCTTCTGGACAAAACGACCTTGAACGACAATGAAATCGGTGAATACGCAGCTAAATCCAAACAGGTGCGTCCAATTACAATCGCAACCTATCAACTATTAACGAACCGTCGTCAAAAAGGAGACGAATATGCCAACATGCTGCTGTTTCAACAGCGGAACTGGGGGCTGATTATTTATGATGAGGTACATTTATTGCCTGCCCCTGTCTTTCGAATGACTGCTGATCTGCAAGCAACCAGGAGATTAGGGCTTACTGCGACGCTAGTAAGAGAGGACGGCAGGGAGGAGGATGTATTCACACTAATCGGACCCAAACGATTTGATCTGCCATGGAAGGTGCTTGAAACAAGAAGCTGGATCGCTGAGGTTTCATGTACAGAGATGCGCATTCCGCTGCCGCAGCAGGAGCTGGCTTGTTATGAGGCTGCCGATGAGAAAACCAAAGCAAGATTATGCGGCGAGAATTCCGCCAAAATTAGAGCTGTCAAAGAACTGCTGAATAGACATCAAGGGAAATCCATCCTTATTATTGGTCAATATTTAAAGCAGCTGCATGAAATAGCTGACGAGATTCATGCGCCGGTTCTGACGGGAGAGCTTCCGCACGCAGAGCGGGAACGATTATTCCACTCGTTCAGAGCGGGAGAAATTCCCGTACTCGTTGTATCGAAGGTAGCTAATTTCGCAGTTGATTTGCCCGATGCCGCTGTCGCGATCCAGGTGTCAGGCAGCTTCGGTTCCAGGCAGGAAGAAGCGCAGCGGATCGGCCGCATTATGCGTCCGAAACCCGGTGACAATCATTCTTGGTTCTATACGCTGGTATCTTCAGCAACCAAAGAGATCCAATATGCTCAGAAACGGCAGTTATTTCTACTGGAACAAGGGTACCGGTATGAAATCGAAGAAATGCTTGCAAGCCGGGAGGCGGCTTTATGATTGTGGAAGAAATAGAGAAGCGGATGAATCCGGCTGACAAACAGAAATTTGAAAAGTCATCCGTCTGGTGCCATCCTCCAGATGAGATGGATGAAAATAAAATGTCGGCTGCACAATGGCCGGCTTGTTTATTGTCAGAGCCTCATTTAAGGGCAGCATGGGAGAAGCTGCCTAAGACGGCTTCGCAGGCCTTGGCAGTGGTGATCAGTAGTTTTGGAGCGGCTCCCTTCAAGGAGGAGCAGCTGCTCCAAAGTGTGCCAGCCGGTTCAATTGGCGTTAATTACCGTCTTGGGCTGCTGCGGTTATTGCAATCGGGCATTATTTTTGCTGTGCGTAAAGGTTGGGGGGAGAAGCTGTATTTTGTTCCGCAGGATACGTTTTTGCTCTGGTATCGAATCATTTATTCGGATTCTGTTTGTTTGCCGGTCGAGAATCTGAAGGTTCATGACATTGTACCGAATGAAGAAGATGAAGGTTATACACCGCCGTTTAGGCTTCAGCTTCTGCACACCATGGCGGCTATAAAACGTACGGATATGAGGCTGACGAGCAAAGGTATTCTAACCAAGCGCACGGTAGACCGGTGCTTAAAGCAGCTCAAAACAACCTTTGCTGAAAAGAAAGCTCTGAGAATTTCGGAGGACATGATTAGCGGTTACCCGCTTTCTGTAGCTTTTGCATTAGAGATCATTTTCAGTCATGGCTGGTTGGTTAAGCAGCAGGAGAGCTTGCAAATTCAGGAGTATTGGAACAACTGGTTGATGATGCCTACTATCACGCGGGAAACTGAACTTGTACACCGGATCTTCCGGCAATTTGCCTTTCAGCATATCCCTTCCGGACAGGCTGCAGCTCTGCTAAGTGAACTTCTTCCGATGAAATGGTACCGTTTAGCCGATTTGGGCGATTCACTCCGTTCAATCATAGCTGATATCGACAGAGCGGAAGCAGCCGCTGCGGCCGTTGATGATTATTGCCGATGGTTATCGTCATTGGGTTGGTTAGAAACCGCTCAAACGAAGCAGGGGCATAAGATAATCCGATGGTTGATCACAGTAAAGATCCGAATTCCAAACGTGGATTTTTTGGTCAATTTCTCTGAAGGAACTGACCTTGAGCGGATTCGAATAACTCCGGATGGCGAAATCTTTGTGGATTCGAACGGACCCGATCACGTAAGATGGCTGCTGGAATTAATTGCGGAGCGAAAGCAAACGGATAGGGTTACGGTCTATAAAATGAATGCCCATTCGCTGTCCTTTGCTCAGAAGGAGGGAATATCAGGTGAGAGAATCATCGAACTGCTTGAGCAGGCATCAGGAGAACGACTGCCGGAAACCGTGCGTCTGTCCATCATGGAAGGAATGCCCAGGGAGCCGGTTCAGATTCAGCCCCCGCAAACGGCTCAGCCTAAACAAGCTATCCCATCTCTCTTCCCGGATCCTAACTCCCTGTACGGGTTTGAACTGCTGACGGATTGGCCTTCCTACCGCTCTTTATTTGACGGCCTGGATGAGGTGCCTAATATGTGGATCAAGCAGCTACGTCCTTATCACCATACGACGAGGAGGGAGCTGCTGGAGAGAGCGTTAAGCTGGCGTACGGCGGTTAAACTAACGTATCAAGGCGCGGTTCAGGCTTTTGTTCCGGAACGGATTGAAGAAGCCGGAACAGCTTGGTCAGTTGTAGGTCATTTTGTGCAGCGAACAGACAGGGAGCCTGTCCGTTTAAGTCCTGAGATGTGGGGGGAGATGATGCTTGATATCCCGCAAGAAAGCAATATGCTGCAAGCCTAGGTAAACCAAAGCCTGCTCTACCTTTTTCTGCACTTCTTGTGGTATGATACTTATGGGCAAAAGCCTAACGTCATGAAGGGGTGGGTAACCAGTGCAAACGATCCAAACGTCAGACCCTAGTGAGCTTGTATGGGTCCCGTCGTATGAAGGCGAAAGTGATACATCATCGCTGGATATGGGGCAGCTTATTCTGAGTGCCTACGAAATTGGTGATATGGTCAATCAGTCGGCTGAAGTAGCCGAATACGCATATTGGAAAACGATCGTCGAGCAGGATGAAGAAGTTCGCCAGCTTATGAAAAAGTTTGCGAAAGCAAAGGACATTTTTGTTGACTGCGAAAGGTTTGGACGCTTTCATCCAGACTTTAACGAAGCAAAAGCAAAGGTGCAGGCGATCGAACTGGAATTGAGCGAGCTTGATTGTGTGAGCCGCTTTAAGGCTGCTGAACAGGCGGTCGATGAGATGCTGCACGATATTGCGAAGCAAATCGCCGGATCGGTGTCTGAATCCATAAAAGTACCAAGCAATGACCCCCTGCCCAAGGGCGGAGGCAGCTGCGGCAGCGGTGGCTCATGCAGCTGTGGTAGCGGCGGTTGCGGCTAGAGGAGACAAGGACGGAGGGCATTTATGTTTTCGGAACGCATGGGTTACATTGTGTGGGTCAGCGATTTAAAAGCGGCCCGTACACTAGAGAAATATGGTACGGTTCACTATATGTCTCGTAAAATGCATTACGTCGTTATGTATATGAATGCAGATCGCGCTGAGGAAGTTGTGCGCAACATTGGACGCCTTTCGTTCGTCAAGAAGATAGAGCGTTCTTACCGGAATGAAATTAAGACCGAGTATACACAGGGTGTACCTGATAAGACACGGTTTTACAGCTTGTAGTGGCTAGGCTTCCGCAACCGGTATGCACGGACGGAAGCCTATTTTTATACATCGGAATTCCATGAAATTACAATTATGGAGTGAGTTTATTTTATTGTTGAAAATTCGGACAGGCATGCTACAATGAAAAGAAATGTACATATAGATAATAAGGCCTACTTCTTGGGGAGGGGTGGATCGCGATGAAAGACAAGATGACGGAAAGATGGAGTACGTATGAGTCATTCCACGTCGTACTAGGTGACAAGAAAGTTGCAGATATCGTCATCACGAACCACGCCAAAGTAAGATGGATAGATCGGGTCGAGAGCGAGAAAACCGGATTTGAGGATATTGCAGATTTCATGTGGCAATGCTTGAAACAAGGCCGAATTGAGCCTTATTACCGAAATGAGCAGGATGTTTATTTGATCGATGATGATCTTGTGTTCGTTGCCGAATTCGCTACCTTGGATAAAGAAACGGATCTAGCTGGTAATCCGCTCCACAAAATGATTGTTGTTACCTTCCTGGGACGGATGTCTGAGACCATTGAACTACGGGATTTGAAGTCCTATTATTCTTGGCTTCGACATTCGCGTAGAATGACGTTGATAAAAAATAGCAGAAAACGGAAATAATCGATCTTCTAATCAGTTTAAAGCATAGGCTAAGCGAGCCTGTGCTTTTTTTGCAATACCAGTTCATTACAATTCCACTTCTTTCTTCTTCCTCTTGTCGAAGGCCGTTAAGGAGGACGGTTAGCCGGTTCCCTTATGCATATGAGAAGATATCGTACAAGGTTTGTAGTATAATAACGGAAGAGAAAGGATGGTTGTCCGATGGCACTGAATTTTCATCAACTTCATATATTTTACACGGTTGCAGAAAAAGGGAGCTTCTCTGCTGCAGCTCAAGCTCTTCACATGACACAGCCCGCGGTTACGATGCAGGTTCAGTCACTGGAAGATTACTTTGGAACAAAACTGCTTCAGCGTTCAACCAAAAGAATTGAATTAACGGAGGCTGGCCGTGCACTAATGCCCTTCGCACAGCGGAGTATTGATCTAATACGGGACACGGATTCACAAATGTCCAAGTTCACCAAGCAGCTTAAGGGCAGGCTGCAGCTCGGGGCCAGTTTGACGATTGGAGAATATATTTTGCCGCGTCTCTTAGGGCCCTTCGGTCAGGAATTTCCGCATATTTCGATTAGCATGAAAGTAATGAATACCGCGCAAATCATGGAAGAAATATTGAATCATCAATTGAATTTCGGACTGATCGAAGCACCTGTAAACCATCCTGACATGCATATGGAAGCTGTGATGAGTGATGAGCTGCGGCTTATTGTAGGTAAATCTCACCCTCTTGCAGAGCGTAAGAAGGTGGATCTTGAGGATGTGCTGGACTATCCCTTCGTACTGCGGGAACAGGGTTCCGGCACTCGCCTTGTCATGGAGGAGCAGCTCAAGAAGAAGCATATTAATCCGGGTGATTTAAAAATCATCATGGAGCTTGGGAGCACAGGAGCGGTCAAATCCGCAGTTGAAGCGGGACTCGGGATCTCATTTGTCTCGGAATCTTCTGTGAAGCACGAGATTGCGCTTGGACTTATTCATCTAATCCCGCTGTGTGATGTTCAGTTCAAACGACAGTTCTACTCGATTTATTTGAAATCCGCTCTGCTGCCGATTTCAGCGGTTACGTTCCTTACCTTCCTGCGTGAGAAAGATCTTCAGCAATGGATGTAAACCGTGCAGATCTTCACAGCCATACGACAGCTTCCGACGGGATGCAGCAGCCCAAGGAAAATGTAAGACTGGCTAAGGAAGCAGGACTTGCAGCTATTGCGATTACAGATCACGATACAATTGATGGTATAGCAGAGGCGATGGAGGCCGGAGAACAGCTGGGTATTACGGTCGTGCCCGGTGTCGAAATAAGTACGGTTGCCGAAGGAATCGACATCCATATCCTGGGGTATTATACGGATTGGAAAAACCCAGGGTGGCGCCGGAAACTGCAGGGTTTGCTGGATACGAGGGAACGCAGAAATGAAATGATTATTGAGAAGCTGCAGGAAATGGGGATCTCGATTACTTTAGAAGAAGTTGTCGAAGAAGCCAGAAAACAGGGGAAGGATGGCGGGACGATCGGCAGACCTCACATTGCTTCTCTTCTGGTTGCCAAATCAGTCGTTGCCTCGATGCAGGAGGCTTTCGATCGGTATTTGGGAACGGATGGCGCAGCTTATGCGAATCCTCCTCGTCTTCATCCCTTTGAAGCGGTCGATTGGATTCGGGAAGCCGGCGGTACGAGTGTAATCGCCCATCCCGGTTTATATGAGAATGATGCTCTTGTAGAAGCTATTATTCGATATGGAGCGCAAGGCATTGAGGTCTATCACTCGGATCATTCACCCGAAGATGAAGCCCGCTACGAGCAGTTAGCTGGGGCGCACGGGTTAATTATTACCGGCGGCTCGGATTTTCATGGCGAGCGTCATGGCGCGGTTTTTCATGGACCTATCGGCAATCGTACCGTAGACGTCAGCGTACTTCAGCAGTTGAACCCTGTTTGGAGAGATAAGCGTTGACCGGTCGATTATTCACAATCAAAGCGATGCAGAAGATGCAGTAAATAAAATCGCGTCACGACTCTCAGGTGAGCAGTCGTGACGCGAGCAGTTAGAGCTTGATTTGTGAAGGCAGCTGTTTCAGGCGCTGTTCATCCACTGTGATGAACAGCGTTTTTTGATGGTCATAAATAACATAACCAGGTTTGGCTCCGCTTGGTTTTTTCACATGCCGGATCAATGTATAGTCCACTGGTACTAGGCTGGATGATCGAGCCTGACTGAAATGTGCAGCAAGCATCGCCGCTTCCTCTAAGGTGTTATCATCGAATTCGGATGCTCGTATAACGACATGGGAGCCTGGGATGTCTTTAGTATGCAGCCAGGTTTCGTTCGGTGCGGCCGTTTTATTTGTTAGGAATTCATTTTGCGTGTTATTCTTGCCGACGTAAATTGGAACCCCTTCAGAGGAGGTGTAGCATAGGAGTGCAGGGCGCTTGGCCTTACGCTTCTTAGAGCCGCGTTTCGTTCGATCACGCAAATACCCTTGCTCCACAAGCTCTTCGCGAATCTCATCGATATCGGATAATGAAGCGCTCTCCAGCTGTTGAAGCAGGGAATCCAAATAGATCACTTCCTCGGTTGTCCGTTCCATCTGCTCGGCAACGATGCTGAGACTATTCTTATGTTTCGTATAACGCTTGAAATATCGCTGAGCGTTCTGCGGCGGTGTCAGCTGAGGATCAAGTGCGATCCGGATCATCGACTGCTCTTCATCATAATAGTTGACCACTTCTGCGATCTCGTCCCCACGCGAAAATTGGTGCATATACGTCGTCAGCAGCTCGCCTTGTATGCGGTACTTATCAGCATCCTTCGCATCATCAAGCGTTTCTCGAAGCTTCTCCAGCTTCTTCTCATTCTTATTCCGTTCATTCTGCAGAAAGCGGATCAGATCCAGCGCACGCTGCTTAACCGTATCCCGGTCTGCCTTGTCACCATAAAACGCCTCCAAACAGAGACTGACACTATTGAATGCTGTCGTTTGTCCTTGCAGGTGGGTCAGGGAAGTGACCGAGAAGGAAGCCTTTCCGGTTGTCTCAGCAGTAATAATCTGCGGCTCATATTGATGAGTCGAGAAGGATTGAATCATTTCGCGAAAAGCAGTCCACAGCCAGGCGGGCAGTCCTTCCGATGGTTCCGCCCCAGGGGTGCGATAGACGATTTCTTTGGCCAGGAGCGGACTTATTCCGCTGAATGCCGCGACCAGCAGCTTGTCCGGTGTCATTTTGGCAGGTTTGACAGGCGGCAGCTCCACAGGTGCATCAAGGCTGTATAGGCCATCTTTATTCGATTCCGGCTGAGGCGGGACATATTCGTAAGGCGCTTGAAGCGCTTTGGCGAAGTCGGCTTCGCTTTGTACGGTAAACGGATCGGTTTTGTGCTGCTCAGGCGGCGCTGTATATAGATTCCCGGGCATTACAATCCGGTAGCTGCTGATTGCAGGGGTAACATGATGAATGCCGTCATGAATCGTCTTGGTTGCCTCATCCATCAGGATAATGTTGCTGTGTCTGCCCATAATCTCAACAACTATCGTTTTGAAGGAAATGTCACCCAGCTCATCGCGCTGCCTGATATCCATATGGATGATACGCTCATTGCCAATTTGGCTGACAGCCTCGATCGAGCCGCTCTCGCAATATTTTCTCATCAGCATACAGAACATTGGAGCTTCCAGCGGATTGAGAAAGGACTGATCCGTAAAATGAACGCGGGGATAAGTCGGGTTTGCAGAGAGCAATATTTTACCTTGAACACCGTTTCCTCTGATTTGCAAAACCAAATCATGCGGGTTCGGCTGATGTATTTTATGAATGCGAGCGCCTACGCACTTTTGAAGCTCATGCACGATAGCACGTGTAACAATTCCATCTAAAGCCATGATGTTTGATATCTCCTTTTCAGTCACTGCCGTCGGTCCTCTTCTATCATGCCATAGTTGGGACAAAAACTTAAGTCCTTCAATGGGATATTTTGCAGTTTGTCCGAATACATTTAGGCAATATAGGCTGTCCTTCAGGCGGCACGTAACGGGAGGGAGACGAAGCATGGAACAAGGTAAGTGGCATCAAATGGGAGAAACCGACCTAGCGGAGGCGCTTCAAGCTTCTTTGAATACCGGTCTGACGCTTCAGGAAGCGGCGGAAAGACAGAAGCATGTCGGGCGGAATGAACTGTCGGAAGGAAAGAAAGTATCGCCATGGCTGCTGTTTATGGGGCAATTTAAGGATTTTATGGTGCTTGTTCTGATAGGAGCCACGTTAATATCCGGCTTGCTTGGGGAGTTTCTCGATGCAATTACAATTGTTGCGATTATTATCATTAATGCGGTGCTCGGTTTTGTGCAGGAGTTTAGAGCGGAGCGCTCGCTTAGGGCGTTAAAGGAATTATCCGCCCCTCTCGCCAAAGTCCTGCGCGGCGGAGAGTCCGTCATTCTTCCGGCGAGTGAGCTTGTTCCTGGCGATATCGTAAGCTTGGAGAGCGGGGATCGAATCCCTGCGGATATCCGGTTTATTGAGACGAACAGCTGCTACGCGGAGGAGTCAGCCCTAACGGGAGAGTCTGTGCCGGTCAGTAAGCATAGCCAGGTTATTGCCGCAGATGACCTGCCTCTAGGCGATCTGCGGAACATTGGCTACATGGGAACAATGATTACAAGAGGAACAGCCAAAGGTATCGTGATTCGAACAGGCATGGGAACTGAAATGGGCAAGATTGCTGAGCTTATTCAGAAAACGGATTCGATGGAGACCCCACTGCAGCATCGTTTGGAGCAGCTCGGTAAGATACTTATCATCGTTGCGCTCGGATTAACGGTAATGGTTGTGCTGGCTGGTATTCTGCACGGGCAGCCGGCCTATGAGATGTTCCTTGCCGGTGTCAGCTTGGCGGTAGCTGCGATTCCGGAAGGGCTTCCGGCTATTGTAACGATTGCGCTCGCCCTTGGGGTCCAGCGGATGATCAAGCGAAGAGCAATCGTACGGAAGCTCCCATCTGTTGAAACACTCGGCTGCGCATCCGTGATCTGCTCGGATAAAACAGGTACTCTGACTCAGAATAAAATGACCGTCACGAAGCTGTGGATCGGCGGCCGTTCCATGGAGATCAGCGGAGAAGGGTATGAACCGGTCGGTTCCATCTACGAAGGCGGCAAGACGCTTGATGTTAAACATGATCTGCCGCTGCGCAGGCTCCTGCAGGTTGCCGCGCTTTGCAACAACGCATCAATCTCTAAGGTAGAGGATGATGCCGAGACTAAGAAGAGAAAGGCAAAGGATGTAATCATTCAAGATGAATGGCTGCTTAAAGGCGATCCGACGGAGGGAGCTTTAACCGTCCTTGCGGCCAAGCTCGGCGTCTCTGCCAAATCATTGGAAGGCTTGTACGAGCGAGTGAAGGAATATCCATTTGATTCGGAGCGCAAAA
The DNA here is from genome assembly GCF_042656405.1 of Paenibacillus solisilvae. Taxonomy (NCBI): domain Bacteria; kingdom Bacillati; phylum Bacillota; class Bacilli; order Caryophanales; family Paenibacillaceae; genus Paenibacillus; species Paenibacillus solisilvae. Next base: position 48,084 of record NZ_JBHSOW010000092.1, on the reverse strand, counting down.
GGATGTCTGTGCTCGTCAGCCATCAAGGCGGCAGGCTGATCTGTACGAAGGGTGCTCCGGATATGTTGATGGAGCAGTGTAATTATATACTGTGGGACGGTAAAGTTGTTCCATTTACAGCTTCCTTGAAGCAGAAGGTGACGGATGCCGGAGAGACGATGGCACAGTCCGCCCTTCGTGTTCTCGGCTTTGCCTATCGGGATCTTCGTTCATTCGATGCTACGGAAGCGGAGTCCGATGTTGAGTGCCAGCTTATCTTCGTTGGCCTCTCCGGCATGATTGACCCGCCTCGCCGCGAGGTGAAGGAGGCTATCGCGTCCTGCCGGCGCGCCGGTATCAAGACCGTCATGATTACAGGCGATCATCAGCTGACAGCCGAAGCCATTGCCGGACAGCTGGGAATCATGCCGCGGGGAGGACTCTCCGTCAGCGGCCAGCAGCTGGCGTCAATGAATGAGGAGCAGCTCGATCGGCTCATCGATAATATCTACGTTTATGCGCGGGTGTCGCCTGAGCATAAGCTGCGGATTGTAAAGGCCCTGCAGCGCAAGGGGCATGTCGTCGCCATGACCGGCGACGGCGTTAATGACGCTCCGGCAATCAAGGCGGCAGATATCGGAATTGCGATGGGCATCACCGGTACGGATGTGGCTAAGGAAGCCTCCTCACTCGTACTGAACGACGACAACTTCTCCAGTATCGTAGCCGCTATTGAAGAGGGTCGCGGCATTTATGAGAATATTCGTAAATTCATCCGTTACCTGTTGGCGTCGAACGTCGGAGAGATTTTAACGATGTTCCTGGCAATGATGGCGGGTCTGCCGCTGCCGCTTGTGCCGATTCAAATTCTGTGGGTCAACCTCGTGACAGATGGACTGCCTGCGATGGCGCTTGGCGTTGACCAGGCAGAGAAGGATCTCATGCAGCAAAAGCCGCGTTCTGCGAAGGAAAATATATTTGCCAGACGGCTCGGCTGGAAGATCATCAGCCGCGGAATCCTTATCGGCGTTTGTACCTTGGCGGCGTTCTGGATAACGCTCAGGCAGGATCCTGGAAGTCCTACGAATCTGATCGAAGCCCAGACGGTTGCATTCGCAACATTAGTCATGGCACAGCTGATCCACGTGTTCGACTGCCGCAGCTCCCGTTCCATCTTTCACCGCAATTTTTTGCAAAATAAATACCTCTTGTTCGCGGTACTATCTTCAGTACTGCTCATGCTCGGCGTCCTTTATATCAGCGCTCTGCAGCCAATCTTTAAAACGGTTCCGCTTGGTTTCCGGGAATGGTGCCTCGTTCTTGTTGCAGCCGGCATACCGACTTTCCTCATGGGTATCGGCAGCGTACTTGGCACAACTGAGAAAAAGAAAAAATCCAATTGGCCGCTCAGCGGGCCAAAATCGATTGCTAGATGACGGGTTCGGATCTATAAGGTTTCCTTTCATGCAAGAAGCCGGTGGAAATTCCCGCCGGCTTCTTCTTGATTAAATCATAGCTGCTCTATGTATAGTGACTTTATCCCAGATGAGCTGCCAGTTTTTCTTAAGGATACGTGCTTCGAAGGTCGCAGACAAGGGCTGATTGGGCTCAAATAACGGGGTGGGTCTCACGATGAAATTCACCAAATCATCTATACCGTGAGGAGCAGTTAAGACCAGGCTGTCCTTTTCATTTAGACGTACGCCTAATGAAGTGGCTGTCTCCGGAAATTTAGAAATGGCATCTTCGGCTGAAGAATAGGGCGGGAGATCGTTGAGCATATGCATTCTTGCTTCATTCTTAACTGACCAAGGGACACCCGGAAGCAGCTTGTGAAGCTTTGCTTCGAGCTGTTTTTCCTCGGATTCCAAGATATGAGCGGCATCGTAATACACCACATCCACATCCGGCGTAACTGTTCTCTCCTCGTAGCCATGAAGGGTATCCCAAACCTTACCCCGCACAAAACCGGCACAAACCCACCAATCCGGCAAACCCAATTCCCGTACCGAAAACAAAATATCCATCATCCAGCGGTCTTCCCGAATAACCTGCAAAATATCGTCCTCATTCCGGATTTCCATCACACACAACCCCTCGCGAATGTATGTTCTTATTATATAAAATGTTGTACAAAGTGGAAAGAAAAATGGATTACAAGTTTGCCTGCAAGCTTTTTCGTTCCAAAGTAAAGCGTGTCCCAAAGGGACGAAAGCGAGCAAAGCACGCTTACTCATTCCGGTACTCTGCCGCATTAACTTATACCTTCCGGGTGTCCAGAGGGCCGGGCCCTCGGGGTCCCCCTTTCCAAGGGGGATTTAGGGGGATGCCATTGATTTAACGGATGTACTTTAATGCAAACATTGCAACAATTTATCAATAGCAATCCCCCAATCTTTGCGGTATGCTAATAGGAAAATTAAGAACGCTGTCATATTTTCGTTCGATCAGAAGGAGCTAAGCCAATGAATTTTACCAAAATGCATGGACTGGGCAATGATTTTATCGTCGTTGAGGGTGAAACTAAATTACCGGATAACGCAGCTGAGCTGGCTGAACAATTGTGCAATCGCTTCTTCGGCATAGGCGCTGATGGACTTGTATACATCCTGCCTTCGGAGAAAGCCGATTTCCGTATGCGGATCATGAATTCCGACGGATCGGAAGCAGAGCAATGCGGGAATGCGATTCGCTGCGTTGCCAAATACGTCTATGATAATGGTTTAACCGATAAAGAAAACATTACGATCGAAACGCTTGGTGCAGGCGTGCAGCAGGTTCAATTGCGGGTTGCGGGCGGCAAAGTGGAGACTGTTCGCGTTGATATGGGACAGCCTATTCTTAACGGCCTGCAGGTTCCAACTACAATTGATGCAAATCCGGTCATCAACCAACAGATCGAAGTGGATGGACATGAGTTTCATTTTACTGCGGTATCCATGGGCAATCCGCACTGCGTCATTTATGTGGACGATGCGGTTCATTTTGACCTGAATACATGGGGGCCTAAACTAGAGGTTCATCCGTTATTCCCGCGTAAAATCAATGTGGAATTTGTAACGGTCCTCTCGAGAGATTTCACCGATATGCGTGTTTGGGAACGCGGTGCGGGACCTACTCTTGCATGCGGAACAGGCGCTTGTGCAACGGTAGTAGCTTCCGTATTGAACGGGTTTACGGATCGCACGGCAACGGTATCGCTGAAAGGCGGAGATTTGCTGATCGAATGGAATGAAGAAGATAACCATGTATATATGTCTGGACCGGCAGCAGAAGTGTACCGCGGTACACTATAAGGAAATCACGAAGGAGTTTTGACAATGAAACCGGATTTGCGGGAAGCGTTGAAGACGCGCATCTTGACCGGCGACGGAGCGATGGGAACCTATCTATATCAGATGGGGTTCCCTGTCGGCGTTTCATATGAAGAATTTAATTTGCTTCGCCCGAATGTAATCGAAGACGTTCACCGCCGTTATTACGAGGCGGGTGCAAGAGTAATTGAGACGAACACATTCTCCGCAAATTACGAAAGCTTATCCCGCTACGGGCTGGATGGGGAAGTAGAAGCGATCAACCGTGCGGGCGTGCAAATCGCCCGATCCGCCGTCGGCAGCGACGCTTATGTCGTTGGAGCCGTTGGTTCCATCCGTGCGGGTAAACGGAAAAATATCCGTTCGAACCAGCTGATGCAATCGTTTCATCGGCAGATTGATGCATTGCTTAGCGCGGGCGTAGATGGTCTGCTATTAGAAACCTTTTACGATCTGGAAGAGGTGCTGTTGGCGCTTCGTCTCATCCGCAAGGTCTCGGATGTTCCGGTTATTTGCCAATTTGCAGTAGAAAAGGAAGCGGTGACGCAGGACGGTCATCCGCTCGGAATTGCCTTCGAAACCCTTCGTCAAGAGGGAGCAGACGTTGTCGGCTTCAACTGCCGAAGCGGCCCGAACGGCATTATGCGCGCCATTGATTCCATCAATGCAGAAGTGAAATTACCGCTGTCCGTTTATCCGAATGCGGGTATTCCGGATTATGTGGATGGAAAATATATGTTTACGGCAACGCCGGAGTATTTTGCAGAATCAGCCCGTAAATTCGCCGATCGCGGCGCACGGATCGTTGGGGGCTGCTGCGGAACGACGCCAGAGCATATTGCAGCTATAGCCGCTGCGCTGAATGGTTATATCCCTCAGCCGGTGGATCTCGAGCAGCAGCAATCAACGGGTATTCAATCGCCGGCCGTAACGATTACGGCATCACCTCCGCAAGAAGAAGCAGCCCATGCAGCGGGAGGGAATTTCTATCAAGAGCCGTCAATCGTCGATCTGGTCAAACAACGGCATACGGTTATTGTAGAGCTGGATCCTCCGCGGGATCTTGATATCCGCAAGTTTATGCAAGGTGCCCAAGCGCTGAAGGATATCAAAGCGGACGCGGTAACCATGGCCGATAATTCATTGGCCGTCACCCGGATGAGCAATATCGCGCTGGCATCGCTTGTCCAACAGCAGGTAGGGATAAGGCCGCTGGTGCACATTGCTTGCCGGGACCGTAACCTGGTCGGAACGCAGTCGCATATGATGGGACTAGATGCACTCGGAATCGACCATGTGCTGGCGGTGACCGGCGACCCTGCACGGTTTGGGGATTTGCCGGACTCAAGTTCCGTATACGATTTGACGTCCTTCGAAATGATACGGATGATCAAACAGTTAAACGAGGGTGTCGCATTCTCAGGTAAGCCGCTGAAGCAAAAGGCGAAATTCATCACTGGAGCTGCGTTTAATCCAAACGTCAAGTACCTGGACAAAGCTGTTGCACGTCTGGAACGCAAAATCGCGTCCGGTGCCGATTATATTATGACTCAGCCTGTGTACGACAAGGAACTGATTATTCGTGTGGCGGAAGCGGTAAAAGACTTACCCGTCCCGGTATTTATCGGCATTATGCCTCTTGCGAGCGGAAGAAACGCGGAGTATCTGCATAATGAAGTGCCGGGAATTCAGCTTTCGGATGAGGTTCGCAAACGGATGGCCGGACTTGAAGGGGAAGCTGGCCGTGCCGAAGGTGTCCGCATAGCGGAGGAGCTCCTCGAAACTGCTTTACAATATTTTAACGGCATCTATTTAATCACTCCGTTTATGTTCTATGACATGACTGTTCAACTAACGGATTACGTGTGGCAAAAAACAGGCTTAACGCGATGAAATCTCGTTTTTTCTCCCGATTGCGCTTTAACACTTGTTCGTCTTACGAAAATGGATTAGAATAAGATAATGGATGCACCTGCCATGCCGGTTAAGAGCTAATAATGACAGGCATTGAAGCGGGGTTGTACTTGACAGGATTATTTACGGGTAGAACGAACGTATGCTCCGGACTTTTTTCGTCAAGAATAGTGCAATATGTCTGTCTTTGTTCAACATTTTGGCAGAATATTCGACTCCATCATTCTTGCGTTTATTTATACATCGTGTACAATTGCATTTGCATGCACGAGAGAGACCGGAGGGGAACCTGACGTGGCGATCAAATTAATTAATATCGGCTTCGGAAATATCGTATCAGCCAACCGCATTATTTCTATTGTGAGCCCAGAATCTGCGCCGATTAAACGAATTATTCAAGAAGCACGCGACCGTCATATGCTGATTGATGCAACATATGGCAGACGCACACGCGCTGTTATTATTACGGACAGCGATCACGTTATCTTGTCAGCGGTACAGCCGGAGACGGTCGCGCACCGATTATCGACTAAGGATGACGATCACGACGAATAGTGACGGGGAGTATTATGAATAAGGGATTGCTAATTGTATTATCCGGCCCTTCGGGCGTAGGTAAAGGAACGGTTTGTACGGAGCTTCGTCAGCGGCATAAGGATTTGGTGTATTCCGTTTCGGCTACGACACGGGTGCCACGCGCTGGAGAAGTCGACGGTGTAAACTACTTTTTCAAATCCAAAGATCAGTTTTTGGATATGATAGCACGAGATGCGCTGCTGGAGCATGCAGAATACGTGGGTAACTACTACGGGACGCCGCGTGATTTTGTAGAACGGACGCTGGCTTCTGGAAAAGATATCATTCTTGAGATTGAAGTGCAAGGGGCATTGAAAGTAAAAGAAAAGTTTCCACAAGGGGTCTTTATTTTTCTTGTACCGCCATCATTGGACGAACTGAAAGACCGCATTACGGGTCGCGGCACGGAGAATTCTGATGTTATCGATCACCGTATGTCTGTAGCAGTAGAAGAAATGAACCTGATTCGCTATTACGATTATGCGGTCGTTAACGATCAAATTGATTCCGCATGTTATCGAATACAAAGTATCATCACGGCAGAGCACTGCCGCAAGGATCGGTTCATTGCCGACCTGGAAACGATGAAAGAAGCTACAGAAAAAGCTTGAGCGGGGTGAGAAATCGTGTTATATCCATCTATTGATGAAATGATGAAGAAGGTTGACAGCAAATATTCTCTGGTTGTTGCTGCATCGCGCCGGGCAAGATTGCTTAGAGATGGCGGTAAGACGGATCTGCGTCTTCCCAAGTCCCATAAGTTTGTCGGAGTTGCCCTGGAAGAAATCTACAATGACATTCTTCTCGTAGAAAGCTCCGGTAATCCACAGGATTAAGTATTACTCCATGATGCTGGGCCAATAACAACCTTAGGGTTGTTATTTTTTTAGATACAAGAACGAACAATTTCAAGAGGGGGAAGAAACTTGTCGAGCCGCAGCCGGGGCTGGCAAGTTTTCTTCTTGTGTGAGGATAGGACTCTTTGCAAAGGTGACTCTTGTGATTTTGCTATGATAAGGGGCGGGATGAAGTGCTGAATGGAAAAACGATTGTGCTTGGCATCTCTGGCGGAATCGCAGCGTATAAAGCGGCAGCGCTGTGCAGTAAATTAGTACAGGCCGGCGCTAACGTCCGGGTGATTATGACGGAATCGGCGACGAAATTCATAGCTCCGCTCACGCTTCAGACGCTCTCGCGCCATCCAGTGTACATAGATACATTTGATGAGTTTAATGCGGCAGTCGTGTCGCATATTGATTTGGCAGACAGCGCTGATCTAGTTATTATTGCGCCGGCTACGGCCAATATCATTGCAAAGATGGCAAATGGCTTGGCAGATGACATGCTGAGTACGACGCTGCTTGCTGCGACAGCGCAGGTTCTGGTTGCGCCTGCCATGAATGTGCACATGTATGCCCATCCGGCGGTTGAGCATAATATGGCGCTGCTGGCGGAGCGGGGTGTTCGCTTTATCGAGCCGGGTACAGGTCAGCTTGCTTGCGGCTATGTAGGCAAAGGACGGCTCGCGGAGCCCGAGGATATCGTATTTGCCGTAAAGAATTGGTTTGCGAAAAATCAGGAATTAAAGGGGAAACGCGTTCTTGTCACAGCAGGCGGAACGGTGGAGCGGCTTGACCCTGTTCGATATTTGACGAATGATTCCTCCGGTAAAATGGGCTTTGCAATTGCTGAAGCAGCAGCGAACCGCGGTGCTGACGTCACGTTGATCGCGGCGAGAACGACAGCGGATTCGGTTGCCGGCATCCGTGTCATTCACGTAGAAACTGCTGAAGAAATGCTGCAGGCGGTATTGAGCCGATATGAAGAGACGGATATTGTTATCAAAGCTGCCGCGGTAGCGGATTATCGGCCTGTCGTGAGAGCGGCCAGCAAAATGAAAAAAAACGATGGCCGGTTAATTATTGAACTCGAGCGTACAACGGATATTCTTCAAACGCTCGGTGAACGGAAAAAGGGTCAGTTTCTCGTTGGTTTTGCGGCGGAGACTGAACAGGTGGAGCATTATGCGATGGATAAGCTGAACCGTAAAAACTGCGACTTGGTCGTAGCTAATGATGTCTCTAAGGAAGGCGCAGGCTTCAACGTCGACACCAATATTGTGAAAGTATTCGGCCAAGAAGGATTGGTTGAAGAGATGCCGCTGCTCCAGAAGAGAGAGGTGGCGGATCGATTGCTTACGCTTATTGCACAGCGAATCACACATCCGGCTAAGGAGGCCGATGAATGATCGCACAGGTAATCGTCGATGTTCCGAGCCGTCAAACGGATCGGCCCTTTGACTATGAAATACCGGCATCATTAATGGGCTGGGTTGAGGTAGGCAGCAGGGTTGGTGTGCCTTTCGGCGGACGAGTCGTTCAGGGCTTTGTTATTGGCGTCTCGGAATTCTCGGATGTCAGCTTTGCGAAGCTCAAACCGATTGCCGAACTGCTAGATCATACTCCGCCGCTATCCCCTGATTTAATTGAGCTAGCACAGTGGATTAGCGATAAATATTGCTGTGCACTAACCACATCCTTGCAAGTCATGATACCGGCTGCCCTCAAGGGAAAAGCGGATACTGTTGTTTCGATAAGTGAAGACAGCGAAGAATCTCCCGAGCTGCTGCTTCCTTATGAAGGGGAATGGATGGATTATATTCGCCGTAATGGTGGAAGTGTGCGGTTATCTGCCCTGCAGCAGCGTTATACCTTGAACGCAAAGGCCATTAAGGGCGCCATTCGTGACGGTGCTTTAACGGAGCAGGTATCCATTCGGGATCGGATGGCTGTACGCAAAGTGATGACTGTTTTCCCGCCGGAAGATCGCGAAGCTGCACAGGATGCTCTGCATTCCTTTCCGCCTCGGGCAGCGAAACAGCGGGAGGTCCTTCGTTATATGCTGGAACGCGGTGAAGCGGTACCGATGTCGATCGTCGTTGAACAGGTGCCTGCCACCTCATCAACAGTGAAAGCTCTGGCCGATAAAGGCCTCGTCACCTTGCGAAATATTGAGCATAAGCGAGATCCGTACGCAGGCCGTCAATTTAAACGTACTGCTGCATTGCCGTTAACCGAGGGGCAGCAGGATGTTTACGGCGAGATTGTATCGACGCTGGATTCCGGTGATTCTCGCGTATTTCTCCTGCACGGTGTTACCGGCAGCGGAAAAACGGAAGTCTATTTGCAGACGATTGAGCATTGTTTGAAATTAGAGCGTCAAGCCATTGTACTCGTTCCTGAGATATCCTTAACTCCTCAGATGGTGGAGAGGTTCAAGGGCCGCTTCGGCGATGAGGTCGCGGTTTTGCATAGTCGTTTGTCTAATGGGGAGCGGTACGATGAGTGGCGTAAAATAAGAGAGCGCCGTGCTCGTGTAGCTGTAGGGGCGAGATCGGCGGTTTTTGCTCCTTTTGAGAGAATTGGGCTTATCATCATCGACGAAGAGCATGAATCCTCCTATAAGCAGGAGGAAACGCCCAAATATCATGCGCGCGATGTTGCGATAAGACGTGCGAGGCAGCACGGTGCCGCTGTTGTGCTCGGCTCCGCAACACCATCGCTTGAAAGCTTCGCAGCAGCTGCCCGGGGCGGTACAGGAACAGATCGTCCTGTGAACAGTGTGATCAACATTGGAATGAATGAACGAACAACTGCCGGATTATCTGATCAACAAAAAGGTCATTCCGGGTATTTCCCCGTTCCAGACCGCACATCGACAGCGGCACTGCTGCCAATGCCGAACCGGGTAGGGATGAGGCCTATGCCGCAGGTGCATTTAGTCGATATGAGGGATGAGCTGAAGGAAGGCAACCGTTCCATGTTCAGCCGTCAGCTTCATCAAGCGCTGCTGCATCGTTTGGAACGGGGTGAGCAAGCAGTCTTACTGCTTAATCGCCGCGGTTATTCAACTTTCGTCATGTGCCGTTCATGCGGCTACACAGCTCTTTGTCCGCATTGCGATATCTCTTTAACCTATCATCAAAAAAGCCGTGTACTTCGCTGCCATTATTGCGGCCATTCAGAGCAGGCTCCGACCAAATGTCCGACATGCGAGAGTGAGCATATCCGCTTTTTCGGTACGGGTACGCAGCGGGTGGAGGAGGAACTTTCCAAGCTTTTTCCAGGAATTCGCGTCATTCGCATGGACGTTGATACCACGACGGAGAAAGGTTCTCATGAAAAGTGGCTGACGATGTTCGGCGAACGGCAGGCGGATGTTCTTCTAGGCACGCAGATGGTTGCCAAGGGACTTGATTTTCCATTTGTCACTCTAGTAGGCGTTATTGCTGCGGATACCTCACTTCATCTGCCGGATTTCCGCGCTGCGGAGAAGACCTTCCAACTGCTGACTCAGGTGGCAGGAAGAGCAGGAAGGCATGAATTGCCCGGGGAGGTCATCGTGCAGACCTACAATCCGGATCATTATGCGATAACGACAGCCCAGCATCATGATTATGAGGCTTTCGTGCAGGAAGAGCTCCGGCACCGAAGATTCATGGCTTATCCGCCGTTCTGCCGGCTGATTCTCGTAACACTGTCGGATGAACAGCTTGCTCTTCTTATCTCGACAGGAGAGAAGTTTGCAGCCCTAATCAGAGAGCTGGTTTCAGCGGCAGGGGTGCGCAGTTCGGACGATGGTGACGGCAGTCGTTATATTGATATTTTAGGTCCGGTCGCCTCTCCAATCCCGCGGATCAAGGATCGCTATCGGTTTCAATGTATGTTAAAATATCGTGGAAACGTTGATGCTGTCGCAATTTTGAAGCAAGCGATCCAGACTCTAGCAGGCCCCAAAGGTCAACCACCAGTTCAGATAAGCGTGGACGTTGACCCGCAGGTAATCATATAGAATCAGAAGGCTCACAACAAGTTTTATTAGAAAGCTTACAACGATCTCTTTAGGAGGAGCTACGATGGCAATCAGGCTTATAGTTAAAGACCCGGATCCTGTTCTTAGGGAGAGGGCGATAGAAGTAACGAAGTTCAATGCAAATCTGCATAAATTATTGAATGATATGGCAGAGACGATGTATGACGCGGAAGGTGTGGGTCTCGCAGCACCGCAGGTTGCTATTTCGAAGCGTGTCATTGTTGTCGATGTAGGAGATGAGCGTGGATTGATTGAGATGGTTAATCCGGAGATTGTGGAAATGAACGGCGAACAGCTGGGTCCGGAAGGCTGTTTGAGCATCAATAATTTGAACGGGGATGTCCGCAGAGCGCAGCACATTCGCATTAAAGGCCTTGATCGTAACGGCGTCCCTTTTGAAATGGAAGCTGCCGATTTTTTGGCAAGGGCTTTTCAGCATGAAGTGGACCATTTGAATGGTATCTTATTTACGGATATTGCAGAATCGATTTATGATGCGTCGGCCCGCCCGCCTCGTCAGCCGGGAGAGTGATGTAATGCGCATTGTATTCATGGGGACGCCGGATTTTGCCGTTCCATCTCTTGAAGCGCTGTTAACCGCAGGACATGAAATCGTCCTTGTGGTTACGCAGCCGGACCGGCCCAAAGGCCGCAAAAAGACGCTGACCCCGCCTCCTGTAAAGGATGCGGCGCTTCGTCACGGCCTTACAGTTGCTCAGCCGGAGAAGCTCCGAACTTCAGAGACCGTGGCACAAATTACCGACCTGCAGCCGGATTTAATCGTAACGGCAGCTTACGGGCAAATTCTCCCAAAAACAGTACTGGATGCACCGAGGCTCGGATGTATCAATGTCCATGGTTCACTTCTGCCCAAATATCGCGGAGGAGCACCAATTCAGCGCTCGATCATAAATGGTGAGACCGTTACAGGTGTGACTATCATGTATATGGCTGAAGGGCTGGACACAGGGGATATGATTAGCCGGGTCGAAGTTCCAATTACCGATGAGGATACTTCAGGCACGTTATTCGAGAAGTTAACGGCAGCCGGCGCTGAGCTGCTCATGCAGACGCTGCCTTCCATAGAGAATGAATCCGTCCAAGCGATTGTACAGAATCATGAAGAAGCCACCTATGCGCCTAACCTGTCACGGGAAGATGAACGAGTGGATTGGAACCGATCGGCAAAAAGTATCTACAATCAAGTTCGCGGGCTATCACCTATGGCGGGCGCATTTACACTGTGGAATTATGAAACGTTCAAGATATGGGGCTGCCAGCTGCAGACAGGCAGTTCAAGAACAGGTTCACAGCCGGGAACGGTGATTGGGACATCTGATGCAGGAATCATCGTTCAAACAGGTGACGGTCAATTGCTGTTGACCCATATTCAACCGGCCGGGAAGAAAGCGATGCCCGCAGCGGAATGGCTCAAAGGCGCCAGATTACCTTCCGGCACCGTTTTTGGCGGAGGTGCGGTTTGATCGGGCGTAAGCATCGAAGCGGCGGAAGAGAGAACCAACAGCCGAAGCGGCTGACTTCCCGCGAAGTTGCGCTGAATACGCTGATCAAGGTCGCTGAGGCAGGTGCTTACAGCAACCTGCAGCTTAACCGGGCCCTGCAGGATGCAGAGCTTTCACGCCAAGATGCAGGGCTCGCAACGGAGCTTGTGTACGGTACGATTCAATTTCAGCGTACACTCGACGATACCCTGCGGAAGCTGATTACCAAAGGTTTCGATAAGATATCTCCTTGGGTTCTATCGCTGCTTCGGTTGAGTGCGTACCAAATGCTTTACCTCGATCGGATTCCGCCTCATGCCGCTGTGAATGAAGCCGTTCAGATTGCCAAACGAAGGGGGCATTCCGGTATTTCGGGCATGGTCAACGGTGTTCTTCGAAATATGGAGCGCCAGCTGGCCGACCTTAAGCGGCCCAATGATGACCAAGATCCGATAACACGTATCGGACTTACGCATTCCTACCCGAACTGGCTGGTGAAACGCTGGATCAAGGTGTACGGAGAGGAGAAGGCAGAGGCGATTTGTGCCGCTGGTAATAATCCGCCTCATGCTAGTTTACGGGTAAACTTGCTGAGAATCTCCAGAGAGAAGGCGCTTGAGCTGCTTGCCGGAGCGGGTTACGAGGCGATGCCTTCGCCGCTGACTCCTTATGGCATAATCGTTAGCGGCGGTGGAAATCTTGCAGCAGCGGACGGTTATGGAAAAGGTTTGTGGTCGCTGCAGGATGAGAGCTCTATGCTTGTTGCAGAAGTCTGCGCGCCGGCTCCAGGTATGCGAGTACTGGATTGCTGCGCTGCACCCGGAGGCAAGACCTCTCATCTAGCCGAGCTGATGAATAATGAAGGTGCGGTTATTGCCAATGACGTCCACCCGCATAAGAGAAATCTCGTAGAGGAGCAGGCTCAGCGGCTTGGACTTACTATTGTTGAAGCCGTAACGGGAGATGCACTTGAGCTCGCCTTGCGATTTAATGCGGATTCCTTTGATCTTGTATTGCTTGATGCACCCTGTTCGGGTTTTGGGGTCATTAGACGCAAGCCGGAGATCAAGTGGACCAAAAAAGTGGAGGATGTATCGGCAATTGCCGATCTGCAGAGCCGGCTTATTAAAGAGGCTGCCAAGCTGGTTAAACCTGGCGGTACACTCGTTTACAGCACATGCACGATTGAAAGGCAAGAGAATGAAGATCAGATCGAATCGTTCCTGCGCGAGCATCATTCATTCGAGCTCGATACAGATTGGCCGGGGAATGTGCTTGAACCGCTTCGTCTTGCTGGGGTAATTGGGGATTCCTTCGATGGCAGTGTACAGCTGCTTCCGCAGCACTTTGGAAGTGACGGCTTTTTCATCGCCCGCCTTAAACGCAAGCAGTAACCCGTGAAAACGCCCATGACGCCTTAAAGTGGCCTGCCATGGGCGTTTGTGGTAAAATAAAAACTGGCTGAATCCAGCCCTAAAACATTTACTAAGAAACAGGTGTGAAACGATGAAACCGTTCATCTACGACTATACGTTGGAAGAGCTTCAAAATTGGATGAAAGAAAACGAAGAGCCTGCTTTTCGTGCTGGACAATTGTTCGAATGGCTTTATGTGAAACGAGTTAAAAATTTCGAGGAAATGAGCAACCTCTCGAAGGCGCTCCGTCAGAAGCTGGAGGAATCATTCCGGTTCGTAACCTTGAATGAAATCACCCGGTTTGAATCCAAGGATGGGACGATTAAGTTTCTGTTCGGGCTGCATGACGATCATGCCATCGAAACCGTTATTATGCGCCACAATTACGGGAACAGCATTTGTGTAACCACACAGGTTGGCTGCCGGATCGGCTGTACCTTCTGTGCTTCCACGATTGGAGGACTGAAACGGAATCTGACTGCAGGTGAAATCATTGCTCAGGTGGTTGTCGCTCAGCAGATCCTGGATGCGACCAAAGAACGGGTATCGAGCATCGTGATCATGGGATCGGGCGAGCCGTTCGAGAACTACGATGAAACGATGAAGTTCCTTCGCTGTATGATCCATGAGAAGGGGCTTAACATCGGTCAGCGCCATATCACGGTATCGACAAGCGGTATTGTGCCAAGCATGTACAAATTCGCCGAAGAGAACACGCAAATCAATTTGGCGATTTCGATCCATGCGCCTAATGATAAGCTTCGTTCCAAGCTGATGCCGGTTAACCGCAGGTTTCCATTTGAGGACGTAATCGAAGCTTGCCGTAATTACATTGCCAAGACCGGCCGCCGAATTACTTTTGAGTACGCGCTGATCGGTGGAGTTAACGATCAAAGCGAGCATGCTCAAGAGCTGGCCGATGTGCTCAAAGGCATGCTCTGCCATGTTAACCTCATCCCAGTTAACCATGTTCCTGAGCGCGATTATGTTCGTACACCCCGTGAACAAATCTTTGAGTTTCACCGAATCTTGGAGCGGAACAAAATTAATGCAACAATTCGCAGAGAGCAAGGACATGATATCGCAGCAGCGTGTGGACAATTACGTGCTAAACATATGGAGTCAACGGCGGGGTGATTGGTTGTGAAGGTTGCTTATCGTAGCGACATTGGGCGGATTCGCCTTGTTAATGAAGATCGAGGCTGGGCCCAGCTGATGGAAACCGGTCTGGCTGTAGCCATTGTGGCCGATGGTATGGGCGGACATCAGGCTGGCGATGTTGCAAGTCAGCTTGCAGTGGATACGTTCAAAGAGGTGCTGCTGGGAACTACGGCAACGCTGACGCTGGAAGAGAAAAAAGTGCTGATCCGGCAGGCAATCTTACAGGCAAATGAAGTCATTTATGATATGGCTTCACGAAATGATCAATATCATAATATGGGTACAACTGTCGTTGCAGCTCTTCTTCAAACGGAAAGTGGCGTCATTGGTCATATTGGCGATAGCCGGGCGTACAAATGGAGAGACGGGGTTTTGTCCCAGCTTACGGATGATCATACCCTTGTGAATGAACTTGTGAAATCTGGCCAAATTACCATCGAAGAAGCGGCAAATCATCCACGGCGCAACGTTCTGACCCGGGCACTGGGTACGGATGAGCAGGTAGAGGTTGATGTCAAAGGGATTTCCTGGAAACCAGGAGATATGCTGCTGCTATGCAGCGACGGCTTAACGAATATGTTAAGTATTCAGGAAATGGCGGATACGCTATCTCAGGATGACCTCGATCTGGATGCCAAAGCAGACAGGCTCATTCAATTGGCGCTGCAAGCCGGTGGAGATGACAACATTACGGTGGTTCTGCTGCATCATGCCGAAGACACAGAGCAAGAGGAGTGACCGACATGATTGGACATGAATTGGGCGGGCGCTATGAGATTATTACCCGTATTGGCGGGGGCGGCATGGCTTTGGTCTATAAAGCCCACGACATTTTATTAAACCGTAAGGTTGCGGTTAAAATTCTTCGTCAGCAGTTCGTGCACGACGAGGAATTTATTCGCCGGTTCCGGCGTGAAGCTCAATCAGCTGCGGCCCTTTCCCATCCTAATGTCGTTAGCATTTACGATGTAGGACAGGAAGACGAGACACATTATATTGTTATGGAATATGTAGAAGGTCAAAATCTGAATGAAATTATTCAAGAGCGTGCTCCCCTTCAGGTTGACGAGGCGATCCGATTCGCCAGTCAAATTTGTGATGCCCTGGAACATGCCCATCATAATCAAATTATTCATCGTGACATTAAGCCTCATAATATATTAATAGGCAAGAACGGACGGGTAAAGGTAACGGATTTTGGAATTGCCCGTGCAGTAACTTCGTCTACAATTACGCAGACCGGGTCGGTTGTAGGTTCTGTCCATTATTTCTCTCCTGAGCATGCGAAGGGGATCAATACGGGTGAGAAATCGGATTTATATTCACTTGGAATCGTCATTTATCAAATGCTGACCGGCAAATTGCCTTTTCTTGGCGAGAGTCCGATCAGTGTCGCGCTTAAACATTTGCAGGAGACATTTGAAGAGCCGCGTATCATTAATCCATACATACCGCAGAGTGTGGAGAATATTATCCTGAGAGCGATGCGCAAAAATCCGAACGAGCGGTACGCATCTGCGGATGAGATGCTTCGCGATTTGGAAACCTGTTTGAAGCCGGAGCGATTAAAGGAGCCTAAGGCTACCTTTAATAGTGATAGTCCCGATTTTGACGAGACAAGGGTTATGCCGGCCATTCGCGGCAGTATTGCGGACACGCTTGCTCCGCCGGCTGCCAATAACCGGGCAGAGAAGCCTGCAGCGGTGGATTCTGATACAGCTTCCAACCGTTGGGATTCCAGCGGGCTGGACGAGCCGCGCAAGCGGAAATGGGTGAAGCCGGTCGTTACGGTTGCTGCGACACTTCTCGTTATTGCTCTTGTGTATTGGGGTGCGCAGACGGTGCTTGGCTGGTTTGACATCGAGGAAGTCGATGTTCCCTATGTTGTCAATCAGAATGAAGCCAATGCACGGGATATGCTGGAGAAGGCCGGATTAAAGGTCGAGGAACCCACGGTGTATACGGATAAAGAAGGTTTTGCCAAGGATATTGTTTATGAGCAGTCTAAGCCTAATCAGCGCGTGAAGGTGGGCTCCTTCATTAAATTGTACGTCAGCACAGGGCCTAAGATGGAAGAGGCTGCTGATTATGTAGGCCATTCATATGATGATACGGTAGCAAGCCTCGTTGCTTTAGGTGTAGATGAGGAACGAATAGATAAAGATGAAGAATTCAGCGATGAAGCACCAGGTACTATCCTTAAACAAACACCTGAAGCAGGTGAACAATTTGATCCAAAGACCGCGAAATTTTCATTCACAGTAAGTCAGGGAAAAGAAACGTTCCCTATGCCTAAATTGCTGGATATGAAAGAAAACGATGCGGTTGCATTGCTGAAATCCAAAGGTCTTGAAATCAATCAAACCGATATTGTAAGGGAACCGAGCTACAAAGAGGAAGGTACGGTCATTGGTCAATATCCATATGAGCCTGATGCAAAGGTAACGAAGGGTGCGGAAGTTACACTGACAGTCAGCTCAGGGCTGCCGAAGGATGCGCTCGAGTATACATTCAATATTGTTATTTCACCGGCGGAAGCAGGCAAAACGAGTGAGATCCGAATTGTGTTTTCGGATGCGCGCGGCGAGAATATTGAATGGGGTAAGCGCAAAATAAAGGATACCCAAACGTTCTCCGTCAAGGTTGTTCTTGATCCAAATACGGAAGCGAAAGTTAATATTTTCCGTGATGGCAAATTCGTTGATATGTTCTCAAAAACCTATGAGGATGTAAAATCAGGTGCCGATTCCACCCCAGAAACCGTACCTGGTACAGATGCACCGATAATTGACTTACCGGCACAAACCGAGGAGAGTAATCCAGATGGCAGCACAAACACGGACACAACTACGAACCCAAACGGCACGGAACCAAACGGCACGGAACCACCAAACCAGGACGCAAACAAGCAGCCAGGATGACGGTCAAATTGGCCGCATTATTAAAGCTTTAAGCGGTTATTATTATGTGCTTCCGTTGGAAGCTGAGATGAGCTCTATGCCCATCCAGTGCCGCGCTCGGGGGATTTTCCGTAAGAACGATGAATCACCGCTGGTAGGTGATTTGGTACGCTACGAGCGAACAGAGAACGGTGAAGGGGCTGTTAATTCGATTCTGCCGCGCACCTCGGAACTCATTCGTCCGCAAGTGGCCAATATCGATCTTGCTGTCCTTGTTTTCTCTGTCACGGAGCCAGCCTTGAATTTGCAGCTGCTGGATAAGTTCCTTGTACACATTGAGCATGCCGGCATTGATGCTGTTCTTTGTTTAAGCAAACAGGATCTAACCAAAGAGGGAGAAGCCGCAGAAGAGGCACAACGTTCGATGGAAGATGTGCTTCGTATTTATCGGCCTATTGGTTATGATGTTCTCGTAACAAGCTCAAGGCAAGGGGAAGGAACCTCAGCTCTGAAGGATCGTCTCAAAGGGCACCTTGCCGTATTCGCCGGTCAGTCAGGGGTAGGGAAGTCATCCCTGCTTAATGCGCTCGTCCCGGGCTTAACGCTTGAGACGAATGAGATAAGCAACCGGCTGGGCCGGGGTAAGCATACAACCAGGCATGTCGAGCTCATTAACATCGGAGGCAGCTACGTAGCAGATACACCGGGCTTCAGCCAATTGGACTTTGCTGAACTTGGGATCGAGGAGCTGGGCAGCTGCTTTAGGGAGATGCGCGAGCTGTCTGCAGACTGCAAATTCCGGGGATGCACACATCTGCATGAACCGGAATGCGCAGTGCTTCGCGCTGTTGAAGCGGGCGAAATAGCAGCAAGCCGCCATGAGAATTATGTGCTGTTCATGGCTGAAATGAAAGAGAAAAAGCGGAGGTACTGAAATGTCTATCATAGCACCATCGATTTTATCGGCAAACTTTGCCGCATTAGCTGAAGATATCAAAAACGTTGAGACCGCGGGTGCCGATTGGATTCATATTGATGTGATGGACGGTCATTTCGTGCCAAATCTAACATTTGGCCCGCTTGTTGTAAACGCGGTAAGGTCTTATACAAAGCTTACCTTTGACGTTCATCTGATGATTGAACGCCCGGAGCTGTATATCTCTGAATTTATTGCCGCAGGTGCGGATCGCATAACCGTTCATGCAGAAGCCTGTGTTCATCTTCACCGTGTCATTCATATGATTAAGGAGGCCGGATTGCCGGCCGGGGTTGCACTTAATCCAGCAACACCGTTGAACGTCATCGAGAATGTCCTCGAGGATCTCGATCTCGTACTGATCATGACGGTTAATCCGGGATTCGGCGGTCAGAAGTTTATCCCTCAGTCGCTCGAGAAGCTGCGGCAGCTTAGAGGCATTCTGGAAGCGCGGGGCTTAAATAACATGCATGTGCAGGTAGATGGAGGCATCAACAGCACAACAGCACAGCTCGTAAGAGAAGCGGGAGCAAATGTATTAGTGGCGGGAAATGCGGTATTCACCCATAAGGATCGTGCAGCAGCAATTGCTTCTTTACGATAGGAGGCGATTCGAATATGGGTGAACGATTGAAGGCCGGGTTTCTTATTTTTCTGTACGGTATGGTTTGCGGCTTGCTGTTAGCTATTTTTCCTGTTATAGAGAGCATCATACGTTTTGTGTTCTCGCTTCTGGCTCTTGCTCTAGGCGTTTACACGTTCCGCCGCTTCGAAGCTGTTCGGTCACGGATTGTGTTCGTTGTACTGGCGATCTTCTTTTTCCTGCTGTTCACAGTCGTTTTCACGGCGATTTCTTATTATCATTCGCATCCGCCTAATTTGAGCGGAGCATCGTTAAGCGGTTAGACGCCGCATGCTTACAATGGAATAGGACAGTCTGCCGCCGCATACTATGGTTACATGAACGAATGTTCTTGTAGCCTTTTTTATTGCCTAAGAGGAAGGTGAAGGAGCCGATTCGGATGTTGAATGGCAGATGGCGCTTATACAGCTAACAAGTGGATGAACGGATTGGACTGCCGGGCTGTAGGCACATTTTTGGGAGGGGTGGAGCATGAAATTCTACACAATTAAACTACCAAAATTTTTGGGCGGGTTCGTTAAAGCGATTTTGAATACGTTCCAAAAAAACTAACGCCTATGAAAGCCGCAAAACGAATGAACCGTGCGGTATTCTCTGCACAGAAGACGGCGGTGATTTGGACGGCTGCATTTGTGCCTCGATATGCAAAAAAGCACCTGATCCTGTCAGGTGCTTTTTGTCCATGGCTTAACGCCGTTATACGCGAGTGACTTTACCAGCTTTAAGAGCACGTGTGCTAACATAAACGCGTTTCGGTTTGCCGTCAACGAGAATGCGAACTTTTTGAACGTTAACGCCCCAAGTGCGGCGGTTTTTGTTGTTAGCGTGTGATACGTGATTACCTGTACCGGGACCTTTACCCGTAAGGAAACATTTGCGTGACATGGAATACACCTCCCTTGAAGACCCATGCAAATAAACAGACTCCAATATAATAGCATATCCTGGGCTATCCATCAAGCGTTTGAAAATAGCTTTATACGATGTATATCGGCGATTAAAGCAGATAATAGACGCTTTATGGGGACTGGACTTCTAAATCGTCGTTATTTATAGTACAATGATGTCTAGTCCATAATATAAACGGTGAAGGAGTGGTAATCCATGCCTCTACAGATTGATTCAAATCTCGGAAAAGTATTCATCACGGACCACGTAGTCTCCGTTCTTGCCGGATCGGCGGCGCTGGAATGTTATGGACTTGTTGGAATGGCGTCACAAAAGCAGTTAAAGGACGGTATTACCGAGCTTCTTGGCCGGGATAACTTGTCACGCGGCGTTGAAGTTCGCCGGGAGAACGAGCAAGTACACATTGATTTATACATCATCGTCAGCTATGGCACAAAAATATCCGAAGTAGCGCATAACATTCAGTCAAAAGTGAAGTATGTGCTTAACGACGTCGTTGGCCTCAAGGTTGACTTTGTGAATATTTTTGTACAAGGTGTACGGGTATCTCGGTAGGAAGGGGATCAACGCTTTGACTAAACGTTTAATTAACGGATCTGACCTTGCAGCTATGGTGAATAGCGGCGCGGAATGCTTAACGCGTAACGTTGAACGCATTAATGCGCTGAATGTTTTTCCAGTCCCTGACGGCGATACCGGAACCAATATGAATCTTACAATGACCACGGGTACCCGTGAATTGAACAGTAAACCGTCACAGTCCGCCGGCAAAGTTGCGGAAGCGCTTTCCAAGGGGCTGCTTATGGGGGCACGAGGGAACTCTGGCGTCATTCTCTCCCAGCTGTTTCGGGGCTTTGCCAAGAGCATCGGAGGACTGGAACAGATTGATCCGGTTCATTTTGCAGCAGCGCTTCAGAATGGCGTAGACATGGCTTATAAAGCGGTCGTTAAACCTGTAGAAGGGACCATTCTGACCGTTGCGAAGGATACGGCAAGACATGCGACTGCCTATGCAAAACGAGCCTCGGATATGGTTGATCTCATGCGGGAAGTACATGAGAAAGCTAATGAATCCCTGCAGCGGACGCCCGATCTGCTCCCCGTGCTTAAACAAGTTGGTGTTGTCGATTCCGGCGGCCAGGGTCTTGTATGCATCTATGAGGGCTTCTTAAGAGCACTGTCGAACGATGCTGCAGCCCAAGCGTATAACGCGGTGCCAATGGAGACGGCTCTGCCTGGGGCGTTCAAAGCTTCTGCGCATCAATTGAAGAAGCCTGCTGTCACAGCTCCTGCTTCTTCCTTGTCAAGCGCCCAATCCCGATTATCTACAGAAACGATTGAATTTCTCTATGATATGGAATTCTTCATTAACAGGAAGCTTGCCGGTAAAGGCACTCTTCGTTTCGATGAGGCGCTCTACAAAGGAATGCTAAGCAGAGACGGGGATTCCATTCTCGTGATAACGGATGATGATGTGATTAAAGTACATGTTCATACTCGTAAACCAGGGGAAGTGCTTACGCAATCTCTGCTGTACGGTGAACTTACTGATATCCATATTCTCAATATGCGTCAACAGCATCGGGACCTGCTGTATGATGAGCAGAACGGCATTTCAAATCGTGATCAAAGCAAGCAGGAAGCTTCCGTATCCGCAAGTGTCGAGGAAGCAGCGCTTGCGTTGGCGGTTCCAGAGGTATTGACAGGGACGCCAGCTGCAGATGTCCCTGCGGAGCAGGCTCACGAATGGGCGCCATTCGGAATTATTGCTGTTGCGATGGGTGAAGGAATCGGCTCTATTTTCCTGGAAAATAACGTCGATATTATCTTATCCGGCGGCCAGACGATGAACCCGTCCACAGAGGATTTCGTGAATGCGATCGAATCGCTATCGACAGAGCAAATTTATTTACTGCCCAACAACGGCAATATTATATTGGCTGCTCAGCAGGCAGCAGAATTATGCGGCCGCAGCGTGACTGTCATTCCATCCAAAACGATTCCTCAGGGATTGGCTGCGGTGCTTGCCTTCAAAGATGAAAGCACGGCGGAAGAAAATGCGGATGCCATGAAGCAAGCGATATCACAGGTACGATCCGGTCAGGTCACGCATGCCGTCCGTGATACCGCTATCGATGGAATAAATATTCATGAAGGCGATTATATCGGTATTGTTGAGAAAGCGATTGTTACGGCATCGCCTAGTCTTCAAGAGGCATGCCGTGAGCTCCTCACAACGATGCTGGAGGACGGCGGAGAGTTGGTAACCATACTGACAGGGGAGCAGGCTGATGAGGCTGAGACGGCGTCTTTGACCGCTTGGATTCAAACTGCATTCCCAGACGCCGAACTTGAAGTGCACGAAGGCGGACAACCGCTTTATCCATATCTTTTTGCAGTGGAATAGGGGTGACGTTATGAGCACGGTCAAAATTGTGACGGACAGTACAGCGGATATTCCTAAACGTGTCCGTGAACAGCTCGGTATTGAAATGGTATCCCTAAAAGTGATGTTTGGCGAGGAATCGTATCTGGATGCGGTCTCGATCAGCAATAATCAATTTTATGAGAAGCTTATTGCGTCGTCCACTCTGCCTACGACCTCACAGCCTTCGCCAGTGGAATTTTTGGAAACGTACCAGCGAATTTTGCAGAAGCATCCAGGTTCTCCCATTATCTCCTTGCATTTGTCATCGGCAGTTAGCGGGACCTATCAGTCAGCTCTTCTGGGCTCTACGCTGCTTGAGGAGCCAAGCGACAGCGATATTACGGTGATCGATACGAAATCCGCCTCCTACGGCGCCGGCATGCTGGTTGTGAGGGCGGCGGAAATGGCAGCAGCGGGAAAGTCCAAGGAAGCAATTCTGACGGAAATTGAACGTTTAAAAAAAGATAAAAAGCTGTTCTTCCTGGTAGATACGCTGGAATATCTCCAGAAAGGCGGCAGAATCGGCAAAGCCGCCGCTTTATTTGGCTCGATCCTGAACGTAAAGCCTATCCTTACTTTAGATGACGACGGTGAGGTTACTGCTGTTGATAAAGTAAGGGGAACCAAAAAAGCGATGCAGAGAATCATGGAACTGTTCAAACAGGAGTTTGGGGCTGATCCGGTAGAAATGACCGTAGCCTGGACGCATAAGAGCGAGATTGCACTGGAGCTTGCCGCTCTGGCGCAAACCCATCTTCAAATACGCAATATCAGGCAGACGGAGATCGGAGCGGTTATCGGTACGCATGTCGGTCCCGGAACTGCCGCATTATTCATAAACCGGGTGTGAGGTTGTCATGATGAAACTGGATCAAATACCGGTTCGGCAGATGAGAGGCGTGAGTGCTCAGAAAGAATTAGAGCTTCACGCCTTTGGCATTCACACGATTGCGGATCTGTTGGACTATTTTCCATTTCGATACGAGGATTATCGTATTCGAAGTCTTGCGGAGACGAAGAGCGGAGAGAAAGGAACTGTCCAAGGTACGATAGTGGGCAACCCGATCCTGCAGCGATATGGACGAGCGAAGAATCGGTTAACGTGCAAGGTTGCCGTAGACGGTGTCTTGTTGACAGCCGTATGGTTCAACAGACATTATCTGCAGGATCAGCTGACGCTTGGCCGCGAAATCATATTAACCGGCAAGTGGGAGCAGCAGCGTCTTCAGATGACGGTCTCGAATTCTGAGTTTCCGGATAGCGGCTCTGCCCGTGCGGGTTCGCTGCAGCCGGTCTATTCGGTTGGCGGGAGTATTACGCAGCCCTGGATTCGTAAAATCATCGGACAAGCGCTTCAGCAGTACGGCCCTATGATGGAGGAAATGCTGCCTCTTGTCTTAATGGACAAATATCAGTTGATGCCAAGGCGGGAGGCTGTCACCCATATACATCATCCGGAGGATACGAGTGCCGGACAAGCTGCCAGGAGACGATTGGTCTATGAAGAACTGTTCTTATTTCAATTGAAGCTTCAAGCCTATCGGTCTCTGAATCGAAAGAGAATGGACGGTACGCCTCATGTTGTAGATGCGGAGTCCATTCGGGTCTTTGTGCGGACCCTGCCATTTGAATTAACCGATTCACAGAAGAAAGTCGTGAACGAGATTCTAACTGACCTGCGTCAGCCCTATTGTATGAACAGGCTTCTCCAGGGTGATGTAGGCTCAGGGAAGACCGTTGTGGCAGCTATTGCATTATTTGCTGCCGTAAAAGCGGGCCATCAGGGTGCTTTGATGGTGCCGACGGAAATACTGGCTGAACAGCATCTGCGATCTTTGCAGAAACTGTTCGCTGAGGTTGGGCTCGAAGTAGGTCTGCTGACCGGAAGTATGGGCGAGCGCCGAAGACGGGATATTCTTGCAGGACTTCAAATGGGACTTATTGATGTGGTTGTTGGCACGCATGCAATTATTCAAGAAGGTGTAAATTTTCGCAGCTTGAGCCTTGTTGTAACGGACGAACAGCATCGCTTTGGTGTTAATCAAAGAAGCATTCTAAGGCATAAAGGCGTCAATCCGGACGTATTGACAATGACAGCGACACCGATCCCAAGGACGCTTGCCATTACGGCATTTGGCGATTTGGACGTATCTACGCTTCGTGAGAGGCCCCAGGGCCGTAAGCCCATTAAGACCTATTGGGTGAAGCACGGTATGCTTGATCGGGTGCTCGGGTTCATTCGAAGAGAGGTAGATAACGGGCAGCAGGCTTATTTTATCTGTCCGCTGATTGAGGAATCTGAGAAGCTGGATGTTCAGAATGCGATTGATCTGCATATTCAGATTGGGCAGGCTTTTCCGGATATGCGTATAGGACTGCTTCACGGCAGGTTATCCGCATCAGAGAAAGATGAAGTGATGGGGGCATTCGGCAGAAATGAGGTGCATGTCCTTGTTGCGACTACCGTTGTCGAGGTAGGGGTGGATGTGCCTAATGCAACACTGATGATCATCATGGATGCTGAGCGATTCGGATTATCCCAGCTTCACCAGCTCCGCGGACGTGTTGGCCGGGGGGCCCATCAATCTTATTGCGTACTGATCGCAGACCCCAAGTCTGAGACCGGGCGAGAGAGAATGAAGGTGATGACCGAGACGGACGATGGCTTTGAGGTAGCCAGGCGTGACCTGGAGCTCAGGGGGCCGGGTGATTTCTTCGGGACCAAGCAAAGCGGCGTGCCGGATTTCAAATTAGCGGATATGGCAGCCGATTTCGAAATCTTAGAGCAGGCGCGTGATGATGCTGCCGAGCTTACGGCAAGTGCTGATTTCTGGTCGGAAGCCCCTTTTGCGAGACTTCGGGGTATCTTGAAGAAGGATCAACTTTTTCAAGGGGATTTATTGGACTAGTTTCTTTTCTCAGGCTGTTCGGCATATAGTACAACGTATGGCTTAAAAAGCCAAGGCGGAGGTGCTTGACCGATATGAGCTACACGAAATACGGGATTAAGCCGGAGCTTGTTGAACGTGTGAAGACGAAGATGAAGAACCCGGTTACGAAAGATAGGATTAAGCAAGTGACGAATGGCTTGACCAAATATGATTTGCAGGATCGAACGAAGGTGAAGCGTCTTGTGCGCACAGCAGCCGGCATTCTGCAGGAGTCTCTCTCGGAAGCTCAGGAAGAACAGCTTATTCAATTCGTACTCGGTTCCCGGATTGATCCGAATAATACGCTTCATCTCATTAAGCTGTGGGCCATGTTCCGCTGATCATTATTGATCAGCGGTTTTTTTGTAGGTTACGATTCAGCGGCCAGCGGTTTAATGCAGATGGGGTCATCCATAGCTGCATTACCGACGGCACTTGTTACCGGATAGGCTTCCAGCAGCGCGTCCGGATAAGGACGAAGAAGTGAATTTAGATGAGCTTGATTGTGCAATGATCGGTCCAGCCAGCTCCGTTCATCCTCAGTCTTTAGAATTACCGGCATGCGATTATGGATGGGGGCCATCAGTTCATTGGGTTCTGTTGTCAAGATTGTGCATGTGCTTAATTTATTTCCCTCCGGAGTGACCCATGTGTCATATAACCCTGCCATGCTGAAAAGACTGCGGTCACGATGAGCGATTCGCATCGGCTGTTTGCCGGAATCCCGTTTCTGCCACTCATAGAATCCGTCTGCGGGAATGATGCAGCGTTTGCGCTGGATAAGCTTCTTGAAGGCAGGCTTTTCCCATACGGTCTCTGAACGGGCATTAAGCATTTTATTGCCGATCTTCGGATCATCCGCCCAAGAAGGGACAAGACCCCATTTGAGCTCTCCGAGCCGGTTCTTTTCTCCGTCATTCACAATCGCCAGGATCATCTGTCCGGGGGCGACGTTATATTTGGGCTGGTGAAAGGGAATATTCGTATCCCCGATCCAATAGCGCAGCATGAGCTCTTCAAGTGATACTGTAATGGTGTATCTTCCGCACATTCGAGCATCGAATCCTTTCCATTTTGCTTTGCGTCTATTATACAATGTCCGAGCCCTCTGGTTGAATGGCTAATTGTAGAAAGGCTTGTCAATACTGAACGTAAAGGGATCGATAGAGAGGAGAAGCGGGCTGATGGAGTGGAAATCCGGTCGAGGACACGCAGTACTCAAGCTTCTGGCCGGCGGCATTAGAATGATGATGCGGATTCCGCCGCAGCTCTTTCAGCTCGCTGCTTCGAAACGACGCTCGCGACAGGCTTCGCATCGATTGTCACTCACTGCAAATCTGCTGACGCTTCGCAAGGAATTTGTAGAGGAGCTGGTGACTGAATGGTCAGCCCAATCTAACACCGCGGCAGATGCCCCTTCGAGCAGGAAAGAGGAGGCCGAGCGAGCGCTCATCTATAGGATTCAAATTGAAACGGAGCAGGCGAATCGCAATAATGTGACGCGTACGGAGGCGTATCGTGCGGTTTATTTTCGCTGTCCGGAGCTGCATTGGGCACTTCTCGCTCACGTCGTATCGCGAAATGGCGGATGGAACATGACGGATTTGAAGGGGGAGCTGCTGCCCAGGCTGCTTACGGAAGAAGAGAGAAGCAGGATTTTTGAACTCTTGGAGAGGATAAATGCACTTATTTTTTATGATGCCTATCCTCAGCTGCTGCTATATGAGGCAGGTAAGAGGGCTGGGCTTGATTTGAGCGACTTATTGCCGGTATTCGGCGTTTCACGGTTTATGAAGCCTGTTTGGACGCATTTTTGGCAGCGGGGAGATTCAGCTCTGCTAACGACAGCTCTTATTGTGAATGAGCAGAACGTCATTGAAGGCAGGATCGTTCAAGACGAATATTACCGAAAGCAAGTGCTGGATAAGCTCGTATTTCAGCTTCAGGCGCCGCTGCAAACCAATGCGGTGATTATGCCGTACGGCTCTCAAAATACCGGAGAATTGCAGCTCGCCGGCTTGATTCTGGAGAATTTCAGTGAGCTTCATGAGCGGATTGAGTTTGGAAAAAGCCTATATGCGATCTTATTCGGGGTGCCGCAGGTTAGAATAGGGGTGCATGCGTTCGTTCGAGCGGTGCATCACTCTGGCTCACGGGCGGATTATGCGCCTCATTTATATACTAAACATGCTGCTGTCAGTAATGAATGGGCGCCCTATGTCCAGAAGCTGACGGGGAGCCGGTTAAACAAAGGGGCAGCGCCATTATACAGCCCGGAGTTAGGGGAGGCCTGGGGCGATATTCCGGTAAAGCCGGTCCAGCCCGGAGATTGGTTCTCGAATGTTAAGCAGGTACGTGCCTTTCTGCAAACTCTGCCTCTTCCTGCGGTGTTTGAAATCACGGAAGAGCATTGCTTGAATATCAATAAAATAGAGCTGGCCGTATTGGCAGCCCAGCAGTTGGGCGTATCGAAGCGAAAGCGAAAGAAGTAAGCTCTCCATTTATCGGGATTGGCATTAATATATAGTAAAGGCAGTGCAGGACGATCTTTTGAGACCGTCTTACACTGCCTTTTCTGCATCGTCCCTGCAGGTGGAACGAGCTGTAGGTTACGCTTTTCTATTTAGAAGCTCCCACCGGTACACATATTCAAAAAGAAACTCGAATGCTTCGAGATGACGTTTAGCCTCGAAAGCGTTGGCTCCCCAAGCATAAATGCCGTGCTTTCGCAGCATAATTCCGGGAATCCGGGGGTCAAGACGCTGTGTTACTTCAGGAACGATGCTTGGGATATGGGCGAAATTCGATACAATCGGAATATCAATATGCGCCTCTTCATCCCAGATGTTGAAGGCTTTAATCAGCTCTACTCCATCGACGGGGATAGATTTGCGTTCCCAGAACAGTTCCGAAACGATACTGTTGAAGACAGTGTGGATATGAAAAATAGCTCCGCACCCGGTCTGACGGTAGATTTCGCAATGAATCAGCGTTTCGGCAGAGGGCTTCAGCTTCGTCAGCTCGCTTGGCTTCCCGTCCTGATCGACGAACAGGAAGTCTTCCGGCGTGGACAGCGACTTATCCTTGCCGCTGGCTGTAATAGCAAAATCGAATTGTTCAGGCGTGAAATCGCCTACGCGGATCGACAGATTGCCGCTTGTGCCCGGAAACCAGCCGCGAGAAGCGAACAAGCTTTTCACTTCACTCAGCTCCTGCAGGGCGCGCTGCTTATCCTCTAATGAGATATCCCCAAATGACATGTTAGTTCACGTCCTCCTCTTGTTGTTTAATTACATCAAGTACATCATGGAAGGTTTCAAATTCATGAAAATCCAAACCGAGCTCCCTGCATTTCAAGATGAGATGTGATCGCGCAAAAACAACATCTGCGATCTTCGCACCCTCAAAATCTGTAACACTATCACCGATCAGGATACGGGAATAGCTCTCCGGCTGAAAGCGGCGGATGATGGTCGTTTTACACATGCCGCAGTCGTTTTTACAATGGCTTTCGCAAGCGTGAGGCCATGTAATCTCGATTTGCTCGCCGCTGAAATCACTTCCATTACAGTAGATATGTTCGGCCTGTATACCAAATGGCGAGAGCAGGGGATAGACGAAGAAGTCAATTCCGCCGCTCGTCACGTAGAATTCAATATTGTTTGTTTTGCAATATTCAAGAAGATCGGCAAATCCGCTGCGGATGCGAGCGTTCGATATGGCATAATCCACAACTTCCCGTTTCCTTGAAGCAGGAAGTAAGCGGAACAGCTCCCCGACGCCTTGACGAATGGATTTGCGCTGACCGACGATATCGTTCACGATCGCTTCCCAGCCAGGCGGGTTAAAATGGCGGATAATGGCGATGATGTTATCGTTCTCTGTAATCGTTCCGTCAAAATCACAAAAAATGACGCGATTCTTCTTGTTGTCTATTGTGCGGAGGGCTTGCTCGCTCATTCTTTGTACCCCCAGCTGTCTATCGCGGCTTGAAGCGCCTCGTTGCCGGGCTGTGCGGCGGCTTCCGGTAATGAAATGCCGGCCAGAGCAGCCTGGATTGCCTGACGGAAGGCATGTCCTCCAGCTGCTGTTCCCTGCGGGTGTCCATGTATGCCGCCTCCGGCATTGACGACAACATCTTGTCCGAAGTCACGCAGGATAAGCGGAACCAGTCCCGGATGAATTCCGGCTGATGGGACAGGGAAGCTGGAACGTACAGGTATTGATGAATCGATAAGGGCAGCTTGAACCGCTAAATTCTCTTCCTTCGGCATCACGACTGAGCCGTACGGCGAAGGGAAGAGGACGAGGTCTGCACCCGCGAGACGCATAAGCTTACCGAGCAGCAGCGGCGCTGCAATGCCATAGTGCGGTGAAGGGTAGAAGGCACCTGCGATCGCGGGATGAGCGGCGATCGGTACTGTTATTTCGGGATCGCTGCTTAGTTCATGCAGAGCATCATAGCCGTAAGCCAGCACATTGAAGAGCAGGGCGTTTGCTCCGGATGCGATCGCGCGCTTTGCATTTGCGGCAAGCTTTGAAGTTGAACCGGTAAGGTTTACTGCATAGAGCAGCTTCTGCCCGGTTTCTGCTTGTGCTAGCCTGGCGGCAGCCATACAGGCCTCAACACGTTTCTCAAGCGGAGTCAATGGATTCTCAAACAAAATTTCGTCATCCTTAATGAGGTCAACGCCGCCAAGCGCTTGGCGATAGAATTGTTCGCGAAGATTCGGCAAATCATGGCCGATGACAGACTTGAAGATGCTCATCAGAAGCGGGCGCTGCGGCACCCCTAATAAAGTGCGAATACCTTCAATTCCAAATTTCGGTCCTGGAAAAGCAGAAACGAAATCACTGGAGAAGTCCAAATCGAGCAGCTTGATTTTACCGTCCATGGAAAGCTTGCCGAATACAGTTACCAGCAGTGCAGGGAGATCACGGCTGTAATTGACATCCGGATAGGCGATTTTGAGATCCGCATACCGTTCACTTGGCGCGGCGGTTGCCGGTTCATGCACAGTTACGGAAATGACGCGTCCCAAATGCTTTTCCATCTCAGCCTTACGGGCCTCTGGAAGCTCTGTCCAACTGCCGACGGTCAGACCTACAGCGATTCCTTGTGCTTTCTTATGAAAATCAGCTTTGTCATCAAAGCAGCGGTAAGTGGCTATACATACAGGAGCACTCATGATTTAGCAACCCTTTCAATTTCAGTTCCCATCTCACCTGCACGCTCAGCTGCGCGGCTCACCGCGGCAATAATGGCTTGGGTGAAATGATGGGCGTCTAAAGTTTCAATAGCCGCTTGTGTCGTTCCGTTAGGGGAGGTTACTTTGCGTCGTAAGTCAGCGGGTGTTTCATTCGTTGCTCTTACCATATGAGCGGACCCGAGCACCGTTTGAACCGTTAATTCGCGGGCGGTTTCCTCCGACAAACCTAACTTGCGGCCCGCTTCTATCATTGCTTCCATCACATAATAGATGTAAGCAGGCCCGCTTCCGGAAATACCGGTTACAACATCCAGCATCGGCTCCTCGACTACAGCCGTTAAACCAATGGATTGAAACATTTGATCAGCAAGCAGCCTCTGACCTTCAGTAACCGAACTTGAGAAACTGATGCCGGTTGCGCCCAGTCCGATGGTGCTTGACGTATTAGGCATCGTACGAATAACAGCCGTTTTCTTCTGCAGCAAGGATTCGATTGTATCAATGGACATGCCCGCTACCAAAGAAACAATAATTTGGTCCGCTCTGATGCTGCTTCGCAGCAGCTTAATGGCTTCGGCTGCATCTTTAGGCTTCATTGCCAAAAAAATGAGATCTGCTTTCTGCAGCATCGATTGTTTTGAAGCCTCATCGGCTGCTGTGATAATTCCATACCGGCCGGAGAGTTCATCCAGGCGTTCGGCATTTTGCCGGTTCATCATGCCGATTTTATCCGGTATCGTGAGTCCGCGGTCTAACAAGCCCCGAACAATGGCTTCGGCCATTGAACCGGCCCCATAGAAACATAATCGCAAAGTGCCAATCTCAGGCATAACACCGGATGTTGAGAGTTGAGTCATGGTATAACCTCCTAAAAGTTCTGTGATACTTCTTTAATACTTCCTTGCGATCTTAGCTTAGCCGCGAATTTGTCCGCTGCCATGTATCCGGTATTTCGTTGAGGTTAGAGAAGGGAGCCCCATCGGGCCGCGAGCATGGAGCTTCTGTGTACTAATCCCAATTTCGGCACCGAATCCGAATTCAAATCCGTCCGTGAAGCGGGTGGATGCATTGTGGTAAACGGCTGCCGCATCAACTTCCAGAAGGAAACGATCCCCATTCGTTTGATCTTCAGTGACAATACATTCAGAATGTTTTGTGCTAAATTGGCTGATATGATTAAGCGCCTCATCCAGTCCGTTTACAACCCGTATATTAAGAATATAATCATTGTATTCCGTCGCATAGTCTGTTTCTGATGCGGTTTTTGACTCTGGAATAAGCTCCTTCGTACGTGAGCAGCCTCTCAGCTCGACATTTGCCGCTAAGAAACGATCCGCAATATCGCGCAAATAACGTACAGCGAAGACATCATGAACAAGAAGAGTCTCCATGGAGTTACACACAGAAGGACGCTGTACTTTTGCATTAAAGGCGATATCTGAAGCCATAGCAGGATCGGCGCTAGCATCGAAGTATGTGTGGCAAATGCCTGCACCTGTCTCAATCACAGGAACTGTAGCATTAGCGACGACGTTGTTGATCAGCGAAGCGCCCCCGCGCGGAATGATAACGTCAAGCAAACCGTTAAGCTTGAGCATTTCATCTACAGAGGATCGATTAGGGTCTTCGATTAACTGCAAAGCTTCTGCAGGCAGATCTGTTTGCTCCAATGCCGCTCGAAGAACTTCAATAATTCTGCGGTTGGACTCAAGTGCCGCCGAGCCTCCGCGAAGAACGACCGCATTGCCGGTTTTGAGACAGAGAGCAGCTGCATCCACAGTCACATTTGGACGGGCTTCATAGATCATCCCGATGACGCCAAGCGGGACGGACAATTTCTCGATGTGAAGCCCATTCGGACGGTCAAAGGACTCCAGCAGGCGACCGACCGGATCCGGCAGCAGTACGACTTCACGCAGCCCTTCAGCCATTGCATGGATACGCTTCTCAGTCAGCGTTAACCGGTCCAGCATGGATTCACTAGTCCCATTCTCACGGCCGCGCTTGATATCCAAAGTATTAGCAGCAACAATGGATGCCTGCTCCTTCACTAAGGCATCAGCCATTTGCAGGAGGGCAAGATTTTTTTGTTCCGTAGTCAGTCGATTCATCGTCGCTGCCGCTTGTTTGGCCAGCGATGCTTTCCCACGAACTTCACTCATTCGTAATCTCCCCAATCTTCAAGTAGTTATTTCGATTAAGACTTTAACGTAACCCATTCGTCACGGTGGATAACTTCAATTCGGTTTACTTCTACACGTCTTCGGACTTCCTCCGTGCTAAGACCTGCTACCGCCTGGATTTGCCAAGCTGCATAATTAACAACTCCACGACCCAACGTTTCCAGCTGTTCGTTAATAACTTCAACCACGTCACCGGGATGAAAATCACCCTCTATGGAACGAATGCCAGCCGGCAGCAAGCTTTTCCCGCCTTCAACCAGCGCATTCTGAGCACCTGTGTCGACAATAATTTTTCCTTGTGGGAACGAGTGGAAGCCCAGCCACTGTTTCTTCATCGGTAAGTTATGCGAACTTGTATCAAAATAAGTGCCATTGCCAATATTATCGACAGCGAGCCTCAAATCCCCAGGTTCCAGCACCCGGCCAATGAAAGCCGGAATACCGCCCCGCATCGCGATGCGGGCTGCTTCAATCTTGGAGCGCATACCGCCGGTTCCGACAGAGGAGCCGGAGCCTCCGGCGATGCTGAGAAGTTCATTTGAGATTTGATCGACACGCTCAATTCGAATTGCATTTGGATTAATGCGGGGGTCTTCCGTGTAGAGCCCATCCATATCAGTCAATATAATCAGCCGCTTCGCTTTAACCATGTTGGCAACCAGGGCGGATAAAGTATCATTATCACCAAATTTCAACTCATCGGTGGCCACCGTGTCATTCTCATTAATAATGGGAATCGTTCGCTGCCTGAGCAGTTCTTCGACCGTCATAAGTGCATTTTGAATTCGTTTCCGGTTGGAGAAATCCGCACGGGTAAGCAATATTTGAGCAACACCGATACCGCCATGATCTCCATATGAGGAGAAAGCTTCCTGATAAGCCTGCATCAGTAATGCCTGCCCAACGGCAGCGGCTGCTTGTTTCTCATGCACCAGCTTAGGCCTTGACTCGTAACCGATTCTGCGGAAGCCGGCGGCGACTGCGCCAGAGGTTACAAGCAGCACCTGATAGCCGGCTTCATGAAGCGCTGCAAGCTCATGTGAGAAGAAGGCGATTCTTTCGCGGTTTAGGCCGCCCTCATCCGATGTGAGCGAGCTGCTGCCGATTTTGACTACGATCGTTTCCGTCATCTTACCTATCCCTCTCCAATGGCAAAATAAAAACACTTCCGCCCTCTCAAAATATAGAAAGGACGAAAGTGTAACTTCCGCGGTACCACCTTTATTAACGGCTATCGTTCTTCAAGTTTGAAGACATGCCGTTCCGCTTCATAAACCTGATAACAGCAGGCTTCTGTCCGACTCATCGCCGGCCGTTCCGGGATTGGTTTCTGCAATCGTCACGGTAAATTCTTGCAGCAGCTGAATTTACTCTCTGAGCGTGCCGTTCTATGCATACTTGGCCCCATCAATACGTTGATGTTCAGTTGTTATTTATTCCATCAAGCATACCATGTTCTGACTCGGCATGTAAAGGCTGCAAATGACTGGAACACCAATAGGTCAGCCGAATAAATGAAGTTTTCCAATACGTGAAATAGCTTCTTCCAGACGTGCTTCAGGCGCAAGCAGACCGAGTCTCACATATCCCTCACCGTGTGTGCCAAAGCCGATACCTGGAGCAACCACTACATCGGCTTGTTCAAGCACAAGATCGGAGAATGAAGCGGAGGTATGGCCTTTAGGAACCGGCAGCCAGCAGAAGAAAGAACCTCCGGGCTTAGGGGCATCCCATCCGATTTTAGCCATCCCACCAAAGAGCGCATTACGGCGTTTCTCATATGTAGCAGTTAAATCCGTTACACATTGCTGCGGACCTGTGAGTGCTGCAGCGGCAGCTGCTTGAATGCCGCCAAACAAACTGCAGTAATAATGATCTTGTATAAGATTGATTAGCGATATGATTTCGGGATTGCCAAGGGCAAAGCCAACGCGCCAGCCAGCCATATTATAGGTTTTGGACAACGTATAGAATTCGACGCCTACTTCTTTAGCTCCAGGTGTTTGAAGGAAGCTCACCGGCGGTTTGTCATCAAATCCGATAGCACCATACGCAAAGTCACTGGCGACAACGACGCCGTGATTAGCGGCGAAATCAACCGTTTTCGCATAGAAATCAGGTCCGGCTACAGCACCGGTCGGATTGTTAGGGTAATTAATAAACATCAGCTTCGCTTGATCAGCGACTGCCGTGGAGATCGCGTCGTAATTAGGGAGGAAGCTGTTGTCTGCGGTTAGCGGCATATATTCCATACGTCCGCCTGCAAGGGCAACGCCAGACCAATAGTCAGGATATCCAGGGTCTGGTACAAGGCATATATCGCCAGGATTAAGCAGACATTGACTTAGCTCGATCAGACCTGTTTTGCCCCCGAAGAGTATAGCGATTTCTTTCTCGGGGTCCAGATCAACATTGTAATCTTCCTTGTACCTCTGTGCTACGGCTTCCTTAAGAAATGGAAATCCGCTGAAAGGCGGGTAACGATGATAGAGGGGGTTTGGTGCCGCTTCCTGCAGGGCTGTAACGATATGAGGCGGTGTAGGCTGATCCGGATTGCCTTGCCCCAAATTGATGACATCCCGTCCTTTGGCGACCTGAGCGTTTGCCTTACGTACAAGTCCGGCAAAAAATTGCGTCGGCAAACCGGTCATCCGGTCTGCCGGGCTAATTTGAAAGGATTTGGTTCGATCCATATTTATCACTCCATTTGCAGCTATATATTGGCTCCGAGTAAATTATGCCTAAAGTAAAATGTAGCATAATCAAGGAATAGGTGTCGAGCCAGTATGCTGTTCGAGTGTTTTAGAATAATATAGTTATTTGATATCAATTGCTTTCAGGAAAGGCTTAATATCTGCAGTGAACTGAAGTAAATAAGGTTTCCTATTTTCGTCAAAGATTAGCAATAACTGCGGCTTGCCGGGGCAGTAAAATAAAAATACATCGGAAGTGTTGACCGTTTCTGCACCCGCTTTTACAGTGGTAATTTCATCCAGCGGAATACGGAACACATAACCGCACTTGTCATTAGTTCCTAACTGCGGTGAAAGTCCGGTCACGGATCCGAGCCAGGTCTTGGCGAATTTCTGATATTCCTTGCTGTTCGGAACAGATTTGATTACTTTCCCGGCTGTAACGTCGAAGGCTTGAACCTGACGCTGCCCGGAACCGTCGTCCATTGCAGCTGCAGCGCCAATCGAATAAGGAAGAAGCAAGCATAAAGCAAGTGTAAAAACAGCGATCA
The DNA here is from genome assembly GCF_042656405.1 of Paenibacillus solisilvae. NCBI lineage: Bacteria > Bacillati > Bacillota > Bacilli > Caryophanales > Paenibacillaceae > Paenibacillus > Paenibacillus solisilvae. Next base: position 11,927 of record NZ_JBHSOW010000092.1, on the reverse strand, counting down.
GTTTTAATTTCATCATTTCGTCTCCTTCTGATAAGGTAAGATGGCTTCCTATATACCTTGCCCATCTTGACAGCGAACCATGAGACGTTATTATTAGGGAAAATAGGTAGGAGGAAGACTGTTATGGGGAGCATATTTCGACTCGCATTGGTGCAAATGCATGTGGATGCAGGGAATCCGGATGCGAATTACACAAGATTGGAATTAAAACTGAATGAAGCCATCCAGCATGCAGTAAAGCCAGATATGATCATGCTGCCGGAGATGTGGAATACCGGGTATGCCTTAGAACAAATTAATGAGCTGGCCGATGAGAATGGGGAGAGAACCAAGAAACTCCTTTCTGCATTCAGCCGTGAGCATAACGTCCAACTATTCGGGGGTTCGATTGCGGAGAAACGCACGGACGGTGTCTATAATACGACCTATGTATTTAATGAGCAGGGTGAAATTACAGCTCAATACTCCAAGATCCATCTCTTTCGCCTTATGGATGAGGAAAAACATCTTCAGTCAGGCGACAAGCTTGGCCAGCTGAACGTTTCTGGTACGGATGCGGGCATGATGATCTGTTACGATATCCGGTTTCCAGAGCTTGCGCGCAAGCTGGCCATCAACGGGGCAAAATTGCTGTTCGTGCCGGCACAGTGGCCGAGTCCAAGGCTGCATCATTGGCGGACGCTGCTTATGGCACGGGCAATCGAGAATCAAATGTTCGTGATCGCCTGCAACCGCTGCGGTACGAGTGGAACGAGCCATTTCTTCGGTCATTCGCTCGTGATTGATCCTTGGGGCGAAATCATTGCCGAAGCATCGGAAGAAGAGAGCATTGTCCGCGCCGAGATTGATTTGTCGCTGGTGGATGCAGTTCGTTCCAAAATTCCTGTATTCGAGGACAGGCGCCCGCAGCTGTACTAAGTTCATTCGTTCATCCTTTAAATTGATTCTCAACGGTAGTCTTCATCGTTTCGATAAATGCCTCGGCCGCTTTCGACAGATAGCGGCCTTTTCGGCTCGCAATGACAAGGGTCCGGGATGGAGATGGAGCGGTAATCGGCAAATAAACCGGCAGAAATTCACTTGTTTTGGCGCGTGTCATCATTTTTGGCACGAAAGCAATGCCCATGCCCGCCGCGACAAGGGACTGAACGGTTTCTATATTTGAACTTTCGAATACGATGCGGGGCTCGAATCCGGCATCATTGCACAGCTTAAGGGCGATTTGGCGAAATCCCTGACCTTTCTTGAGTACAATGAACGGCTCAGATGCCAGATCAGCTATATGGATGGGCTCCTGAATTCTCACAAGCGGATGCTCATGGGGGAGAGCCAGCCATATTTCCTCCTCAATTAACGGAACCCATTCCAGGGAAGGATCGTCCAGCGGGAGGGATAGCAGGCTGAGATCGGTTTGTCCGCTGGCTGTCAGCTGCTCAAGACGGCTGGAGCTGTCCTCGACGAGAACAACATCAATTTCGGGGTACAGCTTGCCGAATACAGGCAGTACAAGCGGAAGAACATGCGAGCCGGTAATCGGAAGACTGCCGACCACAAGCTTTCCTTTACGCATATGGGCGAGATCGTCGAGCTCCTGCTTGAGCTGTTCGATATTGTCCAGTATGCTCTGCGCTTTGGCGACAAATACGGCTCCGGCATGGGTAAGCTCAACGGAATTGGTCGTTCTTCGGAACAGAAGGACGCCGATCTCTTTTTCAAGCTTCGATAATTGCTGACTGAGCGAGGGCTGGGCGATGTGCAGCTTCTCGGCAGCGCGGGAGAAGTTCTTCTCTTTGGCGATTTGGATCACATACTGCAGCTGGCGGAATTCCATGAAGGATGATGCTCCTTTTTACGATTATTTTCCTCAATTGGCTGTCATAGGCCGTACCTATTGCATTTATAGATATTATATCTTGGATCAATGAAGAAAGAAATGCTATGATTGTTTCATTGAATAGCAGAGTTGAATGATTGAACTTATCTTATGAGGTGATACCAATGACGAAAAGAACAATGTTTGAGAAAATTTGGGATAATCACGTCATTCATTCCGAAGCAGGCAAGCCGAGTGTCTTGTACATCGATTTGCAGCTCGTTCATGAAGTGACGTCTCCGCAAGCGTTTGAAGGACTTCGTTTGTCCGGCCGTAAAGTTCGCCGTCCGGATCTGACATTCGCAACGATGGATCATAACGTGCCTACGAAAGACCGTTTCAACATTACAGATCCAATTTCCAAGCAGCAAATCGACACTCTTACTCAGAACTGTAAAGATTTTGGCGTAACCCTGTTCGATCTTGACAGCATTGATCAAGGTGTTGTTCACGTTATGGGACCTGAGCTTGGTCTTACGCACCCTGGTAAAACGATTGTCTGCGGTGACAGCCATACTTCAACGCACGGTGCATTTGGCGCCCTTGCATTCGGTATCGGAACATCTGAGGTTGAGCACGTATTGGCCACTCAATGTCTGCAGCAATCCAAAGCCAAAACGATGGAAATCCGTTTCGTTGGAAGCCGTAAACCAGGCGTAACAGCAAAGGATATGATCCTTGGCGTTATCGCGCAGAATGGTACTGACTTCGGTACCGGCTATGTTATGGAATTTACGGGCGAAGCGATTCGTACGCTAAGCATGGAAGAGCGTATGACGGTTTGTAATATGTCCATCGAAGCCGGCGCGCGCGCGGGTCTTATCGCTCCGGATGAAACAACCTTCAATTACCTGCGCGGACGTGAGTACGCACCGCAAGGTGAAGCTTTTGAACGTGCTGTTGCGATTTGGAAGCAGCTTCCTACAGATGAAGGCGCGACTTACGATACAGTCGTTGAATTTGACGTAGATTCTCTCATTCCGCAAGTAACTTGGGGAACGAGCCCAGGAATGGGTACAGATATCACGAAGAATGTTCCTGTTCCATCGGAGCTGCCAACTGAGAATGAACGGAAAGCGGCTGAGAAAGCTCTTGAATACATGGGTCTTACTCCTGGTACGCCAATGAGTGAAATTCCGATTGACTATGTCTTTATCGGTTCATGTACGAACGGACGTATTGAAGATCTTCGCGCAGCTGCTGAAATCGCCAGAGGCTACAAAGTCAGCGACAGTGTTACGGCTATCGTCGTTCCTGGATCAGGCCGTGTTAAGCTTCAAGCCGAGAAAGAAGGTCTTGATCAAATCTTCACAGAGGCCGGATTTGAATGGCGTGATGCTGGCTGCTCGATGTGCCTTGCAATGAATCCGGACGTGTTGAAGCCTGGACAACGCTGTGCTTCGACTTCCAACCGTAACTTCGAAGGCCGTCAAGGGCGCGATGGACGTACGCACCTGGTTTCCCCGGCTATGGCTGCAGCTGCTGCAATCATGGGTAAATTCACTGACGTGCGTGATTGGAAAGTTAAATCCGAAGTATTGAACTAATAGAGAACAAGATTGAGAGGAGTTACACGAAATGGAAGAGTTTAAACAACTAACCGGTCTTGTTGCACCTGTTGACCGCGTTAATGTCGATACAGATGCAATTATTCCTAAACAATTTCTAAAGCGTATTGAACGGAGCGGGTTTGGCCAGTTCTTGTTCTTCGAATGGCGCTGGGATGAGAAAGGCAATGTTATTCCTGAATTCAGCCTGAATCAGCCTCGCTATCAAGACTCTGAAGTTCTGCTCTCCCGCGCAAACTTCGGCTGTGGTTCTTCCCGTGAGCATGCTCCATGGGCCATTCTTGATTATGGCTTTAAAGTTGTCATCGCGCCTTCTTATGCGGATATCTTCTACAACAACTGCTTCAAGAACGGCATCTTGCCGATTCGCTTGAGCGAAGAGCAAGTGGAAGAGCTGTTCCAGCGTACAGCAGCGACAGAAGGCTATAAGCTGACTGTTGATCTGGAGAACAAAAAGATTTCAGATCAATCGGGTCTTGAAATTTCGTTTGATCTGGACGAGCACCGCCGTCAATTCCTGCTTCAAGGTCTTGACGATATCGGTTTGACACTTCAGCATGAAGATAAAATCACAGCTTATGAAGCAAGCCGCGTTGCTTATTAATTCATAGCTAGAACTTATCTCGAGGAGACCCTGGCTTACCAGGGTCTTTTTTTCTGGGCGAAAATTTTAGTACATTTTCCCTTAAAACGCAACTTTTTCTGACGGCATGCGTCTAATATTCGTCTGAAGGCATCGGCTTGTACGTTATGCTCGAGACGAAAAATCAGTCATCGAGGTGAAAGATGAAGAAGTTTGTAACCGTTATTATGTTGTTGGCGTTGTTCGTTTCTTTGTTCCCGGGTGAAGTGGGGGCTGCAGTCGTACCTAAACTCTATTTGAACGGAAAGCAGCTGCAAACGACCACAGAGCCGCAAATTGTCGGCCAATCGACACTTGTGCCGATACGTACGGTTACGCAAGGTCTTGGTTTTGATGTTGAATGGTCATCCCCGAATGTGAATATTTCTAATGGGACAACCAGCATGGTTCTTACCATCGGCAGCAAGACCGCAGTTGTTAATAATAGTAAAGTCGCACTGGGTGTTCCAGCAATTTCCATGAAGAATACAACCATGGTACCTCTTCGGTTCGTTAGCGAAAACTTTGGACTTGATGTCTTCTGGGACGTGGTCAGCAAATCCGTCTATCTTTATCAGAAGGTAGAACCTCCTTCATCAGGTGATGGCGGTAACGGATCTATGGATCCTGGCTCAGGATCGGGAACCGGGAACGGCTCGGATGGAAACAATGGTTCAGGCGGATCACCTACGGATCCAGGCAGTGAAAGTCCTGCAGCTGCGCTTAAGGCTGTTGAGTTTGACGGATTAGCAAGCATATACTTGCCCTACAACGGTGAGTTTGGCACTGTGAAGACTGAAGTTCTGCATAGTCCGGAACGCATCGTCGTGGATCTGCCAAATATGAATTTCGACCCTACATTCACACCGGCTTTCACTTCCAATGCAAGCGCGATGCTTGGAGAAATTGTCGTTGATACACATCCTTCTTTACAGAAAATTCGATATTCTTATTATTCGGACAAGCCATCAACCGTCCGGGTTGTGCTTGACCTAGGCGCTGCTACCAACTTCCAAGTCTCGAATGAGGATCATATCGTTCGCATCGATCTTTTGGACGTAACCGGTCCGGTTGTCGTTCCGCCTCCAGAGAATCCGGATAAACCTGGCACTGGCGTGTTTAAAGTCGTATTGGATGCGGGGCATGGCGCTAAAGATCCTGGGGCTTACTCGGTAAATGGACGTCACGAGAAGGAATATAATTTGTCTGTTACGCTGAAAGTGAAAGCACTATTGGATAAAGAACCAAGGATAAAGCCCTATTTGACTCGTTCACATGATACGTTCGTTGAATTGAATGACCGTGCCATGTTCGCGAATGACCTGAAGGCGGATTTATTTATTTCTTTTCATGCGAATAGTGCCTCGAGTGGAACTGTATCAGGTTCAGAAACGTATTATAACCGTGCAAACAGCAAAGCTCTTGCAGATGTCTTACATAAGCATTTAGTTGCGGGCACAGGTCTTGCGGATCGCAAAGTAAGACAAGCCGGCTTTGTCGTAATCAAAAAAACAACAATGCCTGCTGTGCTTCTAGAGGCAGGGTACCTGTCTAATAAAGGAGATTCATCGATTCTCTTCTCTGATGCAAAGCAGAATAAGATCGCAGAAGAAATCGTTAAAGGAATTAAAGAATATTTGAAATTAAATTAGGAGAGTGCCGATGAAACGTCAGATGCCATTACGATCCATACTTATGCTTTCGGCGATTGCAGTTGTCCTGTTACTCAGTGCATGTGGAGCAAAGACAGAAGATCCGACTCAAGGCTCTAATGCCGCGCAAGAGCCTTCTGTGAATCAGGGGCAAGATACGCCTCAGCCGGTTGAACCGGCTAAGGACAAAGCAACTGTCAACGTATACGTTGCGGCAGATGATGATCTATCTTCTCTTAAAGAGCAGCAAAGCGAAATTGAATTTGCAAGCAGCGACGAAAAAATCGAACAGACATTCAAGGCCCTGCAGAAAGATGGGGCTGGCGGAGAGATGTCACTTTGGAAGAACGTCGAGCTGCTCCATGTTAAAGTCGAAGGTAAAGCAGTCACTATTGATGTCCACCTTCCTGACGAAGCCCGGTTAGGAGCACCTGGAGAAGAACTGGCCATGGAATCGATTCAAAAAACGATGTTTCAGTTCGATGACGTAGACTCGCTGGATATTCTCGTAGACGGCGAGCAGGTCGAGAGTTTGATGGGTCATGATGAATTGGAACACCCGTTTAAGAAACCGGCAGCCGAGTAATTGGAGCCCGAATAAAAATTCCAATAAACGAAAGGATTCGTGAGTATGTCACTTCACACAAAGTGGACAAGAATACTGTCATCATTTGTAATATTCTCCTTACTTGCAAGTCTTTGCGTCTGGGGCACTACAGCAAATGCCAGCAGTGCAGGAATAGCGGGCTTTAGTGATGTTGCTGCCGGTCATTGGGCGGAAAAGCACATTGCGAAGCTTGCGCTTCAGGGAATCGTCAAAGGGAACAACGGGCTATTCAAACCGAATGATAATATTACGCAACAGGAGGCCGTTACACTTGCGGTTCGTTTCATCGGCAAGGAAAATGAAATAAATACAGATGAAGCGGTTGTTTTTCCGCCGACATTCCAGGTAGGCAACTACTTTAAACCCTACATTGTACTTGCCTTTAACTTAGGTTTACTTGACCGGATGCAAGAATTTAAGCTTGCAGAGACTAATCCAGGCAGTAACTGGGGGGAGCAGAAAGCAAGCCGGGAGTGGATTACGAAGCTGATCATTCGAGCGATCGGACAGCAGAAGCTGGCTGAAAGCCTTGATTCTACAGCAGTTTCGTTCAAAGATGCAGATAAAGTCGGCACTGGATTTAAAGGCTACGTGAATGCAGCGGTTCAGCTGCAGCTCGTCAAAGGCATCACAGCCGATAAATTTGATCCAAAAGGTTATGCTACGAGAGCTTCTCTGGCGACGATCTTCAGTCGTGCGGAGAGTCAATTTCCGGTTAATTACACTGGTCAATCGACAGGAATACTTTCTTTTATAGACGGCTCTTCTATTAAAGTGTACGGGGAAAGCAAAGAGATGACCTACCAGCTTACACCGGATACGTATGTAACACGTTTTGATTCGGAGCGTTCGACGACCACGGATAAGCTTGTCCTTCATGCTAAAATATCCTTCATCACAAACGGCGATAAAGTCGTTTATCTGGAACAGGCCGAAGACAAGCAGCAGCTTGAAACCATATCCGGTGATTTGGTCAGCGTGCTGCCCGACGAGCATTTGTTGTACATTCTGGTACAGAAGAAACCGCTGGAGATTTCTTATGACGATAAAGTTGAAGTCAAAGATGCTTCCGGTGCAGTTATTCCGGTAAGCTCGCTTCCTAATAATAGTAAGATTGAAATTACCCGCACCGCTTATCAGAAGGAGCCCCAGGCGATCTCAATTAAGGTTCAATCTGCACCTGTGAATAAAACAGGTCAAGGAAAAATCGTAAGCGTGGAGCCCTCTCCAGCTTCTATTAAAGTATTGAATGCTGCCACGAACCAGGAAGAAACGTTTCCCGTTGCTTCCCAAGCCGATGTAATCTGGCAGGGAACGATCGTAGAAGGCGGAGTTGCTCAGATTCATGCAGGCGATACCGTTTCTTATGAAGTCGTAAACAGTGTCGTAACGAAGATCGTTATCCTGCAATCGACCGTAACAACTTCTACAATTCGTGGAGAATTCTACTCGGCCAGTTCGGACAGTAAGACGATTCAATACAAGCGGAACGCAGGAACAGCACAAGAGAGGCTTGAAGCGAAGTTCGTAACGGATGCAGTTGAAGTGACGATCGAAGGTCTGAATGGAACGATGCTGACCGATCTTATTAAAGGGGATGTCCTTGATCTTACGCTCAACCAGAATGATCAGGTCACTGCCATTAAAGTTGTAAACCGTAAAGTTCAAGTATTAAACGGAGTTTCAATCATCAGCTACGATGCGGATACAAAGGCCCTCTTAGTTAAAACTGCGTCAGGAGGCTTAGTGTCTGTTTACTTGTCCGACAAAACAAAAATCGATTATAACGGAACTTCGATGACCTTGAGTGCTTCAAGCAGCTTTCTGGTTAAGAACAGAAAGCTGACTCTAGGGTATACAGATGATAAAGCCGTTCTTCTGCAGTTTGTTTATAAGTATACAGGAACGGTTACCTCAATTAATGCAGTCAATAATATCGTTACGATAAACCAGTCTAACGGCACTACAATTACACTGCCGCTGGAGTATCCAAGCGTAGACATCTATGGCAAATCGAACGCGACACTTGCTGATGTCAAAGTTGGAGACACCGTTACCGCATTATTGAATGCGAATCAAGACAAAGCGGTCTCCCTGCAGGTGCAAACAACTGCTCAATACGAGGTCGTTTCGGTTGATGCGGCAGGCAAGAAGCTCAAGCTGAAAAGCAGCGGCCAAGTCACTGCAGAATATTCCGCGCTTTCATGGGATTTCTTCAATGAGAATGGTGAAAAAGTAACGATTGCTAACGTATCAGCAGGTCAAATCGGTAACTTGAATTATATGGGCTCTACACCGGTATCGTTTAAAACGGTCAAGGTAACGGTTGGACGTCTTGCTGCTGCAGCGGCTGATAAGCTAACTATTGTGGACTATAACGGCGCAAGCTCAGATGTGCTGCTCGGAACCGTCTACAGTGTAGTGAAGAACGGAGTTACAAGCAGCTCTGCGAGCACTCTGCAAGCTGGTGACCGTGTAGAGGTTAAGAGAGATTCGAAGGATCAAATTATCATTACAGTCCTAAGCGGACTCAACAAGGAATTCTGGAAGTATGACAGCTCGACGGGCATTCTATCGGTTAAACGGGCTAATCTGTCAGAATCAAATACTTTTGGGGTTACAACAAGCACGAAAGTTACACAAAACGATACTCCAGTTTCCATTACACAGTTAAAAGATGGCGATAAAATTACACTCTATTTTTACCAAAATAAACTAGTAGAAATTGTTAAAAACACGTAATCAACTTCATCCTGCCTTGTCCCGGCTTACCTGCTGGGACAATTTTTTTTCAAAATGTTGAAAGTGTCATGAAAAAGCTTGAAAATGTAGCCTTTTAAGGTTGCTTATTGTGACATTTTTCGCTACACTTTGATTCGATAGCCCAAATTGGGGGAGAGACGGTTGAACGCGAAGGACAAGATGTCTCATATTTTAAGTGTCATGGGAGAGATGTTCCCGGATGCACATTGCGAATTGAATCATCGCAATCCGTTTGAATTGACGATTGCTGTTCTGCTTTCAGCGCAATGCACCGATGAAACTGTCAACAAGGTAACAGCAAGCTTGTTTCAGAAATACCAAACTCCTGCTGATTATTTGGCAGTTCCCATTGAGGAGCTGGAGCAGGACATCCGACGGATAGGCCTATTTCGCAATAAAGCCGCCCATATTCAGAAGCTGAGCCAGATGTTGATTGACAATTATGGCGGTGAAGTGCCACAGCAGCATGAAGAGCTGACAAAGTTACCTGGTGTTGGGCGTAAGACAGCCAATGTCGTCGTATCGAACGCATTCGGGGTTCCTGCCATTGCTGTAGATACACATGTAGAACGAGTGTCCAAACGATTGGGCCTAGCAAAAGCTGATGATAGCGTGCTTGAGGTGGAGAAGAAGCTGATGAAGCTTGTCCCGCGCGAGCATTGGACCGATACGCATCACCGACTTATTTTTTTCGGAAGGTATCATTGTAAAGCACAAAATCCGAATTGCCCGGTATGCCCATTGCTGGATGTTTGCAAAGAAGGCAAACAACGTATGAAACCTGCTGTAAACCGAAAGGCTAAACCTAATCCAAACAAATAAACTAAAAAGGATGATTACTATGAAATGCATTTCCGTATACACGAAAGACTTCGCGCTGTTCTCTGACATCTACGAGCAAATTATGGAGGCACCGCCAGCTGAGAACGAAGAAATTATTCTTGAAGGCGTCACAGTAAGTGGAGCAGGAGACGTGCCTGATCAATATATTGAACGTATGCGCTTGAAACCGGAGTGTGTCGTGATGAAAGAAAGAGAGCGTAACATTACCATTCTGCAGCATGGCGAAGTTTTTGAAATTTGCATGCCTGCAGCACTGCTGGTGTAAACAATAACCTTCACAAGAACGGTTAAGAATACGGGGAGAGAGAGAAATGAGCCATCCAACTGAAACGGCTGCTCATTCGCTTATCGGATCGCTTGGGGAAATGGCTTCCATCATGGTCAGCACAGGCGACGAGCAGCATGCAGAGCAGCTAATAGAGCTCCGGGGCAAAATATCGGAGAACCAATTGACGGTTGCCTTTTGCGGTCACTTCTCAGCAGGCAAGTCGACGCTGGTCAATCGGTTATGCGGGACGAACCTATTACCGTCGAGCCCGATTCCAACAAGCGCGAATGTCGTTAAGATCGTGAACGGAGAATCGAAGGCTATCATAACCAAGCTTGTCCAAGGACAAGCGCAGCAGCTTGAAGTACCCATTAACCTAGTGAACGACTATTGTAAGGACGGAGAAACGGTGCAATCCGTTTCTTTGTCTTATCCAATACCAAGGCTTGGCACTCATACCGTGCTGCTTGATACGCCTGGTATTGATTCCACTGACGACGCGCACCGGATGGCGACCGAATCGGCGCTCCATTTGGCGGACGTCGTTTTTTACGTGATGGATTATAATCACGTTCAGTCGGAAATCAATTTTACGTTTGCTAAGCAGCTTAAAGAATGGGGCAAGCCGCTGTACTTGATTGTGAATCAAATCGATAAGCATCGGGCGAACGAAATCAGCTTCGATCACTATAAACGAAGTGTAGAAGAAGGCTTTGCCAACTGGCATTTGGAGCCGAATGGAATCATCTATCTGTCCTTGCGCCAGCCTAATCATCCTTATTCGGAATTCGATAAGCTTGAAGGCTTATTTGAGCTGCTTGCTGAACTGCGTGAACCGCTTGCGGTCTGCAGCGTGGATGCTTCTGCCCGCCATCTCGTCCGCATGCATGCCAAGCTGCTGGATGAAATAAATGAACCTGAGCGCGAACGTTTGCTTGAAGCTGCAGGCGGTGAAGCAGAAGCGGAGAAGGTGAAAGCAGAAATTGCTGACCTTGAAGCCCAGTTGACTTTATCTGCAGCTGAAGTGGATAGCCTGCGGACGCGTCTGCGCATGGAAGTGCAGCGTCTGCTTGATAATGCCAACATCACGCCAGCCGCTACTCGGGATCTGGCACACCATTTTCTTGAAAGCCGTAAGCCGGGTTTCAAAGCGGGTCTTATATTCGCGGGCGCGAAGACGGCAGCGGAGCAAGAACGGCGCTTATCAGCGTTCTTTGACGATTTTGCCGCTCATGTCAAAGCTGATATCGAGTGGCATTTGATTGATTTGCTTCGCAAATCAGCGGATGCGATTGGTTGGCGAGGCGAGTCATTGGAACAGGAGTTAGTTGCGCTGTTTCAAGGCTCGGTTCATTCGGAGCTGCTCATTCAGCGGGTTAAACCGGGAGCCAGCTTCAGCGGGGAGTATACGATTAATTACTGCAGCGAGCTTGCCGCGGAAGTTAAAGCGGTTTACCGCAAGCGGGCGCTGTCGTGGATCGACACGCTTGCGGAACGGGCTGCAGCGGCTGGCGAAGCTGCCGCTGCCCCTGTGCGCGAACGGCTGCGCGGGCTTGGCGCGCAAGCCGGCGCACTGGCGCAGCTGGCCGCGCTTGCGGAGCGCGCGGCTGCGCATGCTGCGCGGCTGGCGGCGCTGATGCCGCCGGCGCCGCCGCGCCCGCAGCTGCCGGAGCCGAAGGCGGCCGGCAGCGCAGCGGCGCGAAGCGCCGTGAGCGCAGCAGCGGCGCGAAG
>NZ_JBHSOW010000091.1:0-35554 GCF_042656405.1 Paenibacillus solisilvae | reverse complement strand
GTTAGTTCAATCCGGGTGTCCAGAGGGCCGGGGCCCTTGGGGTCCCCCTCTGGGGGATTTAGGGGGAAGCCCCGTCAGGGACGAAAACGAGCTTTGCACTCTGGTACTTGGCACGCGCTTCTCTGTCGCTCCAACGTTAGTTCAATCCGGGTGTCCAGAGGGCCGGGGCCCTTGGGGTCCCCCTCTGGGGGATTTAGGGGGAATCCCCGTAAGGGACGATAACGAGCTTAATCGAAGGGAATTAATACGCATCTCTGATGCACATACGTCATTCAGTGGACTTGTCCATTGGCAGCACGGGAGCGCTGCATTTAAGTGTGTCCCGTCAGGGACGAAAACGAGCTTTGCACTCTGGTACTTGGCACGCGCTTCTCTGTCGCTCCAACGTTAGTTCGATCCGGGTGTCCAGAGGGCCGGGGCCCTTGGGGTCCCCCTCTGGGGGATTTAGGGGGAATCAACGAGCTTTGCACTCTGGTACTTGGCACGCGCTTCTCTGTCGCTCCAACGTTAGTTCAATCCGGGTGTCCAGAGGGCCGGGGCCCTTGGGGTCCCCCTCTGGGGGATTTAGGGGGAATCAACGAGCTTTGCACTCTGGTACTTAGCACGCGCTTCTCTGTCGCTCCAACGTTAGTTCAATCCGGGTGTCCAGAGGGCCGGGGCCCTTGGGGTCCCCCTCTGGGGGATTTAGGGGGAATCACTCGATTTAGGGGGCTGAACCAATCCAAATAAAAAGGCCCTCTGGAGACACCTGCATTAAACAGCCAGATGTCCAGAGGACCGGTGGTCCATTGGTAAGCCAAAATCCTTTCAAAAGATCAGGTTTCCCTATTCAAATTTGGCGCGCAAAGATTTAGCTAGACTGTCAGCCACTTTCCAGATGTCGCCGGCGCCCATGGTAATGACAAGATCGCCCGGCGCGACTCGTCCCTCAAGATCGGCAAGGGCCTCATCCTTCGTTGGAAAATAGAAGGTATTGGCATTGCTGTTCTTCAAAATGAGATCGACCAGCTTCTTGGAATGCACGCCTTCGATTTGCAATTCGCCTGCCGGAGAGTAAATGTCGGTTATAATAACCTCATCCGCCTCAGCGAAAGCGCGGCTGAACTGCTCCAGAAGGAAGAAGGTTCTAGAGTAGCGCTGGGGCTGGAACACAGCGATAATCCGTTTGCCGGTTGATTTGGCCGCACTGATTGTCGCTTGAATTTCGGTCGGATGATGAGCGTAATCATCGATGACTAAGATGTCGTTCACTTCGCCAAGCACCTGGAATCTGCGTTTCGCTCCGCGGAAATCGACAATAGCTGCTGCAATCGAAGCAAACGGAATGCCTGCTTCCAAGCATGTGATTACGGTTGCCATCGCATTGGATACATTATGCAGACCCGGAACCGACAGTTGAATACGACCCAGCAATTCACCATGCTTTGTCACATTAAAGGATACTTTACGGTCACCAAGTGTAATGTCCTCCGCCTTATAAATAGCCTCACTATTGATGGCATAGGTAAGGATTCCTGAGCCCCCAAGCGGTCCAGCTTGAAGCTTAGGCAGCATTTCACGTATGTTTTCATCATCCGAGCAAACAATTGCTTTTCCGTCCTCTTTGACCTGATTGAGAAATTGGACATAAGCTGCTTTCAATTTATTAAAATCACCATCGTAGTTCTCAAGGTGATCAGGCTCAATGTTTGTAACAATCGCTACAGCGGGATGGTATTGTAAAAAAGAACCGTCACTCTCGTCTGCTTCAGCAACGACAAATTCGCCTTTTCCTGCTTTTGCATTCGTACCGACGTTTACAATCTCTCCGCCAATAATATAGGTTGGGTCAAGCTTGCATGTTTCCATTACGAGAGCAATCATCGACGAAGTCGTCGTTTTCCCATGCGCACCCGCTACTGCCACGCCTTTGCCGTTATTCATCAGTTTCGCAAGCATCTGCGCACGGTGCAGAATGGGTATGTTGAGCTCCTCTGCCGCTTTTCGTTCCACATTATCACGAGACAATGCGGTCGAATAGACAACCAGATCTGCTCCTTTCACATGTTCGGGCTCATGACCGATATAAATACGGGCCCCTTTCGCAGCAAGCTTCTCTGTGAGCTCCTGCCTGGCAACGTCGGAACCGGTCACTTTATATCCCATTTCCAGCATGACCCGCGCAATCGCACTCATGCCGTAACCGCCGATCCCGATGAAATGTACATGTTCTGCCGTTTTCAAAGACGGTTCACCAACCTTTTTCAGAATCCATATTGTAAAGCAATTGTGAACGGACATCCGCTATTAAATAAAGTGTTCCTGTAACGACAGCCAAATCGGCTTCGCCGGTCAATGATTGCAGCCGTGTTAGCGCCTGCTTCCAATTCGGTTCTACGATGAGCTCGAAGGACTGTCCATGCTGCTCACGAATTTCCTGAACCAGCTCGGTCAAAGCCTGCGCAGGCATAGCCTTGTGGAATTCAGGCTCGGTTACGACAAGCGTATCCACTAGAGGTAGTATATGCCGCAATGTGTCGCGATGATTCTTATTCATAAGCATCCCCATCATGAGGTGAAGCCGCTCATATTGATACGTATCGCGAAGAGCGGCGGCAAGCGTTTCTGCACCTTCGGGATTATGAGCCCCGTCAATCAGAATGCGCGGCGAGGTCTTAAGCATCTCCAAGCGCCCAGGCCAAGCTGCATCGCGAAGCCCCTGTCTCAAATCATCATCTTCAACGATTAACGCATAATACTGGCGGAGCACTTCCAGCGTCATCACTGCTACCGCAGCGTTCGTCCTTTGATGAGCCCCATTAAGAGTAATGGTTAGCGGCTCAATATCGCGAAATAATCCGTGAAAGCGGAAGGTCTGCTCGTTTTCTCGAACATCCAGCGGCGCTTCGCTAAATTTCTGACCTAGCAAATAAAGCGAACTGTTTGCAGACTTAGCTGCTGCTTCAATAACAGCGATCGCTTCAGGCTGGCTTACAGCACTAACTACCGGCATTCCTGGCTTAATGATCCCCGCCTTTTCACGAGTAACCGCCTCAATGGTATCGCCCAAAATATCCATATGATCATGACCGACATTAGTAATCACAGAAATAATCGGCGACACGATATTCGTCACATCCATACGTCCGCCAAGACCGGTCTCCCATACAACAAAATCCGGATAAGATACCTTCGCGAAATAGAGAATAGCCAGCGCCGTGGAGACTTCGAACATCGTAGGAGAACCAAGTTCTGTTTGGGCAATCGCCTCAACATGAGGTTTCAGCTCATTGGACAGCTGGAGCAGCGTTTCCTCAGGGATGTCAGTCCCATTATATTGAAAACGATTCGTAAATTTAGTGATATATGGGGACGTGAAAGTCCCCACATCGTAACCGCAGCGCAGTAATACACTTGTTAAATAGGCGCAGACGGAGCCTTTGCCGTTCGTTCCGGCAACGTGAATAAATTTCAAACGCCGCTCCGGATTGCCGAACAACTCCATCAGCCGCCGGATCCGCTCCATGCCGGGGCGAATACCGAAAGGTACAAGCCCTGTAATCCAATCCCTTGCTTCCTCATAGCTCTTAAGTGGTGAAGTGCCTTCTATATGAAGATTCTCTGTCATCGCATATCGTCCTTCTTCCTGAATACAGCCCGTTATCCGCGCAGCTCAGCAATGCGTGCTTGAACTTTGTCGCGTTTATCTGCATAATCAGCCATCTTAGCGCGTTCTTCATCAATAACCTTCGCCGGCGCTTTCGCCACGAACCCTTGGTTAGCCAGCTTCTTCTCGATCCGCTCTACTTCCCCGTTCAAGCTTGTTATTTCCTTCTCGAGTCTTGCGATCTCTTGATCGATATTTAAGAGACCAGCTAGAGGTAGGTACAATTCTGCTCCCGAGACTACAGCGGACATCGATTTCTCCGGAACAGCTACTGTCAAACCAATCTCGAGCTTCGACGTACCGCAGAAACGGCTGACAAATTCTTCATTACGGCTCAAAATCACAGCTTCGGATTCGCCGGCAGGCTTAATCATAAGCTCGACCTTCTTGCTCATAGGCACATTGACTTCAGCGCGGATATTCCGAACCGAACGAATGATTTCCTTGAGAAGCTCCATCTCATTTACAGCATCCGGAGCTTCAAGTTTCTCGTCGTATTCCGGCCACGGAGCAAGCGTAATTGTATCGCCTTCATGCGGCAAGTGTTGCCATATTTCTTCACTGATAAACGGCATGAATGGATGGATAAGCCGCTGTGTGCGGTCCAATACATAAGCTAGAACCGATTGTGTAGCTTTCTTCGCATCCGCATCACTGCCATACAGATTAATCTTGGCGAATTCAATATACCAATCGCAGAGGTCATCCCAAATGAAGTCGTACAGGACACGGCCCGTTTCACCGAATTCATAGCTGTTAATAAGACGTTTGACGTCACGTGCAGTTTCATTCAAGCGATGCAGTATCCAGCGGTCGGCTGTACCCAGCTTCACGTTGATGTCAATATCTTGTGCGGATACGCCCTCAAGGTTCATTAAGGCAAATCGGGAAGCGTTCCATATTTTATTGGCAAAATTACGAGCCTGTTCAACCTTCTCCCAGCGGAAACGCAAATCCTGACCAGGCGTGCTGCTTGTTGAAATCATGAAACGCATGGCATCAGCACCATACTTCTCTATAACCTCCAGCGGATCAACACCGTTTCCGAGCGATTTGGACATCTTTTGTCCATTCTCATCCCGAACCAGACCATGCATAAGGACGTCTTTGAATGGCATTTGACCGGTGAACTCTAAGCCGGTGAAGATCATTCGCGCAACCCAGAAATAGATAATATCATAACCTGTTACAAGTACGTTAGTAGGATAGAAACGTTGGAGATCTTCGGTTTGCTCCGGCCAGCCAAGCGTTGAGAAAGGCCACAGCGCTGAGCTGAACCATGTATCAAGAACATCCTCATCCTGACGGATCGTTGCGCTGCCGCATTTACCGCACGCTTTTATATCTTCCCTGCCAACATGCATATGACCGCAATCATCGCAATACCAGGCAGGAATTCGGTGGCCCCACCACAGTTGACGGGAAATACACCAATCACGTACATTCTCAATCCATTGCAGGTAAACTTTATCAAATCGTTCCGGCACAAAATTAACGCCTTTACCGGACTTTTGAGCATCGATTGCAGCTTCTGCCAGTGGTTTCATGGAAACAAACCATTGTGTGGACAAATAAGGCTCGACAACAGCTCCGCTGCGCTCACTGTGACCAACTTGATGCAGATGGTCGTCTATTTTGATGCAAACCCCCTGCTCTTGAAGATCTGCTACGATTTTTTTACGGCATTCCGCACGATCAAGACCTTGGTATGGACCGGCTTCATTGTTCATCACACCGCTTTCATCCATGACAACGATTTGCGGGAGATCATGACGCAGGCCTACCTCAAAGTCGTTCGGATCATGCGCTGGCGTAATCTTGACAGCTCCGGAACCGAATTCCATTTCAACATACTCGTCTCCGATAATCGGAATTTCACGGCCTATAATCGGGAGAACAAGCATTTTGCCGATCAGATGCTTATATCGCTCATCCTCAGGATGAACCGCAACAGCAGTATCGCCGAGCATGGTTTCAGGGCGAGTTGTCGCAACCGTCATAAAGCCGCTGCCATCCTTGAGCGGGTACTGCAGATGATATAAATGACCGTTTACTTCTTTATGCTCTACTTCTATATCCGACAGTGCCGTCCGAGCAGCAGGATCCCAGTTAATGATCTTCTTGCCGCGGTAGATCAGTCCCTTCTCGTAGAGACGGACAAACACTTCACGAACGGCCTGTGATAAACCTTCATCAAGCGTGAAGCGCTCCCGCGAGTAATCAAGGGAGAAGCCCATTTTGGCCCACTGCTCACGAATGGTTCCCGCATAGCTTTCCTTCCAATCCCATACCTTGGCCAGAAACTTCTCCCGTCCAAGATCATAGCGGGTTAAGCCTTCTTCACGAAGCTTCTGCTCGACCTTTGTCTGTGTTGCAATTCCGGCATGGTCCGTGCCTGGAAGCCAGAGCGTGTCGAAGCCCTGCATCCGCTTCGCGCGAATCAGAATATCCTGCAGGGTGAAATCAAGCGCATGCCCGATATGGAGCATACCGGTTACGTTTGGCGGTGGAATTACGATCGTATAGGTCTCCGCGTCAGGACGCTTGCCGGCTTCAAAATAATTCCCTTTCATCCAATAATCATACCACTTGGCTTCTGACGCCTTCGGATCATAAGTCGTCGGCATTTCAGTCGTTACTTGTTTGTCAGACATGGCTTCCTACCTCCATTTAATTCGTAAACCCAGGCTGCGGGTTATATATTGGGCTAGCAAGGTGTATTTTCAGGTGAAAATAAAATAAACCTTCCGCCCTTAAACAGCAAAGGACGAAAGGTTTTGCTTCCGCGGTACCACCTTTGTTCCGCTTAGTCCAGCTAAGCGACAACTCAAACAGATAACGGCTGTGGCCGGCTTGAACTACCTAACGATCGTTCATTCAAGCAACTCTGGGGTGACCTGTCGCAGCTAATCTCCTGCAGAACCTCTCAGCGTACCGGCTCCGCTCTCTGAAGGCATTGCTGTTACTCTTCCCCTTCAACGTCTTTACATAAAGTATAACCCTATATTTTCTATCATACACGTTCTTATTTGCCCGCGTCAATCCCAGCAGGTGCTTCGCCTATTCTATGGCTTATCCATCACAAAAAAACCCTCTCAAGCTAGTATGAATGCTTGAAAGGGCTCTAATGAAACGTCTATGGAATATACAAAACCTGACCTTCACTCACATTCTGATCCGCAAGACGGTTATAGAGGACGATTTCTCGCGGCTGCAGCTGATAGCGACCAGCGATTGCCTCAAGTGTCTCCTCGCGCTGAACGATGCATAACCTGACTTTGCGGAAAGAATGATCCTCACCTGAGCGGCCGTAGAAGAGATTCTTCCACTCGATATCATCATCGGTTGATTTCCTTGCTTCTGCAGCAGCACGTTCTGCTATTTGCTCTGCGGCTGCTCTTGCCTCTTGTTCTCTTCGGCTGGATTGCAGAAGTGAACGGAATCCGATTCCGCCAGGGGAAGGTTCTTTCTCTTCTTCGACACGCTTACTGCCAAGCGCTACCTTCAATTCCTTACGTTCAGCTTCCGAATCTATGGATAGAGGCTCGCCTCCGAACGATTGCCCGGAACCTGCGGATTGTAACGCTTGAGGCGGCGTTTCATCCGCAGCTTCAGCTTCATCTGCATTCCGAGTGATTTCTGCCTGCGCTTCCAGATCCTGCTGGTGAAGAAGCTGCTCGGCGTTTCTGTTCGAATAGGCCGCTTCAGCCGCTAATTCCTGCTCGCGGATCAAACGTTCCTCTTCGATCAGATCCTTCTCTCGATTCAATGCCTCCTGCCTCGCTTCGGCAATCAGCTGCTCTTCTCGAGCAAAGGCCGCACGGGCAATTGCATCACTCTGCTGGGCTTCTTGCTCTTCCGCTACCCTTTGCGCTTCTGCAATTTGCGCTTCCAATTCCCATTGCTGAGCTTCGCGGATCCGCTCTTCCTGTTCCGCAGCTTCCCGTTCACGCTCCGCCGCCTCACGCTGTGCTGCTTCGCGAATCAATGACTCCCCAAACGATGGCTGCGCGGCTGCTAACCAGCTCTCAGGTGCATAAGAGCTATTAGCAGCCGTCTCAGGCTGATCCGATACATTTGGGATCGAATAGGAGTCCGCCCCGGCCCCCCATTGATTCTGTTCCTCTTCCCGCTTGTGAACGACTGTGAACGGCTCTTCACGAGGCCATACTTCTTGATCACGAGGCTGATCCAGCTCGATACCAAGCAAAGATAAAACACCTGTAATATTAAGTGTCCGCGCTGACAGTAAATCGACATCGAAGTTGTCAATTTCAACAGAAATATCGTCTAGCCGATGAATCCGATTCATCGGAAGCGTGATTTCCACCGGTATCCAATGCTCCAATGCTTGATTGGCATCAAGCTCGTTCTCAGCTCGATAAACGCCGGTCAAAAGCAGATGGCCTTTCAGTAAAACCTGTTCTCCCTGCTGCACGATTTGGATACGGGGTACGAGCTCTATTTCTTCCAGCTCGTCGATTGCCGCTACATCTTCCGGCAAATGAACTCGTTCGTAAACGTCAAATCGTAAACCGTTTGTTTGATTGGGCACGTTTGTCGCCCTCCTTTCCCCTCTCATAGCTTGTTAGAGCTTTCTTCCCTATTTATCTATATGGTGAGGGTCCGGCAGGCATGACTACGATTTTCAAAGAGAGCGGTATCGTTCCCGAACTTGTTTGAACCACGGCGGCTCCGGCGAGTGGACCGTGATCATATTCCTGTTAAGAGGATGCTTAAATATAAGCTGTTCACCCCTTAACGCCTGATGCTTCAGAATGGGATCGCTCCCGCCATAAAGCAGATCTCCAACAAGAGGGTGCCCGATATAGCTCATATGCACGCGAATCTGATGGGTCCGTCCG
The DNA here is from genome assembly GCF_042656405.1 of Paenibacillus solisilvae. Lineage (NCBI taxonomy): Bacteria > Bacillati > Bacillota > Bacilli > Caryophanales > Paenibacillaceae > Paenibacillus > Paenibacillus solisilvae. Next base: position 27,043 of record NZ_JBHSOW010000091.1, on the reverse strand, counting down.
GTTTCGAGGCGCACCTGCAGAAGCGAAGCGTCCTTGTATGCTTCGATGATCTTGTAGTGAGTAACTGCAAAATCTCCGCCAGGCGTGACTCTTCTTCTGGCGTTGTGGTGCCTGTCTTTACCAATCGGCTCTTGAATGGTTCCGTGGTCTTTCTTTAACTTTCCGTGCGCAAGTGCGGCATAAACGCGGTCGATTTCTTTGTTTCGCATCGCTTCATCAAGCTTCAGCTGTGCCAGTTCATTCTTGGCATACAGCACAGGTCCTGCTGTCTCGTCATCCAGTCGATGGATATGCTTAACGGGCAAGAGGTCACCGCTTAGAAGGCAACGCCTTGCTGCCGCTTCATCCAGCGTTCCACGCTGTCCTGGCGCTGACGTATGTACGGGCATTCCTGACGGTTTATCCAAAACCAGACACCAATCATCTTCATAGAGAACAGGTGCTGCTGCATGGCTTTGTATCTCAGGCTGCTTGGCTAGTCTGTAGACCGGATCCTTATTCGGATCAACGGGTATGAATGTACGAAGCTTAACCGTATCTTCATCCATCTGGATTCCGCCTACTGAAAACAAACGATTCAGCCATTTGTCCGGAAAAAAAGCAAGAGCCAGCAGCCACTGCCGCACAAGATGCGGATGACTGTTGGCTTGTAGTGGTTGGATCTCCATGCCTTTTGCAGAGGAGAAGTCTCTTAATGCGGTGGCTGAGAGCTCCAGCCATTCATTATTTCTTTGATAGGTGATTAGAGGCTCCTGCATGTTATCATGCCTCCTACAATCGCCGGAGCGCTTCATCATGTGCTGCAATCGTAGCATCAATTGCAGACTCGTCGTGAACCCCGGATACAAACATACCTTCAAACTGCGAAGGTGCCACACTAACCCCAAGATCGAGCATGGATGCAAAATAAACCTTGAATCGCTCCAAATCCGAAAGCTTGGCTGTTTCATAGTTAATGACATGTGTCTCGGTAAAGAACGGACAAACCATCGATCCCACACGATTAATCGTAACCGGTACGCCATGCTTCGATGCGTTGGATTCAAACCCAAGCTGCAGCCTTAAAGACATCCGTTCCAAATGCTCATACGTATCAGGAGTCAATAGGCTAAGCGTTGTATATCCGGCAGCCATAGCCAGCGGATTGCCGGACAGTGTTCCGGCTTGATAAATTGGACCGCTCGGAGCAATCATCTCCATGATTTCACGTTTACCCCCATAAGCGCCAACCGGTAAACCTCCCCCGATCACTTTTCCAAGGCAGGTGAGATCCGGTGTTATGCCATAAAGCCCCTGTGCACAATGATAATGAACCCGGAAACCGGTCATCACCTCATCAAAAATAAGCAGGCTGCCGTATTTCTCCGTTATGTCCCGCAGTCCCTGTAAGAAACCCGGAAGCGGAGGCACGACTCCCATGTTGCCTGCAACAGGCTCAACGATGATACAAGCGATTTCTTCGCCAAAATTCTCAAAAGCGAATTTTACCGATTCCAGATCATTGTAAGGTACTGTTATCGTATGCGAGGCTACACTTTCAGGCACTCCGGGGCTGTCCGGTAAGCCTAAAGTTGCCACACCCGATCCCGCTTTAATCAGCAAGCTATCAGCGTGTCCGTGGTAGGAGCCTTCAAATTTGAGAATTTTACTGCGCTTCGTGTATCCCCGCGCAAGTCTCAGCGCACTCATCGTCGCCTCCGTGCCCGAGTTTACCATTCGAACTACTTCGACGGATGGCACACGTTCGCATACAAGCTCCGCCATCATAGTTTCCAGCTCAGTAGGTGCTCCGAAGCTTGTCCCTTTTTCCGCTGTACGCTTAATGGCCTCAATGACTTCCGGATGAGCATGACCCATAATCAGCGGTCCCCATGAGCCGACATAATCAATATAGCTGTTGCCATCGATATCGAAGACACGGTATCCTTCTCCGCGTTCCATATATACCGGAGTCAGTCCGACAGAGCGAAATGCCCTTACTGGAGAGTTAACCCCGCCAGGGATAATCAGCTTCGCTTTGGCAAATGCAGCTTTGGAACGATCATCCGATCTTTTGTGAGTATTTTCGCTCATATAGACACACCCTTATCTGGTTTGAACTTGCAATCGCTTCAGGCTGATTCTGTTCTACTCGCCTTTTAACCAACGTGCCGCATCCAGAGCATGATAAGTAATAATGATATCTGCGCCCGCACGTTTCATTCCCGTTAGTGTTTCCAGAACAACCGCCCGCTCATCAATCCATCCGTTTGCAGCTGCGGCTTTTACCATGGAATACTCCGCACTGACGTTGTAAGCCACTACCGGGAGGTCAAAATGCTCTTTTACCATTCGAAGAACGTCCAAGTAAGCAAGTGCAGGCTTAACCATCAGCATATCCGCACCTTCTACGACGTCAGCTTCTGCTTCACGAAGCGCTTCACGCACATTTGCAGGGTCCATTTGATAAGTCTTACGGTCTCCGAATTGCGGAGTCGAATGCGCAGCTTCCCGGAATGGACCGTAAAAGGCGGATGCATATTTGACAGAATAAGACATAATCGGCACCATTTCATAGCCTGCTTCGTCCAATCCTTCGCGAATTGCGCTGACAAATCCGTCCATCATGTTCGATGGTGCAATAATATCCGCCCCGGCTTCCGCTTGCGAAACAGCCGTCTTCACGAGCAATTCAAGGGAAGCATCATTGTCGACCTCAGCTGTTCCGGTACGTTCATCATGGTGAATCACACCGCAATGGCCATGGTCTGTAAATTGGCACAGACAAGTATCCGCGACAACAACAAGCTGCGGCGCCCAAGTTTTCACTGCACGTGTCGCTTCCTGAACAATGCCGTTATGATCATAGGCTGAGGTGCCGACCGCATCCTTATCATGCGGAACGCCAAACAATAGAATGGATTGTACGCCGGAAGCAACAACCTTCTCGATTTCCGCTTGAAGCAAATCAAGGGATAAGTGATAGACACCGGGCATAGATGGAATTTCCTCTTTAACACCGGTTCCGACTGTTACAAAAATCGGATAGATGAAATCATTAACGGTCAGCTGAGTCTCACGTACCATATTGCGTATGGAAGCTGTACGCCGCAGGCGGCGATGTCTGGTAATAGGAAAAGTCATAGTATGAACCTCCTGAGTTGAGTCATTAATCTGTCATTATAGGGAGCGTTTTGCAAGGCGCGTTTCTGAAATGGAATCAATAAGGGAGTCAATAGTTGCTTCCTTTGGTTGAATGGTCACCTCAAGTCCGCATTCCTTCGCGGTCTTTGCCGTTACCGGTCCTATACATGCAATATCAACGCCCTCCAGCAGCTCCAAAGGCTGTTCAATCCCCATCCGGCGAAGAACTTCGAGTAAGTTAGTAACCGTCGAGGAGCTGGCGAAGGTGATGACATCAATTTTGCGCTTCTTAAGTAGTTCAAACGTCTGTTCATCCTGATCAGCCGCAATAACAGTCTCATATACATCTATTTCTACAGGTATAAGTCCTTTTTCATTCAGTTCACGAGGCAGCACTTCCCTGGCGAGATCCCCGCGCGGCAGCAGGACTCGCTGACCGGGTATCAAACTGGCCGATAAACTCCCCAGCAGTTCGTCAGCTTGGAATTTCACGGGTACTGTATCAACGAACAAACCGTGCTTCTCGAGAGCTTCAGCCGTTCGAGGACCGACAGCCGCAATACGGGCCCGGTGAAATTGACGGATATCAATCCGGTATTTCTTAAGCCATGTGAAGAAGTACTCCACCCCATTGACGCTTGTAAACATAAGCCATTCATATTGGCCCGCATCTTGAAGTGCAGCTTCAAGATGCGAAATCGCAGCTGGATCAGTGGATTCCCGTGTTTCAATCACCGGAAATTCACAAGGCTCTCCTCCAAGTTCCTCGATACGGTCTGCAAGATCACTGCTTTGTGCTCTTGCGCGCGTGACTAAGACACGAGTACCGAACAACGGCTTATGCTCGTACCACATGAGCTTCTCGCGCTGACGGACTACTTCACCGACCACAATAACTGCAGGCGGCTGAAAATCCGCAGCTTTCACGATTGCTTCAATTGTTTCCAGCGTCCCTGTAATCGTGCGCTGCTCCACCCTGGTCCCCCAGCGAATAAGTGCAACTGGCGTTTCCGGCGGTTTGCCATGTTTCATAAGCTGCTCAGTAATATAGCCGATCTTGGCCACACCCATAAGAAATACAAGCGTCCCCGTCGCATTGGTTACTTTCTCCCAATGGATGGATTGATCCAGCTTGTCAGGACTTTCATGCCCGGTAATGATCGATAAGGAAGAAGCCAGATCCCGATGTGTGACTGGAATTCCCGCATATGCAGGAACTGCAATTGCAGAAGTAATGCCAGGTACGATATCAAATTCAATGCCATTCTTATACAGCAGCTCTGCTTCTTCACCGACTCGGCCGAATATGGTAGGATCGCCGCCCTTAAGCCGCGTGACGACCTTCCCTTCGAGGGATAAATCAACCAGCAGCTGGTTGATATCTTCCTGCTTCATCGTATGACGGTCAGGAAGTTTGCCTACATAGATCTTCTCTGTACCCGGCTTTAAATATTTCAACAGTCTAGGACTTGCCAGACGATCATAGACAATAACGTCACAGGCCTGAATACATTCCATCCCACGTACTGTAATAAGTTTCGGATCGCCAGGTCCAGCGCCAACCAGATACACTTTGCCTTTGCTCTTTTGCTTCAGCAAATCGTTCATCCCCTAACTTCAGCCAGTATACGATCCGCACCGCGGGCTCTTAAAGCATCAGCCGCTTGTTTGCCAAGCCTTTCAGGATCCCGTCCGCGTACAGTTTCCTTTAACAGCACCGAACCATCAGGTGAGCCGACAATTCCAGTCAGTTCGAGCAGAGGTGAATCTCCCTCTTGCTGCTCTACAATCGTCGCATAGGCACCGATCGGAATTTGACATCCCCCATTCAATTCGCCAAGGAAAGTCCGTTCTGCACGAACAGCCAGCAATGTCATGGAATCGGTGAACAACGCCAATAAATCGCGAATTTCTTGATCATCCGCACGGCATTCAATTCCAAGCGCACCTTGCCCCACAGCTGGTACAGATACCTCAACAGGCACGTAAGATGAAATTTTGGATTCCCAGCCCATCCGGTGTAATCCGGCAGCAGCAAGCACGATAGCATCAAAGCCTTCCGTCTCCAGCTTCCCGATTCGCGAGTCAATATTTCCCCGTATCGACTCAATCTGAAGATCCGGTCTTGCGTTCTTGAGTTGGCTGGACCTGCGCAAACTGCTCGTTCCAACCTTCGCTCCTTGCGGAAGCTGATCTAGAGTAAGACCGTTTTTGGTGATTAGGCAATCCCGCGGATCTACGCGCTTAGGAACCGCACCATTAATAAGTCCTTCCGGTAATTCAAAAGGCATATCCTTCATACTGTGAACAGCAAGGTCAATCTCTCCATCAAACAGCGCCTGCTCGATTTCCTTCACGAACAGCCCTTTTCCGCCAACCTTTGATAAGGTGACATCAAGAATACGGTCACCTTTCGTCACAATTTTACGAATTTCAAAATCATACTGAAGTTTATGTAAAACACACAAAGCCTTTAGTTGATCAATCACTTGCCCAGTCTGAGTTAAAGCAAGTGCGCTTTGTCTCGTTCCTACGACAATAACACGCCGTCCTTCTACGTTATACACCATTATTGCTGCCTCCTGTCGTAAGCCGTATCATCCATTGATCAATAAATTCATGATCGCGAACGTTCTCATTATCCAGCTTCAAAGCACTTATCTCTTGAGCGGCCTTTCGCAGCAGCTCCTGTTTATTTTTGTGATGAAATTCATTAGAGAGCACTTTCTGACGAAGCAGCCGAAGCAGTTCTACCCGCTGCCCATAATCATGCCCGTAATGCTCAGCCAGTTCCTGTCTGATAAGCGCCGTTAGAGACGGGCTCGCTCCTCCTGTTGTAATACTTAGAAGCAGCTCTCCTCTCCTTATGACGGAAGGTGTAATAAATCCGCCCTCATCAGCATTGTCAGCTACATTAACAAGCAGTCCCAGCCGAGTCCCAGCTCTGGAGACAGCTTCGTTAATCTCCCGTCTATCCGTGGCTGCGAATACAAGGAAAGCACCCGTTAAATCCTCTTCTTGGTATTCCCTGGACAGAAGCTGTATAGACCCCTTCGCGGCTAACTCTGCCAGCCCTGGAGATGCTGCAGGTGCAATCACGGTAACCATGTCTGCTCCTGAATCCAGCAATCCGCGCACCTTGCGCTCGGAAACGGATCCGCCCCCTATAACAATACAGCGTCTGCCGCGCAAATTGACGTACAAGGGATAATAACTAGGCATAGATAATCCGCCTGCCTTCATGACCATCCATGAAAGGATGAGACTTTATTGATGAGCAAATTAACAAGCATAAGGGTGAAGCACAGCAGATTCCACTTCGCAAACTTCCAGCCTGTCCCATTAAACCAACGATATTTCAAAATAATTCCGATATATAGCCCCAACGCAATAACCGAGATGATAACCTTCAGATCCAACAAGAGACCGTATCGCCCCTCTGTTAATATCGACGTAACGGCAACGGCTAGAGACAGCATTAACAAAGGTGTCCCAACCAGCGTCGTCCCCAGCATGAAGCGGTTAATGACATCCAGACTAGGCAGGCGCTGCATAGACTTCGACCACTGCTTACCTTTGAGCCTGCCGTGCAGGAACATGTACATGCCAGAGAATATGACGCTAATCGTAAATGCGACATACGCGCAAATCATAAGGATGACATGTAAGACCAGAAGCTCCCGGGCCAGCTGCCAGATCTCCAGCGATGCTCCCGATCCGAATACAAACAGGTTGACGGTAAGAACCGCAAATCCGATTACATTAACAAAGAATACAATGAATTCGATCCGAAAGAACCGGCTGATCACAAGAGAAACCGTGCTGAGCAGCCACGAAAATACGAGTAAATATTCAAATAAAGTCATCAGGGTCATATCCAAATGGGAAATAATGCGATGAACGATAAATCCAGTCTGCAGAACCCATACGAAAATAAGCAGCCCTGTGCCCATCCGTTTCGCTTGCCGATTTCGATCCACGAAATCAGAGAAGTAAAACAGAAGGCTCAGGGCGTAAATGTAAAGCATCCCATCATAAAACCAATTATGCGTAACCATAGGCGCCTCCACAATTACGGTTAAGATAGTGAAACGGCGGCTATCAGCCGCCAGTTCCTCTGTCCGTCTAAATCCGCTTCCCTTCAACCTCAGGAACGAATTATTTCGTTACAGCTGCCATCCATTACACCCCAGCTGCCGTCTGTGCATTCAACGCTTTACCAAAACTCAAGGCATGATCTGTCACCGGAGATTCATTTAAAACGCCCGGTTTTCGTTCGTCCTGCTGTGATTTCTCCATGGCTTCCTCTAAAGCGAAGATCTTCACGAACAAATCCATTGCATCATCCGCATGCTTCTCGCCCGCAAGCTCTTTAACACGGTCGATTGGGTCATGCAGCATCTGGTTAACGATACTTTTGGTCAATTTGCGTATAATCTTGAGCTCACGTTCACCAAGATCAGGCAGCTTATTCGTCAAGCTGTCCATCGTTTCCTTGTGAATATTCGCCGCTTTGTCCTGCAGGGCACGAATGATCGGAGCAACACCAAGCGTTTTATACCATTGGCGGAAAGAAGCGATCTCCTCATTGATGAATACTTCGATCTTCGCAGCTTCAGTACGGCGCTGGTCGAGATTGCTCTCCACAATGCCTTCCAGATCATCAATATCATACAAGAAGACATTCTCAACCGATGCAATCGCCGGATCCAAATCACGCGGCACCGCAATATCAATCATAAATAATGGGCGTGATTTACGTTTTTGCATCGCTACAGCCATCTGATTCCGAGTAAGAACATATCCATTTGATCCTGTAGAACTAATAACGATATCCGTTTCCGGCAGCTTCTTAATGGCGTCTGCCATCGATAACGGCGTACCATTAAACTTATCAGCCAATTGAACGGCTCGATCATAAGTACGGTTAACAACGAATACGCGTTTAACGCCATTGGCATACAAGTGCTTAGCCGTCAGCTCGCTCATCTTGCCGGCACCGATGATCATGACTGTTTTCCCGTTAAACTGTCCAAAAATCCGTTTACCTAGCTCTACCGCTGCATAGCTTACTGAAACAGCCGCTTCTCCGATTGAAGTCTCGGAATGTGCTTTCTTCGCCAATGTAACGGCTTGTTTGAAAATGGTGTTAAACATGGTTCCTGTTGTCTTTTGCTCTTGAGCGAGCAGGAAGGCATTTCGAACCTGGCCGAGAATTTGCGTTTCGCCAATAACCATAGAGTCTAAGCCGCAAGTAACACGGAACAAATGCTCGATTGCCTTCTCATCTTCGTGCATATATAAATCAGTTGTAAACTGTTGTCTCGGCAATTTGAACCATTGCTCCATAAAGCTGCGAATGTAGTGCCCGCACAAATGCGGCCGATCGACTACTGCATATAGCTCTGTACGGTTACAGGTCGCCACTATGACACATTCCATGATGCTTTTCGTTTGCTGCAATTGTTTAAGAGCGATAGGAAGATCCTTCTCAGAGAAAGCAAAACGTTCTCTGACTTCAACCGGAGCTGTCCGATAATTAAGCCCTACAACGATAATGTGCATGCGCGTTCACCTGCCCTTGTTCATTTTATCATCATTTAGTATAGCACAGTTCGACATCTCGTACCCCTGCAATTATGAAAATTATTTGAAATAAATGAGTTCTCAGAGCAATAAAAAGTGACCATGGATTTCTCCATGATCACTGGTTACATTCTTATTAAAAACTTACACAAATTCCACTTGCTTCATTTCCGGTTCAACGACTTGAAGTTCACCCATACCACGAACAAGTTTCTTTGCATGAGTCGTTGTTGGTTTCAACACGGACAACATGTAGTCGATCGCGAGCTGCGGATCCACTGTTTCTCCACACGTATAACAATCCAGAGCAGCAAAGCCTCTTTCAGGATATGTGTGAATGGAGAGATGACTTTCAGACAGAAGTACGAGCACAGTAGCGCCTTGCGGCTCGAACTGTTTGGCTTGCACTGAGAGTACGGTAGCGCCGCATGCTTCGGCAGCCTCCACCATTTGGGCTTGTAAAAATTCCGCGTTGTTGAGCAGGTCAAAATCCACACCCCAAGTATCAACAGCCACGTGTCTTCCGAAAGTTGAGTATTCCATCTTTCGGTTCCCCCTTCCTAGGAATAAAATGTTTGAAAAATTTCATCCGCTAGGACCTACGTCATTCACTGCCCGAGGGAATAACCTCTCGCAACATAACCATGTCCTGAGTGAATCCTGGTTCCTAATATTCATTTCAACGAGAATAAAAATAACATCTATTGACCAGAAATGCAATAGTTTTTTTTGGCGGCCCATAGATGAGAGTTCACCTAAAACTCCAATATTAAGCGTATGTGAGCAAACCATAAACGGTGAGTCCTGAACCTGGATTTAAATAATAAAAAAGCCGCGCGAACGCGGCTTGCTAAGATCTAGGTTAGATTAAGCTTCTAGTACAAACAATGCGCGTGTATGATTTCTTAGTCGCTCATCAATAGCGGCAATTTGCTCTTCGCTGCTGCATTGATTCCGAAGATCAAGCAGCTGGTTAATCGCTCCATGCAATACTTGAATCTCTTGCTCGATATCTGTAATTCTGAATTGCGCTTCAAGTTGTCCGATTGTATCTTTGTATTCAAAAACCACTCTAGTGTTTCCGCCTGCATGTTCAACAATTTTGTGAACGGTACCCTGTACATAAATATAGTTCATGGTATAACTCGGATAAATGCGGTTGACCACTGCGTCTCCACGAAAAACCGATACTGCCTTGCGCATCGCGTTCGTTAATTTAGGATGAATCAGCCTGCAGGACATTACACAAACATAGCGATCCTGTTGACGCTCGAAAGTTAAGCGGACTTCCTCCCGTCCTGCGTCGTCCTCAAGAACCATCTCGTGATTGCCGTTATCGAGCACCCGCACCTGCTGCTTGACATGCTGCTCTTCAAAAAACCGGACGAATCCAGACATCTCTTCAGCCGTTAATTGCAGTGAAGCATTGACATACTCCGTGGCTATCCGCTGAGCCATAAAAATCTCCTCAATTCTTTAAACTAAAACATTGGTAAACCTTCTGCTTAAGTATATTATACCCGATCATCAAGGTTTATTCCTGCTCTCTGTCTGCGATATTCTCGCATATTTCAGAAAAATCAGGGAGATTTTACGAAGAGTCCTTGCTTTTGTACATAATCCTCACTATTCGAACGGTACTTCATCGCTTTCTTCTTCTTCTTGCGCGATCGCTCGGTTGATTACAGCCCAAAGCTCCTCGCGGCCAAGCCCTGTCTCCGAAGAGAACAGAACATGCTGATCACCGGCTTTAAACCCTATTTCCTGCTTAATCACTTTGACATGCTTGTCCCATTTACTCTTTGGGATTTTATCCGCCTTCGTGGTTACGATGCATACTGGAATATCAAAATGCTTCAGCCAGTCATACATGAGAATATCATCTTTGGAAGGAGGATGACGAATATCAATAATTTGCAGAACCATCTTCAGCGGCTCCCGGTCGCTTAGGAAGGTCTCGATCATTTCACCAAACTGTGCCCGCTGCACTTTGGAGACTTTGGCGTAACCATAACCCGGAAAGTCAACCAGGTACATACGATCGTTAACCCGGTAATAGTTAAGCTGCTGTGTCTTACCGGGCTGCGAGCTTGTCCGCGCAAGACCTTTGCGTTGAATCATTTTATTAATGAGTGATGATTTTCCAACATTGGAACGCCCTGCCAGAGCGAACTCTGGCAAGGCATCATCCGGATATTGGTGAGGCTGAACTGCACTTATGACAAATTCCACTTGCGTAATCTTCACGTTGAATAACCTGCTTTCTTAATGCGTCTGAACGGGTGCCTGTGCAGGCGCCAAAGCATGCTTAAGCACTTCGTCCATATGACTGACTGGAATGAATTCCAGGTCGGCTCTAACGCTGTCTGGAATATCCCTTAGGTCACGTTCGTTTTCCTTTGGCATCAATACCGTCTTGATCCCCGCACGGTGTGCGGCAAGCGACTTTTCCTTGAGGCCCCCGATCGGCAGCACTCGGCCGCGCAGTGTGATCTCTCCGGTCATCGCAACTTCCTTGGATACGAAGCGGCCGGTAAGCGCAGAGATAAGCGCTGTGGCCATCGTAATGCCTGCAGAAGGACCATCCTTGGGAATCGCACCTTCGGGTATATGGATATGAATGTCGTTCTTCTCATGGAAATCCGGTTCAATATTCAATTCCGTAGCCTTGGAGCGCGTATAACTGAATGCCGCTTGCGCGGATTCCTTCATCACGTCGCCAAGCTTACCGGTGAGCGTTAATTTACCGCTGCCCGGAAGGACAGTCACTTCAATGACGAGCGTATCTCCGCCTACCTCTGTCCAAGCAAGACCTGTAACCGCACCGATTTGATCTTCGATTTCAGCCATGCCATAACGGAATTTAGCCGGCCCCAGCCATTCCTTGATCTTGGCAGTGTCGACCTGGATCGCACCCGTTGTAGAGTCAGAAACAATTGCTCTTGCTGCTTTACGACAGACCGCAGCCACCTGCTGCTCGAGATTCCGAACACCTGACTCCCTCGTATATTCACGAATGATCTGCTGAAGCGCTTCTTCTTCAACAACTAGCTGCCCTTCCTCAAGCCCATGCTCACGCTTCTGCTTCGGCAGCAAATACCGCTCTGCGATCTGCAGCTTCTCAAGCTCGGTGTAGCCAGGGATATAGAGCATTTCCATACGGTCAAGAAGAGGCCTTGGGATGTTGTGAACCGCATTGGCCGTCGTAATAAACATGACATTAGAAAGATCAAACGGAACCTCAATGAAATGATCGCTAAAGGTATTATTCTGCTCCGGATCCAATACCTCAAGCAATGCTGCAGATGGGTCCCCCCGGAAATCCATCGCCATCTTATCAATTTCATCCAGTAGAAATACGGGATTGAGCGATCCGGCCGTCTTCATGCCTTGAATGATACGACCCGGCATTGCGCCGACATAAGTACGGCGGTGTCCGCGTATCTCTGCTTCATCACGAACGCCGCCAAGCGATATGCGGACAAATTCCCGCTCCAACGATTTCGCGATCGAACGAGCCATCGAGGTTTTACCAACACCCGGAGGACCAACCAGACAAAGAATAGGGCCTTTCATTTTCTTAACGAGCTGCTGCACCGCCAAATATTCCAGCACCCGTTCCTTCGGCTTCTCCAGCCCGTAATGATCCTCGTTCAGGGTCGTTTCGGCTTTGGTTACACTTAAATCGTCATTTGTCTTCTTATTCCAAGGAAGCGATAGAAGCCAATCGATATAATTGCGGATGACTCCACCTTCGGCTGATGTGGACGGCATCTTCTCGAGACGGTCGATTTCCTTTTCGACCTTCTCTTTTACTTTATCCGGCAATCCGGACTCCGCCATTTGATTCCGAAGTTCTTCAACCTCTCCAGCCCGGCCTTCCTTCTCGCCGAGCTCCTTCTGAATCGCCTTCATCTGCTCGCGCAAATAATATTCCTTTTGCGTTTTCTCCATTTGCTTCTTCACGCGCTGACTGATCTTGCGTTCCAGTTCAAGTACCTCGCGCTCATTGCCCAGGATATCAAGCAGTTTCTCCAAACGCTCGCGGACATCAATAATTTCTAAGATATCCTGCTTGTCTTTGATTTTGAGCGAAAGATGGCTAGTTATCACGTCTGCCAGTCTGCCGGGCTCATCGATATCCGAAACTGCGGCCAGTGTTTCAGGTGTAACTTTTTTCGACAGGTTAATATAATGTTCAAATTGATTCAGTACCGTCCGCATAAGCGCATCGATTTCGGGATCTGTCGATTCGGATTCCGGCATCTCTTTAACGGATACTTCATAGAAATCGTTGTTCGGCACGTAATCTAGGATTTCGGCACGCACGACACCTTCCACCAGCACTCGAATGGTGCCGTTCGGCAGCTTAAGCATCTGCCGAACTCTGGCAACCGTCCCAACCCGGTAAATATCTTCCTGTGTAGGTTCTTCAATGTTTACTTCCGATTGTGAGCATAGCAAAATCATATGATCGTCAAGCATCGCGCGGTCTAAAGCGCGTACAGACTTCTCCCTGCCCACATCAAGGTGGACACCATGCTAGGGTATACAAGCAGCCCCCTGAGCGGCAGCAAGGGCAGCCGACGACCTTTCCATTTAGCAGGTCCCATATCAGCACCTCCATCTTCGAAGTTTTTTCCACCCTAACCCGTGTCGAAAAACTTCAGCTATAAGCTTGCGGCTTCCACCTATTTTATCACTCAACGGAATCCGCCTGCAAATAGGGCAGTCCTGTTGCGATAAAAACGTCAGCTGCAGGCGAAGGACCGGCAACAGGAATAGGTACATCCACGGTTTGGAAGACATGACGGAATACTTCTCCGACATGATCAACCGGTATAACTTGAAGTCCTTGCAGATCAGCAAAGATAGCTTGCCAGTTCTCTCGAGGTATTATAACCGTATCGGCACCTGATTGAAAAGCAGCTTCGACTTTCGCGAGCACACCGCCAACGGGTTTTACGTTGCCATGAATGCCAACTTCTCCGGTCATGGCAAGTTTATTATCAATTGGCTCCCCCTTAATTGCTGAAGCAATTGCGGTGGCCATGGCAATACCTGCGGATGGGCCGTCAATAGGTGTGCCACCTGGAAAATTGATATGCAGATCATAATTTTCCGGCTTCAAACCAATGCGTCTAAGGACGGTCAACACATTTTCTACGGATCCTTTTGCCATACTTTTACGTCTTAATGTCCTGCTGCTTCCTCCGCCCAGCTCCTCCTCGTCGACAACGCCTGTTATGGTATAGACGCCTTTGCCTGTACGTGCCGGAATCGCACTGACTTCGATTTCAAGCAAAGTTCCCATGTTAGGTCCGTATACGGCCAGTCCGTTCACAAAACCAACCTGAGGCATCGCAGGGACTTTCTTATCTGGACGCGGCGGAATTTGACTGCTGTTTACAACCCACTCGACATCTGCAGCCGATATCGTTTCCCGTTTCTCTGACAAGGCCAGGCCAGCAGCAAGCTGGATGACATTGACGGCCTCCCGTCCGTTAGTAGCATATCTTGTGATAACCTCAATCGCTTCGTCAGAAGAAGGCAGCCCGATCTTCTTGAGCGCATTTACGGCGATCTGTGAGATCTCACCTGGCAGCAGCGGACGGAAATAAATTTCCATACAGCGTGATCGAAGCGCAGGCGGCAGCTCCTGAGGCGAACGAGTCGTAGCACCAACCAAGCGAAAATCAGCTGGAAGCCCATTTTGGAAGATATCATGAATATACATCGGTATATTTGAATCTTCTGAGTTGTAATAAGCACTCTCCAGAAAGACCTTTCGGTCCTCCAGCACTTTTAACAATTTATTCATCTGGATCGGATGTAATTCACCGATTTCATCAATAAACAGCATTCCGCCATGCGCCTTCGTAACTGCACCCGGCTTGGGCTGCGGAATACCGGCAACCCCCATTGCCCCCGCACCTTGATAAATAGGGTCATGGACAGAGCCAATCAGCGGATCGGCAATACCGCGCTCGTCAAAACGAGCAGTCGTTGCATCGATCTCTGTGAACTTCGCATCTTGGAGAAAAGGAGAAGCCGGATTACGTTTAGCTTCCTCCAGCACAACACGGGCGGCAGCTGTCTTGCCGACACCCGGCGGGCCATAGATGATGACATGCTGCGGGTTGGCACTGCACAGAGCCGCTTTCAGCGCGCGTAAACCATCCCGCTGTCCGATAATCTCATTGATGGATTGCGGACGCGTCTTCTCTGACAACGGCTTGGTCAGTGATACGGAACGAAGCTTGCGAAGTTTGTCCATCTCTTTGCGTGATTCACGGTCAACAGCAGACCTGTTTGTTTTCTGATTGCGCAGCAGGTTCCAGAAGTACAGGCCAATTACAATCGCAAAAAACACTTGCACCAACATTAATATCAAACTTAAACTCATAGCGATTAGCACTCCTCTCAGTATAAGAAGGTAGGTCAAAAAAAACATCCGGCTTTACGGAACTCATACTTTTCAGTATTGCCCCCAGCCGGATGGAATAATCGCTATTTTGTTGTAAAGTTTGAATCGTTTCCCGAAAGACCCTGCAAATTACTTCGTATGGACGGAATGCTGTTTGCGCCCTGGAATTTCACCGGTGGCTTCAAACACACGAACAATCTCGTCTATTTCCTTCTTCAGCTCTGCAAGCATCTCAGCTTCAGGAACTTTGCGGATCATTTCTCCATAGCGAAACAGCATACCTTCTCCACGGGCGCCTGCGATACCGATATCAGCTTCACGAGCTTCACCCGGGCCATTAACCGCACAGCCAAGCACCGACACTTTAATCGGCACTTTGATTTTGCTGATGTACTCTTCAACCTCATTGGCGATCGAGAACAAATCGATATCTAGACGTCCGCAGGTCGGGCAAGAGACGAGAGTTGCCGCATTCGTAATAAGACCAAAGCATTTAAGCAGCTCACGGGCTACTTTAACCTCTTCCACCGGATCCGCACTTAAGCTGATTCGAACCGTGTTTCCGATTCCCATCGCCAGGAGGGCGCCAATGCCTGCCGAACTCTTAATCGTACCCGAATGAAGGGTGCCCGCTTCTGTAATGCCCAAGTGAAGCGGATAGCGGATTTGCTCTGCCGCCATACGATAAGCTTCAATTGCCATCGGAACATCTGATGCTTTGAGAGAAACAATGATATCGTGGAAATCTAATTCCTCTAGAATGCCAATATGAAAAAGAGCACTCTCCACCATTGCTTCGGGTGTAGGGTAGCCGTACTTCTCCAGCAGATGATTCTCGAGCGAGCCGGCATTTACACCGATACGAATCGGAATTCCACGTTCTTTGCAAGCCTTGACAACCGCTTCCACCTTCTCGCGGCGGCCGATATTACCTGGATTAATGCGAACCTTGTCCACACCATTCTCAATGGCCAATAGAGCTAAGCGGTGGTCGAAGTGAATATCCGCTACGAGCGGTATATGAATGCGTTTCTTAATTTCTTTTATTGCATCGGCAGCTTCCTTGTTGTTGACCGTTACACGGACAATTTGGCAGCCTGCCTCTTCTAAGCGCAATATCTCAGCAACAGTCGCTTCGACGTCCGCTGTCTTGGTCGTACACATGCTTTGAATAATAACTTCATCGTTCCCGCCAATGGTGAGCGGACCAACTTTAACCGGTACGGTGTCTTTGCGTGAATACATTTCTAATCTCTCCCATTAACGTCAAAGTCCACCCTTAGCGTAAGCAGCAAATTGCCCGCTCGCATAAAGGGTGGAAGTATTGGCGGTCTATATTGGATCAGGCACTTTCTTCTTTCTTCTTGCCCTTCTTCGGCGTCAATTCAGGCATAATTCTCTCCTGAACGACCTTCTCCGTAATCAGGCAAGTGCTGACATCGTCACGCGAAGGCACTTCGTACATCACATCTAACATCAAGCCTTCGATGATTGCACGCAGGCCGCGGGCACCCGTATTACGTTTGATTGCTTCTTTGGCAATAGCATCCAGAGCCGCAGCTTCAAACTCGAGCTTCACATTATCCATTTCAAGCAGCTTCTGATACTGCTTGACCAGCGCATTCTTCGGCTCAGAAAGAATCCGAACAAGTGCACTTTCATCAAGCGGCTCCAGAGTAGAGATAACCGGTAGACGGCCAACAAACTCCGGAATCAGTCCGAATTTCAGCAAATCTTCCGGAAGCACCATCGACAGGTATTCGCCTGCTTTGAGATCCTTCTGGCTGTCACCGGCTGTATTAAAGCCGATCACTTTCTTGCCGATCCGGCGCTTGATCAATTGCTCAAGTCCATCAAATGCACCGCCGCAAATGAACAAAATATTGGTGGTGTCAATTTGAATAAACTCTTGATGCGGATGCTTACGTCCACCTTGAGGAGGAACCGATGCAACCGTTCCTTCCAAGATTTTCAGCAATGCCTGCTGAACACCTTCGCCGGATACATCACGTGTAATAGACGGATTTTCCGATTTACGTGCTACTTTATCAATCTCATCGATGTAGATAATGCCGCGTTCAGCCTTCTCTACATCATAATCAGCAGCTTGAATCAGCTTAAGCAAAATATTCTCAACGTCTTCACCGACATAGCCGGCTTCTGTTAACGAAGTTGCATCTGCAATCGCAAAAGGGACGTTTAGAATCTTAGCCATCGTTTGAGCAAGCAGCGTTTTACCGGAGCCTGTCGGTCCTACTAGAAGAATATTACTCTTCTGCAGTTCAACATCTTCCAGTTTGTTTTGGGAATTGATCCGTTTGTAATGATTGTAGACCGCAACGGAAAGCGATTTTTTCGCTTGCTCTTGACCAATGACGTATTGGTCCAGAATGTTACGGATATCTCTTGGTTTCGGAATGTCTTTCAGATCGAGCTCTTCTTCATGACCGAGCTCCTCCTCAACGATTTCCGTACACAGCTCGATACATTCATCACATATATAGACGCCCGGGCCAGCAACGAGCTTTCGCACTTGATCCTGCGATTTGCCGCAGAAGGAACATTTCAGTTGTCCCTTCTCGTCGTTGAATTTAAACATGGAATCACCCCTTCAATTCATTTACTTTACAAGATGGATGATGTTACAACTTTGTCAATCAGCCCATAATTAAGAGCCTCTTCCGCGCTCATGAAGTTATCACGATCTGTATCGCGGTCTATTTTCTCGTAAGGCTGTCCCGTACGATCCACTAAAATCTGATTGAGCTTTTGTTTAGTTTGCAGAATCCAATCCGCGTGGATCTTGATATCCGATGCTTGACCTCTTACGCCGCCAAGCGGCTGATGGATCATAACTTCGCTGTTCGGAAGAGCAAACCGCTTGCCTTTGGCTCCCGCCGTAAGCAAAAGCGCTCCCATACTTGCAGCTAGACCAACGCAAATCGTCGAAACCTCTGGCTTAATGAACTGCATCGTATCGTATATCCCCATGCCAGCAGTGACAGAACCGCCAGGCGAGTTAATGTACAGACTGATGTCTTTCTCCGGATCGTCAGCAGCCAAGAAAAGCAGCTGTGCAATGACGGCATTCGCAACATCGTCGTCGATCGCACTTCCTAGAAAAATTATCCGATCCTTCAATAAACGGGAGTAAATATCGTAAGACCGTTCTCCCCGATTCGTTTGCTCAACGACCATAGGCACCAGATTCATGCGACCAACCTTCTTTCTCTCCATCGACTTTTGTTACATATTCATTTTACCATGTTCCGAAAGCAATGTCATTTTTCTGACTATTACATTATACGGCTAGC
Source organism: Paenibacillus solisilvae (assembly GCF_042656405.1). Classification (NCBI taxonomy): domain Bacteria; kingdom Bacillati; phylum Bacillota; class Bacilli; order Caryophanales; family Paenibacillaceae; genus Paenibacillus; species Paenibacillus solisilvae. Next base: position 8,593 of record NZ_JBHSOW010000091.1, on the reverse strand, counting down.
ATTAATACATATGTACGGGACGCAGCCCAATTTGTTAACAGAAAGTTAACCTAAGGATAAAATAAGGCACGTATATACGTGCCTTATCGAGTCATAGAACGAATTGTCCTTACAGACAAAGCGTTTTCTTATGCAACTACTGATTCTGTTTTGCTGTTATCAAGCAGGAACTTGATGGTTTTACGGAGTACAAGATCTTCTTTGATGTTGTCAAGGTTGCCATTCGCTTCAAAGATGGAGCGAAGTTCTTCAACCGGACGGTTGTATTGCTTGGAAAGGTTCTCGAGCTCATCATTCAGATCGGAATCGTCAGCGGAGATGTTCTCTGCTTTTGCGATCGCTTCAAGCACAAGGTTGTTGCGAACGCGCATAGCTGCATCGCCGCTCATTTGGCTGCGAAGAGCCGCTTCATCTTGTCCGGAGAATTGGAAGTAAAGCTCCAGGTTCATACCTTGCTGGCGAAGACGGTTTTCGAAATCACGAAGCATGAAGTCCGTTTCTGATGTAATCATTGCATCTGGAATATCAATTTCAGCGGATTCAGACGCTTTTTCAACGACTGCTGCTTCACGAGCCGATTCATTTTCTTGTTTCTTGCGATCAGCCAGCTTGCCTGCAAGATCTGTTTTGAATTCTTCAAGCGTGTCGAATTCACTAACGTCTTTAGCAAACTCATCGTCAAGCACCGGAAGGTTCTTACGTTTGATCTCATGCAGTTTTACTTTGAAAACAGCTTGTTTACCAGCAAGATTCTCTGCATGGTAGCTCTCAGGGAAAGTAACTTCGATATCTTTGAAGTCACCTGTTTGAAGACCAACTACCTGCTCTTCAAAACCTGGGATGAACGAACCTGAACCAAGCTCCAGGGAGTGACGTTCTGATTTGCCGCCTTCAAAAGCTTCGCCGTCCACATAACCGTCAAAGTCGATTACAGTAATGTCGCCATTCTCTGCTGCGCCTTCTTCGATTACTGTCAGTTCAGCATGACGCTGCTGCAAACGCTCAAGCTCTGCTGCGATTTCTTCGTCGCTGACTGCTGCTTCAGCTGCAGGAACTTCAAGGCCTTTGTACTCGCCAAGCTGAACTTCCGGTTTAACCGTTACTTTAGCTTTGAATTTGAACGTTTGACCTTTTCCGAATTGATCCACATCGATGTCAGGACGATCTACCGGAGTGATACCTGTTTCTTTAAGAGCGTCTGAGTATGCATCAGGAAGCAAAATGTCGATTGCATCTTGATACAGGCTTTCGATACCGAAACGCGCTTCGAAAATGCCCCGCGGTACTTTACCTTTGCGGAATCCCGGTACGTTTACTTTAGCAACGACTTTCTTAAATGCTTTGTCAATTGCTTCGTTTACTTTCTCTTCTGCTACTTCTACTTCGATGGAGACAAGGTTCTTGTCTATTTTTTCCCAAGTTGCTGTCATGTTATGCTTTCCCCTCCAAATTAAATAACGCATCTGCGTCAGGTTTTACCCGTAATAAACCATTCTATTATAATCAACATCCGTACGAATATCAAGGCTCGGCCCCATCACTATTTTCCTTGAGTAAGGCGACCTGCCGCAGAGAACGGCAAGCTTGTTCATATCGAAATCTTAGCGTATCCGTAATTCCATATGTATCCCGTACATCGTCATCGTTAACTCTGCCATATAACGACAACTCCAGCACTTGATGAAGGGCGGCTGCAAAGCAATCAACCGTATCGTCATCATCGCTTAGCAATCGATTATAAGCTAATGTCCCGTATAGGCACTGCAGACAATCTTTCCATAATTCCTTCGCAAAATGCGGCATCGATGAATCAATAACCTCTGTAACCAATTCTACCCTTTCTACGACTCTTGAAACCACCTGTGGAAATTCTTCCATCGATAATGGGGTTTGCTCGATATCAATTTCCACAGCCTCACCGAGCCGTTCCAGTTGAATCTCGCCGGAAACGCCTCGTTTCTTAAGGCATTGAAGCGCTTTGAATTGCAGGGCCGGATGAAGCTCGTTGTCAGAGAGCCATTTGATTAGCGTTTCATCGACTGCGGGATGCTCAAGGTGAGCCGCTCGTTCAAGCGCAAGAATCTGCTGGTCCGCTACAGGATGATGCTGAATGATATAAAGCACTTGTTGAACGTAAGATTCATCATATTGACCAGGAATAAGCGCTTCCTTGCGAAATGAGGCTTCCAGGTCGTCGTCACCTTCGTCTAAGTTTCCACTGGTTTCGCTTGATTCATAGGATGGAAACGCAACATCAAGCCATGTTAATAAATTTTCCCACTCTGCATAATGATGTTTTTCTTCCCCTTGGCACTGAAGCAAAAAACGAAGCAGCTCCTTAGCTTCTCCATACTGCTCAGCTTCGAGCATCCGTGTAAGCTGATTCTGATATTGGTCCAGCATCTTAGGGAACAGGTACACATTATCTTTATTATCGTCCTGCGGAGGGTTAGTTGTTGTAATAAAATCACCGCCTTGTCTGTCGAACCAAATCGAGCTGCATTTAAGCTGTTTTGTATGATTCGAGTTCGATTATAACACTACCCGTTGTTGATTTCCATTTATGCCTATGCTATCATTATTTCACTTAACTATTACATGCGGGTGTAGTTCAATGGTAGAACGCCAGCTTCCCAAGCTTGAGGCGAGGGTTCGATTCCCTTCACCCGCTTCGTTATGAATTGCTTCTTCGGAAGGGATGAGAACCCTGAGCGGTTCGACCGTCCGTGCACGCTTCCTTGGATCTTCTACATAGGACGAGCGTCTAAATCCACCTCTAAAATCGTTCCCAAACGGGCTGCAGCACAAAAGGACTGCCAGTCATCTCCAAAGAGATGTCGGCAGTCCTTTTTGAGCTTGCAGATCAACGTATGCTGGCTGTCAAATTAAATCCAACACATAAGCTTCCAGCTTGTCCAGCTGCTTCTTCAGACCTGCTGCTTTCATACTTTTCAGGAAAGACAGCATCCCTTTAATTACTACTGGCTGCGGTTCCGCTTTTTCAAACTCTGTCTCGATTACTTGCAGTGCCGATATTATCTCTTCAATGGTGTTGGCGGGAAGGGCTGCCTTGCTGACTGTTGCATGAATAGATTCAATTAGGGCTGCAACACCCGATTTGCCGCCACTAAGCTCATCATCCGCAGAAGCGCTCCACTGCTCCAAGATTTCAGTCCCCAATATAATGTCGGAGCTCTTACTGATCATGCCGCACATCAGCTCATCTAGGCGGTTCATTACAAAGCCGGCAAGCCGTTCAAGATCAAACTGCTTATTCTCCAAAATAACAAATCCTAAATAGCCATCAATAAAGGCGTGAAACATTACAGCAGCATCACAGGCGTAAGGCTCTGCCTCTGGACCGTACAGCTCGCAAATAATAGACCGGCTGGCTAGCAATCCAATCCGTCTCACTTTGACAATCAGCTCATGAATTTCTTCATTCAAGTCAAAGCGTTCCTGCATCAATATCGTGATAAACCCTTTGTTTTTCTCATACTGCTCATAGCTCAGGGTGACAAGCTTCAGCAGCTTCTCCTCCGGAGTCAGCGATGACTCTGCGATCGCTTGAGCCTGCTTGACAATCGCCTCCATGTAGTACTTGCAGATCGATCGGAGCAAATCTTCCTTCGATTTAAAGTAGAAATACATCGAGCCTTTCGCGATGCCGAGAGAGTCCGCAATATCCTGAATGGACGTCCCCCGGTAACCTTTTTCAGAGAAGCAAATAATTGCCGCTTCGATAATTTGGCGTTTTTTTGTCTGCACAGTATGTCTCCGCCTTCCCTTATTCTTCGCCTGCGGACTTTCTACGGAATTTGGCAAGGAACTCGTATACGATTGGAACGATCAGCAAAGTAAGCACTGTTGAGCTCGCCAAACCGCCGATAACCGTGACTCCTAGACCTTTTGAAATAAGTCCGCCGCTTTCTCCCTCAAAGCCTAGAACGAGCGGCAGCAAGGCACCTATTGTTGCAAGGGCCGTCATGAGAATTGGGCGAAGTCTCGTGCCTGCTGCCTCGATAAGCGCCTCGCGTGTTGAAAGCCCGGCTTTCTCCATGTGAAGGACACGGTCAAGAAGCACAATCGCATTAGTGACAACGATACCGATCAGCATCAGAGCTCCCATCATCGCTGCTGCACTAATGGTTTCACCGGCAATATAAAGTCCGAGCAGCGCGCCGATAATGGTGAACGGCAGCGAGAACAGAATCGCGAACGGTGTGAGTGCTCCGCCAAAGGTGATGACGAGCAGCAGGTATACGATCGCGATCGCGGCTGCCATTGCAAGTCCCAGCTGCGTGAAGGTCTCGTTAATCTGCTCCGTTACACCGCCGTAATCCAAGCTTACAGAAGCCGGCAGATCAAGTTTATCGGTTTCTTTCTTCAAATCCGTTGAAGCTTTGTTGACGTCTTTAGCGACAATATTCGCCGATACCTCGACATACAGCTTGCCATCCTTACGCGTAACTGTATTTGCGGATGTACCTTTTTCAACTTTAACGACGTCTTTTATAGGTACGGAAATGCCGAGGGGTGAAGTAATCGTTTCATTCTCGATGTCTGAAATCGTGCTGTACTGCTGGGTATCTACCTGTACATAAACATTGTATGCTTGACCATCTACGGATACCTTCGTCAGTACCGGACGGCTGCGAACCGGGCTGAGCTTCATGGCGATTTGCCCTGCTGTCAATCCATATTGACTGAGTTTCTCCTGATTTGCAACCAATGTGTACTGCTCATATTGTTTGGAAAGCGAGGTATCCACTTTCTCGAAATCTTTGTTTTTCTCAATCAAGGCTTGAATTTGTGCGACAACTGGCTTAATTTCATCAAAGGAATCTCCATAAACGGAGAGGCTCAGCTTGCTTCCCCCCAGTCCGCCGCCGCCAAAGTCGAGTTGTCCCCATTTACCATTCGGCTCGACGGTTTTCAAAGCTTCAACCAGCTTGTCTTTTTCATCATTAAAATCTTCCGTGTCGGATTCATATTGTACATAGAACAGCGCTGATTTGTTAGGGCCTGTGCTAAAAGCACTTTGTCCCCCCACGGAATACTGCAGGTTCGTAACATGAGCGCGGTCCAGAATCAGCTTCTCTGCTTCAAGCGATGTCTTTGCAACATCCTCCAGAAGCTGTCCGGGAGCTGGCGCATAGGTTACCATGACATACTTTTCCGGTTCATCCGGAAGGAAGCTGACGCCTACCTTTGGTACAAGGGCAAAGCTAGCCACAAGCACCACGATAGCTGCAATAAAAGTAATTAATTTATGATTTAACGTCCACTTCAATATTTTTCGGTAGCGTATTGCGATTGCCCCAGGCTTCTCTTCATGCTTTTGGCTTTCCTTCAATCCTTTGCGGAACATAAGATGAGTCATCATCGGCACGACCGTAATCGCGACAAGAAGCGATGCAAGCAGTGCAAATACCATCGTCAATGCAAAAGGCATGAAAATCTGGCCGATCGGTCCGCTGACCGTGCCAAGAGGCAGGAAAACAGCAATCGTTACGAGTGTCGAGGATAAAATCGGGATAAACATCTCACGCGTAGCATCGATCACAAGCGCTTTGCCTCTTAGCTTCTCAGACCGGAGCGACATCCGTCTATAGTTGTTCTCGATAACAACAATCGAGTCGTCGACGACCCGCCCGATCGCAACCGTCATGGCGCCAAGTGTCATAATGTTAAGAGTGATATCCATCTGCTTCAAAACAAGAAGCGCAATAACGAGCGACAACGGAATCGAGATAATCGAAATAATCGTTGTCCGGAAATTACGGAGGAACAATAAAATAACGATGACGGCAAATAACGCGCCAAAGAGAGCTTTATCAATCATCGTACTGACCGATTTCTCGATTGGTTTTCCTTGGTCCAGAAGGACAAGCATCTTAACACCAGGATGATCCTTCTCAATTTGATCCGCTTGCTCTTTCACTGCATTGACAACATCGACTGTATTGGCATCCGATGCTTTAGTTACATTGATACCGATTGACGGCTTGCCATTCGTCCGTGAAATGGATTCCGCGATAGATTCAAGTTTAATATCTGCAAGCTCGGAAAGCTTTACAGTAGGAATGCTGATCGCTGCTCCAGCCTTTCCCTGCGGCGCTGCTGCAGCGCCTGCTTGAGGAGTTGCTGCAGCGCCTGCTTGAGGAGCCGCGCCTTGACCTTGGCCTCCATTTGATCCTGGCGCGCCTGCACCGCCTGCTCCTGCGCCGCCCGCAGAAGGAATGACGGGTATGGCTAGATTTTGGAGCTTGTCCAGCGTGTTAACATTACCGTCCACAACGATGGTTTTCTCGGATTTATCAATTTCGAAGATGCCCATAGGCGCTTTAATCGCACTTGCCTGAACGATCGCTTTGACCGTATCTTCTGACAATCCAAGCTGCTGCATTCTATCCTTCTTGAAGGTCAATTGAACTTCTTTCATCTGTTGACCGGAAATCGTAACGGTACCAATGCCGTTAATTCCTTCAAGCGAAGGCTTGATTTCCTCTTCAACCAGCTTCGTTACTTCCTCCGGTGTTTGTTTATCGGATGTGATGCTCAGTGAAAGCACCGGAAAGTCATTTAAGCTGATCTTGGATACTTTAGTTTCCTGCGCGCCTTCAGGGGCGGTGAAATCACTCGTTGCATCCTTTAGCTCGCTCTCGGCTTCTTTCATATCTTTGCCATAATCATATTCGACAACAATAGAAGAAACATTCTCCATGGAAGTTGACGTGAAAGCAGTAACGCCGTTCAAGTTCTTAATTCGTGTCTCCAGCGGAATCGTAAGATTCTCAGCGACTTCCTCCGGCGCTGCCCCCGGAAATACGGTGTTGACGGTTAGTACGGGTACCGTAATATTCGGGATCGTCTCCTGCTTCATGTTAAGACCGGCATAAAGACCGCCTACTGTAACAATAATGGTCATGATCCAAATTGCAAACTTGTTGCTAATCGAGAAACCAATAATGCTCTTCATTCTTCCACTCCCTGTCCATTTTTCTTTTTTCATGACCCATTTGACCAATTGTTCAACAATAATTTCATCATATTTGAACAAGATTCAATAGTCAACGAATGAAGAATCAAGTCACAAAAAGAACATATTATTTAGGGCTTGCACAATCCCGAAAACGCATGCTATAATATGCCTTACGTGTCCCAGTAGCTCAGCTGGATAGAGCAACGCCCTTCTAAGGCGTGGGTCGGGGGTTCGAATCCCTCCTGGGACGCCATAACTTTAATTATCCAGCATTTCAAGCCGATTTAGCCTCCTAACTTTTGTTAGGGGGCTTTTTTATTCCCAGCTTTCATTAATAAAGAAGCTAACATGTTCTGCTGCTTGCAACGGCAGTTCGCGTAAACCGATTAATCCTCTTCGTTAGGGGTAATAGGTTATAGCACAGGTGTAAAATAGCCCCGTATTAGGCACACTATACCTCTGAAAGGAGTGCATAACTTATGAATCAACAACAAACACAACCAGCTAGCCAAGCTGCCCCGCCGGAGAGACCTAAATCATTTCCGCCGCAGCATCAAGACCGCAGGCCGGGTTTGCAGGCCGATATGAATCCCCAGCCTCAGTCAGATTCTCCTGTGTATCTTCCTGCTGCCAAGCTTGCAGGGAAAGTCGCCATTATTTCAGGAGGAGACAGCGGAATAGGCCGTGCCGCCGCCATTATATATGCCAAAGAAGGCGCGGATGTCGCCATCCTCTATCTGAACGAGGAAGAAGATGCCCAAGAAACGAAACGGCTCGTTGAAGAAAAAGGACGCCGCTGTATTGCCATCGCCGGAGATATCGGCGACCCCGCATTCTGTAAGCAGGCGGTGGACAATACCATCAAGCAGCTCGGCCGGCTCGATATTGTTGTGAATAATGCGGCGGAGCAGCATCCGCAGGATAAAATTGAGCAAATCACGCCTGAGCAGCTGGAGCGAACCTTCAAGACGAATATCTTCGGCATGTTCTATTTGACTCAAGCGGCAATGCCGCATCTGAGCAAAGGCGCGGCTATTATCAATACAGCATCGGTAACGGCTTACCGCGGAAGCCCGAATCTGCTTGATTATTCATCGACCAAAGGAGCGATCGTCGCTTTTACAAGATCCTTATCGATGAATCTTGCAGCGCAAGGCATCCGCGTCAATGCTATTGCTCCGGGTCCGGTATGGACGCCGCTTATTCCTTCCACCTTCGATGCTCAGCAGGTAGCCAAGTTCGGCTCAGATGTGCCGCTTCAGCGCTGCGGACAGCCGGATGAAATGGCGCCCGCTTACGTTTACTTAGCTTGTGAGGATTCCTCTTACATGAATGGACAAGTCCTGCATATTAATGGCGGCGAGGTTGTTAACGGATAATCCTGCAGCTGCTTAATAAAACCGAAAAAACCGGTGAACTCCGCTTCATTGATATTATCCCCTTCAAGTAGACACTCAGAAAAAAACCTTATGGTACCATAAGGAATGAGTGAACTTGGAGGGGATTTATTTATGGCTAAAAAAGGACAAACATTCAATCAATATACGGAAGAATTTAAGATAGTAGCAGTAAGGGAATACATGGAGGGATCAGCCAGTTACAAAAGGG
>NZ_JBHSOW010000090.1:0-7942 GCF_042656405.1 Paenibacillus solisilvae | reverse complement strand
TTTTTGTTTTCTTTTAACAAAGAAAGGGGCTGGCCCGCAGGTCAATTTATTGACCTTATGGGACAGCCTCTTTTCATGGTAACTGAAACTCCAATATGCAGCTTTCGACTATTAGGAACCTGCTGACACGACTACTCATGCATTAAGGCTTATAAAAGTGCCGCATATAAGACGTAGGGGATTCTCCCAGCACCTTCTTAAATACACGGCTGAAATAGAACGGGTTCCGATAACCGAGCTGCTCGCTGACTTCAGATATAAGCCGTTGCGCATAAGTTCAATCGTTTTTCCAATTCGCACTCTTACCAATGCGAAGCGCTCAAATTGACGAATCCGCCTCTAGCTGATGGAGGAACGGGAAAGTATTAATTAGGGGCGTCGTCCATTAGGTGGTGAAGCCGGTCGGAGTGGTCGGATGCCTATGCTAGACTCCCTCCACTTATTGTTAAATAAAAAAATCCTAATATCTCATTTATTACACGGAGAGACTGGTAGTATTAACTGTAAAGCGTTGTAAATCCGCACTTTCCTGACGCAACCCTATTATAAGTCAAAATGAATATACATCCATTGAAAGCCGCATAGTTGCGGTCTTTTTTAATCGAGAAACTATTGGAACGACAGACTTTGTGACGCAGCTTTAGATTAAACAGCGGAGAAGATCGGCTATCTGGCGCACGCGGGGCTGTTCTCAAACGCAATAGTTTGACAACGCTTCCAGTTATCATTCAATAGTGAAAGAATTTGTGCATCTCCCGCCTACAGGTCGTCCCTCCCGCTAGATATACTGGAATCTATCAAGAAGCGAGAGGTGATTTTCATGAGAACGCAAACCGTGCGGCTGGCGGACAAGGTGGAAAGCGGAGCAGGTGTGAAAGCGGTGTCCCGCTGGACAAAAGGACGCTGGAACGCTCCGGTCGTAGGCTACTTGTTCATCGCGCCATGGCTGCTCGGATTTCTGATTCTGCAGCTGTGGCCGATTATCCAGTCCTTTTATCTATCTTTTACGGATTTCTCCCTGCTGGAGCCGGCCCGCTGGATCGGCATGAAGAACTACAGGGACATTTCCCATGACCGGCTGTTCTTCAATTCGCTCAAGGTTACGTTTCTGTACGTTGCCACATCGGTTCCGCTGAAGCTGCTCGCGGCGCTGCTGGTCGCCATGCTCCTGAATCGGCAAATCCGGGGCATCTCGTTCTACCGGACGATCATCTACCTGCCTTCCCTGATCGGCGGAAGCCTGGCTGTTGCCGTACTGTGGCGCAATATTTTCGGCCTGAACGGCTTCATCAACCATCTGGTGGTTCTGGTGGGGATTGCCCCCAAAAACTGGATCGGCACGCCGTCTACCGCGCTAGGCACGCTGGTGCTGCTGACCGCCTGGCAGTTCGGCTCGGCCATGATTATTTTTCTTGCCGGTCTCAAGCAGATTCCGGCGGAGCTGTATGAGGCGGCATCGGTGGACGGGGCATCGCCGCTGCGCAAATTCGTCAGCATTACGCTGCCCATGCTCTCGCCCGTCATTTTGTTCAACCTGGTCATGGGGATTATCAGTGCGTTCCAGATGTTTACGTCCGCCTTTGTCGTCACGAACGGCGGACCGATCAACTCTACCGAGATGTTCGCGCTTTTCCTTTACAACAAAGCGTTCGGCTCGCTGCAGATGGGTTATGCGTCGGCGCTGGCATGGATTCTGCTCGTCATTATTGGGGTGGCGACGGCTCTGAATTTTCTGGCATCCAAATACTGGGTCTTCTATGAGACGGAAACGGGGGGACGCAAATGACCCGAATGATGAAGAAAAGCAATCTGCTTGTCCATCTGTTTATGATTGAATTTTGCGTTGTGATGTTCTATCCTCTGCTCTGGTGGATCGGTGCTTCATTCAAGTCCATGGCCGAGATCGGACTGCCCACGTTGTTTCCGAAGGAATGGTTGTGGCAGAATTATACCGAAGGCTGGGTTGCGCTGCCGAAGTATACATTTACGCGTTTTTTCATGAACAGTTTGAAGCTTAACGTGGCGACGACAGTCCTTCATGCGGTTACGGCCAGCCTGGTTGCTTTCGGCTTCGCCAGACTGACGTTTCCGCTGAAAGGCCTGTGGTTCTCCGTGCTGCTCATGACATTGATGCTGCCGGGTCAGGTTACGCTCATTCCGCAGTATACGATGTTCCACTCCTTCGACTGGATCAACACGTATCTGCCGCTGATCGTACCTTCTGCCATGGGAGGGGCGTTCTTCATCTTCCTCATGGTACAGTTCATCCGGGGCATACCGAGGGAGCTGGACGAATCGGCCAAAATCGACGGCTGCTCCTTGTTCGGCATTTACCTGCGGATCATTATGCCGCTGACCTTGCCGGCCCTGATTACCGTGACGATCTTCTCATTCATCTGGGGCTGGGACGACTACTTCGGCCCGCTGATTTATCTGAACACGGTGGGCACGTATACGGTCCCGCTGGCGCTGAGGATGTTCATCGACTCGCAGTCGGCCGTCGCGTGGGGACAGCTGCTCGCCATGTCGCTGCTCTCGGTACTGCCGCCGGTGCTGATCTTCTTTTTGGCCCAAAAGCATTTTGTCGAGGGAATCGCCACGACAGGGCTGAAGGGATAGAGCCGCGGAGGACGTAAATGGATACCGTGCAGGGCAAGGCCCAAGCTCTTCTTGCAGGACGCGGGCAAGCCGCAGCGGCGCGCTGCGTCGCCGGCTGCCGCGAACAATACTGGGGAATGCCTTAAGCTGCACATGCAGAGAGACTTTTTGGCATCCAGGGGAAAAGAGGGCTAAGGCATGAATCCGTTTCGTACTTTTCGTATCGATTACGTGTTTTTCTTCAGCTTTGCCGGGTTTATCGCGCTCCTGATTACGATTATTATGGTCGTCAGCTACCAGCTGTCGGCACGCGAGCAGGCGGTCAGCGCCTCCGGCTATCAGCAGGCCGTGCTGCAGCAGCTTAACAAGCAGCTCTCCGACCAGATGGGCGCGGTGGAGCAGACGTCGCTCGCCGTGTCGATCAACTCGCCGCTGGTCAATTATTTGACCATGAAAGGAGATTATTACACACGCAAGAAAGCAAGGGACGAACTGAACCGGGATTATCTGGCGCCGATGCTTAACAGCTCGCGCTCTATGTTCTCCTTCCAGATCTATATGAATGACCCGCTCCAGGTCGATCCCAACGCTAACATTCAGTATCTGCCGCTGACCACGGCGAGGAAGGAGAGCTGGTACCCTGCCGTCGACAAGGCCGATTTTGTATGGGTCGGCCAGCGCGGGATCGGCTCGCCGCAGGGCAGGCAGCAGGTGGTCAGCTTCGTCCGCAAAATCACGACGCTTGATGGGGTCAACCAGGGCATTCTCATCATCAACGTCCGCGTCAAATTTCTTCAGTCGATCCTGACGGAGGACAATTTTTCGGCCATCCGCCTGCTGCTGGATTCCGGCGGACGTATGATCATGCATACCCAAAGCGAGCCGTCCCCCGGCGAGATCAGTGCGATTCTGGATCGGGTGAGCGGAGATGCCGGCCATGCGCATCAGCATCTGGAGGTCGCCGGTTCGCTTCCGGAGAAGAATATGCTCACCGTCTGGTCCCGCTCAACGCCCAACAGCTGGATGCTGGTGGAGCTTACGCCCTGGAAGGTCATCACAGGGGGCAGTGTCCGGCTTGCCTGGACGCTGGCCGCCGTAGGAGCCGCCGCCATTCTGCTCGCACTGTTCTTCACGCTTTACCTCTCCCGGAATTTCATCCGGCCGATCCGGCAGCTGGTGAAGCTGATGCAGGCGTTCACCCCCGGCAGGCGGGACCATCCGCTGCCGGCTGAATACCGCAACGAATTCGGCAGCCTGTTCGGCGGTTACCGCAAGCTGACGGAACGGATCGAGGCGCTGTACCGGTCGCTGGAGAGGCAGTACAAGGCTCAGCGCGAAGCAGAGATCAAGGCGCTGCAAGCGATGATTAATCCCCATTTTCTTTACAATACGCTGGACCAGCTGAACTGGATGGCGCTTGAGGCCGGACAGGAGAAGATCAGCCACGTGCTGGAGCTGATGGGACGGATGTTCCGAATCGGTCTGTCGGGAGGAGAGAGCCTCATTCCGCTGAAGGAGGAGCTTTTGCACGTGGAATGCTACCTGCAGATTCAGCAGCTGAGATGGGGGGAAGGGCTGGAGTACCGGATCGATTGCGGCAGCGAGCTGCGGGAGCTCCTCGTTCCGAAGCTGACCCTGCAGCCTTTTGTCGAGAATGCGATTGTGCATGGGTTTCACGGCAGACGAAAGGGTACGATCCTCTTGACGGCAGAAGAGAGGGAACGCGGCATTGGGCTTCGCATCCGCGACGACGGCATCGGTCTTCGGGAAGACTGGAAGACGCGTAAGCGATATAAGATGGGAGGCTACGGCGTCCGCAACGTCACCGAGCGCATCGAGGTTTATTTCGGGGAGCCCTATGGCGTTCAGCTTCGGGCACTGACGGCTGGAGAGGGTACGGAAGTGGAAGTGTACCTTCCGAGACTGGTGCACCACCACGACCAAGAAGGGGGAGAGAACGATGTGGACCATCGCAATCGTGGATGATGACCGCCATGTGCTGGGCGGGATGAAGCGTCTGATTCCCTGGGACCAGCTCGAAGTCCGTCCGGTGGGGGAAGCAATGGACGGCGAAGAGGGACTGCGGCTGATCGAAGAATGCCGCCCGGACATCGTCATCACCGATATTCACATGCCGGTCATGAACGGACTGGAAATGATTGAACAGCTGCGCAAGCGGAATTACGAGGGCAAAATTATCATCCTGAGCGGCTATTCCGATTTCGATTACGCCCGAAAGGCGCTTCGTCTTCAGGTCGATGACTACCTACCCAAACCGGCCTCGCTGTCGACGATCCGCGAGGTTTTGCAGCGGGTCACAGCCGAACTTGCGGAGCGCAGCGCACTGGAGAGCGAGGAGCGCGAGCTGAGGAATAAACTGCTGCAGTACGAGCCTTATCTGGAGAGGGAATGGGTGAAATCCGTCCTGACGGGAGGCACAGTCTCCCCGTTATCGAAGCCGCCGGAACGGCTTGGGTGGAAGAACTCGCAGTTCATGATGCTGGCGCTGGAGATGAAGCGTCAGGGCCGAATGGAGGGCATCTCCGCCCGGGACTGGCATTTGTTCCGCTTTGCCGTGGGCAATATGATGGAGGAGCTGGTTGGACAGGCCGGGCTCAGGAGCTGTTTTCTGGAGCTGCACCATCACATGGCGATTCTGCTCTATAAGCCGCTTTCCTGGCCCGAGGAGGCATTTCGGAGGGAGGCGCTGACGCTTGCGGAGAGGATGATCTCATCCGCCAGCCGTTACCTGCAGGTCAAGCTGCATATAGGAGCCGGTTCGATCAAAGGGGATTGGAGGTCGATCGCCGATTCCACGGAAGAAGCGTTTCAAGCGCTGTCCACCCGGCGGGAGCCGAACCCTGCCCACCCTTGCGTGTACGTTTATGCCGAAGGCGGCTGCCGGTCCGCCGGCAGGAGGAACGTGCGGCCGGTCCGCTTCTTTCAGGAGATGGCCGACGCCGTCCGCAGCTTCGACGAACAACGGGCACTCCTGGTGCTGGAGGAGTTCTTCCGCGAGGACGGAGGAGCTGCACAACTGGCAGCGGAGGAGCTGGAAGCGATCGGGACGCAGATGTTCGCCATCCTTTCGTTTACGCTCTACGAGTCCGGGATCCGGCTGGACGAGGAGCTGCCGCTGACCTCTTTGTCCAATGAGCTGAGCCATGTGGAGGGGGCGGAGCAGTGGAAAACCTGGGCTGCACAGAAGGTGAAGCGCATCTGCTCCCGGTTTGCCCCGAACGAGAACATGAAGCACAAGGAAACGGTCGATTTTATGATTCAGTACATTCACGAACATTACGCGGAAAACTTCCGCCTTCAGGATCTGGCGGACCGGGTCTACATCTCCAAAAACTACCTCAGTACCCTGTTCCGCCAAGCTACGGGGGAGACCTTCGGCGATTATCTGACGCGTGTAAGGATGGAGAAGGCGAAGAGCATGGTGATCGAGAAAAAACTACTGATCGCCGAAATCGCGGAGCGGGTCGGCTACCGGAACGTGCCGTATTTTACGACGCTCTTCAGAAAACACACCGGACGCAGCCCGACCGAATTTTATAGAGCTTAAAGTTTCGAGCCTAAGCACCGAAACAACAAATCGGGGCAGCCGCATTCATAAACAGTCAGATTCGTAAAATACTGAAATGATTTGTGGATCTGTAGGCTACGAGGTGGCCTCGGCACTTGGTACCCTAGAGAAGCAAGATGATCCGCAATAAAGGGAGGTTCTTAGGATGAAGAAACGAACACGCCGGCTCGCGGCAGGCTTAATGGTACCGCTTATGCTGGCTCTGGCTCTGTGCGCATGCAGCGGCGTCAAGGAAGAAAACGCGGGGGAGGTTGAGGGAGGAGGCAGTAAGCCCATTACGCTCCGGATTATGTGGTGGGGGTCGCAGGCCCGGCACGACGCAACTTTGAAAGCGCTTGATCAGTATACCAAAAACAATCCCGGCGTCACGTTCGAGCCTGAATTCCAGTCGTTTGACGGGTATCAGGATAAGCTGTCGACGCAGTCGGCGGGCAAGAATACCCCGGATATTTTCCAGATGGATGCCGCCTGGTTCAACGATTGGGCGTCCAGCGGGCGGCTCGAGGATCTGTCCTCTATCCCCGCAGCCAACATCGAAAAGTCACTATTGGAAACCGGCACTTATGAGAACAAGCTATACGCGATGCCACTTGGCAACAACGCCTGGGGCATGGTGTACAACAAAACGATCATGGACAGTCTTGGAGTCAAGCCTCCCGAAACTTGGGACGAGTTCTTTGCCATGGCGCGGGACCTGAAGCCGAAGCTGGCGAAGGATCAGTACCTCAGCAGGGATCTGACCGCCGACGGCGCGTCCTACATGAGCTATCAGCTGAGCATGGGCAAGGGGTTCTCCATGAGCAAGGACGGCAAGTTCCATTATGACGAAACCACTTGGAAGGAATGGATGAACAAGTGGGCCGAGCTGCGCAAGGACCACCTCGTTTCCCCGCCGGACGTGACGGTGTCGGACAAGGGGCAGGACGCGCAGATGGATCTGCTCATTCAAGAGAAAATCCTGCTCAGAGGCGCGCACGCCGCGGAGTTCGGCGGCTTCGACGCCCTGAAGCCGGGCGTGCTGGCGCTCACCACCCAGCCCCGGGGAACCGTAGCAGGCGGCTGGCTGAAAGCTTCCATGTACTGGAGCGTGAGTCCGAACAGCAAATATAAGGAGGAAGCGAAGAAATTCATCGACTGGTTCGTCAACAGCGATGAGGCCGGCGCGATCTTGAGCACCTCCCGAGGCATACCGGTGTCCAAGACGGTTGCCTCGTCCTTGAAGCCGAAATTCACGGACGTCGATAAGAGCGCGCTGGGGCTGATCGATCAAGTGTCCAAAGACGGCGTCCCGTTCGATCCCGGTCCCGGCAGCAAGGGCGGATGGGCCAACTTCAGTAAGGAATACGACAACATCACCCAGTCCATCATGTTCGGGAAGCTCGGGATTGACGAAGGCTGGGATCAAATCGTCGAACTGAGCAAGAATCTGGGGTAAATGAAAGGACGTATGTATCGGATTTATAAAGGGGACATCCATGAAACCCAATAGTAATGGAGCGGCCGCTCAAATGATTACTGGAGATGGATTAGAAGAATAAGCAGTTAAACGGAATGAGAGGGGCTGTCCCATAAGGTCAATAAATTGACCTGCGGGCCAGCCCCTTTCTTTGTTAAAAGAAAACAAAAAGAAACCGTTTCTTGGTAAAATGGAAGTGCGATCAACCATTTACGAAAGGAACGATTTCTATGTACATCCAATATACCATGGACCAACTTCATCTGCCAATGGACTTGGAGGACGACATTCCTTCTCAT
>NZ_JBHSOW010000089.1:5713-6191 GCF_042656405.1 Paenibacillus solisilvae | reverse complement strand
ACATCGCCGGGTACTTTAACAATATCCCGCATGACAAATTGCTCAAACTCGTGGAACAACGAGTGAGTAACCGAAGAGTGTTGAAACTTATTCGACTGTGGCTGAAAGCCGGTGTCATGGAAGATGGACAGGTTCATAACACGGAAGTCGGAAGCCCTCAGGGTGGAGTCATCTCTCCGCTACTCGCGAACATCTACCTGAACTATCTCGATACCTTATGGGAAAAGCAATTTTCCCATATCGGCACACTAGTGCGGTATGCTGATGATCTAGTTATTTTATGTGAAAATAAACCCCACGCTATGGAAGCCATTCAGGTGCTTAAGGCAGTTTTCAGGAAATTGGAATTGACGATGAACACGGACAAGTCCAAGCTTGTGAACCTGTGGTTGGATAAAGAGGGATTCGACTTTCTCGGATTCCATCACCGCCGCATGCCGAAATTGTTTAAGTCTGGGAAATTTTATGACTTGCGAAG
>NZ_JBHSOW010000089.1:0-5661 GCF_042656405.1 Paenibacillus solisilvae | reverse complement strand
GGCATGACGAACAAATTTCTATTAAAAGTTGACTGGCATATTATTCGTAGACTGACACTGTACTGGAACAAAAAGCACAAGCGGAACCAACTGCACCCGAGAAGGGTCACCGAGGTACTCGGTCGTATGGGACTGAAACGAGTCAGTGCTTGGGGCAGCTATACTGCGCTAGGTGAAGAACATCGGAAAGCCGTATGCGGGAAAACTGCTCGTACGGTTTGATGAGGGAGGACTGGTAAACCAGTCCCCTACTCTACAAACAGGATTGTTAAGCGTTTAGAATAAAAGGGATTTGGGGGAAAATTATACTTACACCGCTTGTAAAAATGAGTAAGTATAGGAGAGTTGAATGTTCTCAATAAACCACACCTAGGCTGCCACGGAATCGACCGGCAGCCTCGTTACGTTAGCTGGCAGTTTAGCGTGGTAAGGTCGCCTGTTTTTTGCAATTTAATGGTAAGATCAGAGGTGTAAAAATTAACTTGAGGGGGATTTGTTAATTTGGGATACATTGAGGAATTACGTTTATTAGTCGGTAAAAAACCAGTAATACTTATCGGAGCGGCAGCGATTGTCGATCGACACACCATGCCATGGCAAGAGTGCAATTCCTCATTAATCAGGCGTCTATGCATTTTGTAGTGGACATTGACAAAAAAGGTTTTTTCGACAATGTCAACCATACCTTGCTCGTGAAGCAACTTTGGAATATGGGTATCCAGGATAGAAAGGTTCTAGCATGCATCTCCAAAATGCTAAAAGCTGAAATCGAGGGAGAAGGAATACCATCAAAAGGCGTGCCTCAAGGGGGCTTGCTGTCAACACTGCTCTCTAATATTGTACTGAACGACCTCGATCACTGGGTAGCCGGTCTTTTAACGGGCTCCCCCTCGGGGGAGCCCCCTCACACCGGTACCTACGGGTGCCAATTTTTTCTGCCGGGGTGGTCAACTTTTAGGTTAGCACGGTGGTCAACTTTTTGATTGACATTTACATTCGTATTACTTGGTTGTGGGGAAACAAGCGGGGCGTGTAACTAAACTCGATCATGAGCTATCGAATTCATCGATGGCTTTTTGCATCTGTTGTGTAAAAAGTCCTTTGATACCGGAATATCAGCATGTAAGATAGCGATTTCAACATGTCAGTCCCAAAGCATTTTAGGATACTTCAATTTATTTTATAATGATGAAGTTGTGATTTTATGAATCATTTCAAGATTTATACATGAAATAGGAGGGGCATAAGTTAAATGAAAAACATCATGATATTTATATTAGCAGTTATTCCTTTCATCGCCCAATTGATAGCGATCCCATTGGTGAACCGAATTCATCCTCTAATTCTTGGGTTTCCCATGCTGCATTTTTGGCTTCTGTTATGGATGATTTTGACGCCGCTTTTTACTTTGGGTATTTATCAGATTCAGAAACGATCAGGAGGTGTTGAATAATGCAGGGGAATTTGACAGCGTTTTATATTACATCATCTCTTGTTATTCTAGTTATGTTGATCGGCTTTTTAGCAGGTCGGAACAAATCTTCCAGGAGTTCTGTTGAAGAATGGTCCCTTGGCGGAAGAAAGCTAGGCAGTTTGTTTGTTTGGTTTTTGATTGGTGCAGACGTATATACCGCATATACATTCCTTGGACTCACGAGTTCTGCGTTTAAAGGAGGAAGTATCGCCTTTTTTGCGACTCCTTATGTTGTGCTTGCATATCCTATCGCTTATTTCTTTTTACCTAAGCTGTGGAAAGTTGGCAAAGCGCATTCATTTACTACGTTGGCTGACTATGTTAAAGGCAGATTTGAAAGTAAAACATTGTCTGTTTTAGTCGCTATAACCGGTGTTTTCATGCTGATCCCTTATATTGATCTTCAGCTAAGCGGTATTTTGGACACAATAAAGGTGGCGGGTAACGGTCAAATTAATGTTGTTTTAGTGGTTATTGTATCTTTTTCTCTAGTAGCCTTGTATACGTTTTTCAGCGGTATTAAAGCTCCGACTTACACGGCGATTATAAAGGACATTTTGGTTTGGGTAATCATGCTGTACATGGTCGTGACCATCCCTATTATTCATTTTGGAAGCTGGGGAAGTATGATGGATACGGCTGTAGCTCAGTCTCCCCAAATGTTAACGATTCCTTCGACTGGCGCAAAAGGGATTTCATGGTTTTCTACTGCTTCTTTAGTCTCTGCTTTGGCTTTGTTTATGTGGCCGCATACGGTTACAGGCATATTCAGTTCAAAAAGCGCTGATTCGCTGCGGAAAAACACCATTATTCTTCCTTTTTACAACATTGTATTGATGCTCGTAACTTTTCTAGGTATCACAGCAAGTCTTGTTGTTCCCAAGGGAACGGATCCCCGGTTCGCCTTTCTAACATTGATTCATCAATCTTATGGCGGTGTGATGCAGGGATTGGCTTATTCTACCATTGCGCTCGCTTCTTTAGTACCCTGTTCGATAATGGCCATTGGGGCATCCAATTTATTTGCGAATAACATTTATCGAGATTTGATTGCACCTAAAGCAAGCATGAAAACATTGACGGGTGTTACCCGCTATATGGTCTTTCTGGTTATCGGTCTAGCTTTGATATTTGGATTAATGTTTCCGAATGCATTGATTTCTCTTCAACTTATGGGTGTTTCTGGCATCGTGCAGATTTTCCCTGCTGTTGTCTTCAGCTTATTTTGGAGAAATCTTTCCAAGGAAGCAGCTATATCTGGTTTGATTGCAGGTATGATAACTGTGTTCCTTGTATATGCGAACGGTCAATCCTATGGCGTGTATGAAGGATTTTGGGGATTCCTTGTTAACATTATGGTGTTAGGGTTGGTTAATGTGATTTATGTGAAGAAAGCAAAGCTTCGTACCAATTCAGTTATGAATACAATTTTTGAATCAAAAGGCGCGGCTAAATTAAGTGACTCAACTCTCGAAAGTCCCAAATCGGCATAGCAGTTTGAGACACCTTAAGCAGACAACTTAAAGGGCATACTAGGAATAGACCAGAAGAGCCATCAACTGGTCTATTTCTTTATTCTTCTTGTAGGAAGTGAGAGAAGTAGTTAATCTGATTGTAAGAGCCTGAGAAAGAGGGGGGTACATGCAATGCTGCATCTGATGGTTGATATGCTGGAAAGGGTGGGGTTTTTGATCGCAACAGCATATGTATTCTCGCGCAGTAAATGGATGCGAAGCTATATGAGCTATCAAGGGGAACTAAGATACCATTGGCGGTTCCTCTTGTTTTTCAGCATGTATGCCATTCTGGGTACGTATTCGGGTGTTGCTGTCACCGGTTACGATTACCACCCAGCCCCGTGGGTCGGCAATGTGGCCGCCACAGAAGCGATCGCTAATGCGAGAACGGTAGGGGTGGTCATCGCAGGCTTACTTGGTGGGGTGCAAAGCGGATTTATCGTTGGACTATTTGCGGGGCTTCACCGTTACAGTTTAGGGGGATTTGTTGCCTTTGCTTGTATGGTAGCTCCCATCCTGCAGGGAATTGTAGCTGGCTTTTGCCGCGGCGCCATCAAGAAAAGATTCCGCCACGTATCGATAGTACCCTTAGCTTTTATAGTTGGCTTTATAGCGGAAGCTCTACAGATGGTTTTAATTCTCTTACTGGCTAAGCCATGGAATGATGCTATAAATCTGGTGCAGTTGATCGGATTCCCGCAAACGATTGCTAACAGTGTCGGTGTGGCTTTGTTCTTCATGGTTCATAATACGATCGAGTATGAAGAAGAGCGAATTGGCTCCGTCCATGCAAGAAAGGCATTGCAGATTGCCGATATGACCTTGCCTTTTTGGAAAAGTCCTTTTGATCAGTCGGTCCGCCAAATTGCTCAAGTACTTGTGGAGGAGACCCATGCAGTCGGCGCATTCTTTAGTAAGGATACAAATGCTGAATCTGTGAAAGAAGGCAGGAAAACAGCATACTGGATTGACATGCCCATCGAGATGCAAAATAAAAAGAGAATTGGCAGTTATCGATTGTACTTCGATCGGCAGCAGGATATCAATCCTTATCGGCAAATGATGATGGGTTCCCTGGCCATATTGCTGTCTCAGCAATATGCGTTTGTGGAAGCAGAGAAGCAAGAAAGGCTTGTGGCAGATGCTGAAATTCGTTCTTTACAATCGCAAATGAGTCCCCACTTTTTGTTTAACGTTTTGAACACGATTAAATACTTTATCCGAACTGAGCCCGAGACGGCGCGCCATTTAGTGATACAACTTGCTACATTTTTACGCAAAAATATGACGAACAGCAGTAAGCCTATGATCTCGATCCGTGAGGAGCTAGAGTTGGTGATGGCCTATCTGGATTTATCAAAGGCTCGGCTGGGAGAAAAGATGACGATCGTTACGATCATTGATGAAAGAGTCCAAGAACGCCAGCTGCCGCCTTTTACCATTCAGCCCTTGGTGGAAAATGCGATCATCCATGGCATCCAATCGTTAGAACGGGGAACGATCAAGCTGGTAATTAAGGAGGATGGGGATAGGGTTCTCATTCTCGTGGAGGATGATGGGGTAGGATTTCCCTCCGTAAAGAAGCAGGATAGCGATGACCACACGGGATTAGCACTGCACAATATTGAGCAGCGGCTCCGCTTTCACTACAGCTTGGATCAGGCGCTTCATATAGAGTCCGAGGTCGGAAAAGGAACAAAGGTTTACTTTTGGATCAAGTAGGAGGGAAATAAGGCATGGGGTTAAAGATATTAATTGTGGATGATGAAGTTCCTGCTCGTGAAGAATTGAGTTATCTGCTTCAAAATGTTGAGGAAGTGGAGCAAATCTTCCAGGCCAAAAGCGGCATAGATGCGATTAAGCTGACGAAGGAAATCGAGCCTGATCTTATCTTTCTTGATATTGAAATGCCTGGCTTAACAGGGCTTCAAGCAGCCGAAGTGATCCAAGAGCTGGGAGTAAAGTCGAAAGTTATATTTTGCACCGCGTATGATCAATATGCGATTGAAGCATTTAAGCTGCGGGCGTTTCACTATCTATTGAAGCCATATGATGAGGTTAATATTGAGGGGATTGTGCAGGAGATTGTGCAGGAGATCCAACTTACGGAAAAAAGCAGTACGGTTCATTCACAGCATGCCGGGCCACTTAAGCTGGCTATTGATGTGAATGGCTCCATTAAATATTTGTCCCCACTAGAGATTATCTATATCAGCACAGAAGGTAAGAATGTTTTAATACACGCCAAAGACGAAATTTACAAAACAAACAACTATACGTTGTACGAATTGGAGGGAAAGCTGAAGTCATTTTCCTTTTTTCGCAGCCATAAAAGTTATTTGGTGAATTTGAATCACGTTGTAGAATTAAAAGCTTGGATCAATGGAGCGTATAACCTGATGATGGGGGATAAGTCCAAAAGTTCTGTTCCAGTAAGTCGGAATTATTTGAGAGAGCTGCGCCTAAAGCTAGAGATTTAAAGTAGCTGGATATATGAAGAAATGGTTAAAGAACGGGGTTGGCATGTCACTGCCGGATGGAAATGGAGTGATTAGTTTAAACCTAAGCCTCAACAAGCTGAATGAGATCGTAAAGATGTTAAATGACCTTGCCTCAAAAAAGTAGACACAGAGAAAGCCTCGGCGACACCCATTAGTCTATTGCCTAGAG
>NZ_JBHSOW010000088.1:0-38868 GCF_042656405.1 Paenibacillus solisilvae | reverse complement strand
GAAACCAAGTAATGCTAAGGAAACATGCTATTCTTGGCTGCTGACTCCGGAATTAGGGGGCCTAACCGCAAATAAGGTAATTTGGCCGTGATGAGGCCATTTAGCTGTATGAAATCCAGTATAGCGGCGAAATTGGACCAGAAACACTCTATAAACTGTATGAAATCCAGTATAGCTGGTGAAAGTGGACTTGAAGAGCAAGAGGTCTTTAGTCGGATGCAACCCAGTATAGCGGTCACGCTGGACTTGAAGAGCAAGAGAGAGGTCCTTTAGTTGTATGCAATCCAGTATAGCGGGCGAAAGTGGACTTGAAGAGCAAGAGGTCTTTAGCTTTATGCAACCCAGTATAGCGGGTGAAAGTGGATCTGAAGAGCAAGAGGTCCTTTAGTTGTATGCAATCCAGTATAGCGGTCACGCTGGACTTGAAGAGCAAGAGGTATTTAGCTGGATGCAATCGAGTATAGCGGGCGAAAGTGGATCTGAAGAGCAAGAGGTCCTTTAGTTGTATGAAATCCAGTATAACGGTCACAGCGGACTTGAAGAGGTATCTAATAATTGTGGCGAATCCTGTTTTACTTCACCCTCAACTAAAAGCGAACTGAAGAGGAGAGTGCTGAGCTGTGCAGTGCAGTGTTCATGTGGGAGTCGTCTTGCGAATCATTTGACATACTAAGAGGAACCATTCAAATAAATAAGCGCCAGAATCTGCTGGACTAGCAGACTCTGGCGCTTATTTGTTTTCCCGAATATCGGTAAAGCAGTTTCTCTAAAGCGAATCTGAATCCGGATCACACTTTCCTTGCCTATCTATTCATCGCTATGAGCATGCCGATGCGGTCTGTTTTTTGTCGGGTATCGATCCTGATTGACAAAAACCCCATAAATGTTGACAGTTCGGGAACCTCCTTTATAATATAGGAACCATTGGATCATGAAAACAACCGCTTATTATGGGATTTAAAAGGGGGAGCCTTGTTGGCCGGATTGAAAGCGCTTTATCAAAACTCGAGAATCAAATACAAGCTTTTTGCGCTCATAGCCGCTGTTATGCTGACAGTAGGCATTCTTATTGCAGCCGTGCAGCAGGTGGCCTTTGAAGTGTATGACGAAGAGATCTATGAACAGTCAGCTAAAGCGCTTAATTTAACATCGTACAGCATTGAGAATGAGCTTAAGAAGATGGAGCAGCTTTTCGATTTATTCTCGGCGCCGGAATGGGCGGGGCTTGCCAACTATAAGAAAATGTTCTTCCACGATACGAAATACTGGAAATCGCTTAAAGTGACATTTCTCTATGTCATCGGCGGCGTGCCGCTTCGCCTGTTGTTCGCGCTTCTCATTGCTATGCTGCTCAATACGGCATCCAGAGCGATCGGTATCTACCGGACGATGTTCTATTTGCCATCCATAATAGGCGGCAGCGTGGCGGTATCGATCATGTGGCGCAATCTGTTCGGTGACGAAGGAGTTGTCAATCTTCTGCTGGGAGCGCTCGGGCTGGATGCCGTCCGCTGGTTCGGCAGCCCGCTCGCCGCACTCTGGATGCTGATCTTCCTTTCGGTGTGGCAGTTTGGCTCATCGATGCTGATCTTTCTTGCCGGGCTCAAAAATATCCCAATCAGCTATTACGAGGCAGCAAATGTCGATGGAGCCAATGTATTCTCCCGTTTCTTCCGGATCACGCTGCCTTTGCTAAGTCCCGTGATATTGTTCAATGCCATCATGCAAACCATCGGAGCGTTCATGACCTTCGTACCCGCCTATATTATCTCGAAGGGCGAGGGAGGTCCGCTCGACGGAACGCTGCTCTATTCGCTTTATTTGTTCCGTCAAGGGTTCGTTTTTTCCAACATGGGCTACGCCTCGGCAATGGCATGGGTCATGCTGATCATTATCGCGGTCTTGTTTAAAACTTCGAAGTTCTGGGTGCACTATGAGTCGAAGGGGGACAGCTAGCGATGAGCCGTAAAACGATCACCTGGTCCCTATACCATCTCTTTACAGCCGCAGGCGCCATTCTGCTGCTATACCCGGTTATCTGGCTGGTTATGAGTTCATTCAAAGCCAGCGACCGGATATTCATAACCGCCGATTCTCTTATCCCGTCTCCTTGGATTTGGAGCAATTTCAAAGACGGCTGGGCCGGCGTGGGCGGTTATACGTTTGCTACGTTTATAGAGAACTCGCTTATCATCGTCATCTTGTCGACGATCGGAGCGGTGCTGTCATCGGCACTTGTAGCCTTCGGATTTGCAAGATTAAGGTTCGCCGGCAAGGCGTTCTGGTTCGCTATTATGATGATCACGCTCATGCTGCCGCATGATGTTGTACTTGTGCCGTAGTATATTCTGTTCTCCAAACTGGGCTGGCTCAATTCAATCAAGCCGATCGTTGTCCCAAGCTATTTCGGTGCGCCGTTCTTCATTTTTCTGCTGATCCAGTTTATACGGACGATTCCAGCGGAAATGGACGAAGCAGCAACAATCGACGGATGCGGCAAATTCCGTTTGTTCTACCGTATTATTCTTCCGCTGGTCACGCCGGCAATGGCAACTGCGGCGATATTCTCGTTTTATTGGCGCTGGGAAGATTTGCTTGGCCCTGTGCTTTACTTGAATAAGCCGAGTATGTATACCGTTTCAATGGCACTGAAAATGTTTCTGGACAGCGATACTTTATCCAATTGGGGAGCCATGTTCGCCATGTCCACTGTTAGCTTGCTGCCTGTTATCATCGTGTTTTTCGCTTTTCAAAAATTTATCGTTGAAGGGATCAGCACAAGCGGTTTGAAGGGCTGATCAGAGAAGGGAGATTCATTATGCCGCCATTGGTATTTGACGAACAACATATCCGCACCGTGATCGACCGGGTTGTCGAGCGCACGTTCCGGATGGATTTCAATTGGGACTGGCCGGGAGGCGTTGCTTTCTATGGCGTGGCCGAAGCTTACGAAGCGACAGGGAAGACCGAGTATATCGATCTTCTCCTAGCATGGGTTGATGAGAAGCTGGAGGACGGGCTGCCCAAACTGTCGGTTAACGGTGTCTCCATCGGGCATACGCTTATCTCTTTGTACAAAGCAACCGAGAATAAAACATACCTTGAAGTTGCCCAGCAGATGGCTGAATATTTGCGGCTTGAAGCACCGCGTTTTGGCGAAGGGGTGTTCCAGCATACGGTCAATTCGGTAGAGTATCAGTTTCCTGAGCAGGCTTGGGTCGATACGATGATGATGGCGGGATATTTTCTCATCAGAATGGGCGCACTGCTTGAACGGGAGGATTATTTGGAAGACGGGCTGCTGCAGCATCACGGACATGAGCGGTATTTGCAGGATGAAGTAACGAATCTGTATTATCACGGGTGGGATAATATTACGGCCAGCCATATGTCAGCCATCTACTGGGCGAGAGGCAACTCATGGGCAGCATTAACGATGGCGAAGGCGCTGCCGCTCATCCACGTTACCCATCCATCGTTCATGATCATTGAAGGATCGCTCCGCGACCAATTGAGCGCCCTTGTGCGGCTGCAATCGGAAGAAGGCATGTGGCATACAGTTCTGACCGACGATACCTCTTATCTGGAAACGTCGGGCTCGGCCGGCATCGCCACCGCACTGCTTCATACCGGAACGCTGTATAACAAATACGTCAACCGGTCGATCGGGGGTATTCTGGAGCGAATTTCCGAAGATGGCTCCGTTCTGGATGTATCGGCCGGGACGGCCGTTATGCGGGATATCGAAGGCTGCCGGGGCGTTTCGCATAAGCGGGTTCAGGGTTGGGGGCAGGGCTTGGCGCTTGTATTCCTGGCAGACCTGCTGCGCACGAAAGGCCGGGTTTACAGTTGAGAATGAGTATACGCAAGCGTTTGATATAATAACTTTATTTATCCAAGCAGCTCTACATGTAGGGCTGCTTTTTGCGTACTTTATCATGCTTGCAAATCGGCGAATGCATCGATATTTCTAACTAAATTTGACAGAACCGCCTTTTTTCCATACAGTTAGATAAACTTTTGGAGGTGAGAGTATATGCCTTATTCCCATTTTGGAGAGATCGGGGACATCTGGAAGCATCTTCCTCTGTGTTATTTTCTCAGTAAAGAACAGCCCGCCCGCTATGTTGAATCCAATTCCGCTTACCCCATGTATATGTTAAACCGAACGGATGAAAGAAATTACGGAATCTATTATTTGCTTGAGCAGCTCAGCATTCGCCATTATGAGCATATTGCCGCTTCGCCATATCTTCAAATTGTGAAGGGTATAACAGGCAATGAGAAGAACCTGCAGAACTATCTTGGCTCACCTGGTTTAGCATTAGAGGTTTTAAAGGAATATAGCCATTATGTGTTTTGTGATATTGAAGACGAGCCCCTGCAGCACATCATGAATTACGCCAAGCAATCGCTGCTTGATAACCGGATTCAGACCGTACATGGCGATTCGATTGAGTTCTTGTGGCATGAAATTGAGAAAATGGGAAAGGAAACATTTCTTCACATCGATCCTTATCGGATTTTCGAGATGAACAAGCACGGCCGGTGTTACTTCGATCTGTTTGTCAAAGCCATTCAGCAAGGAATTAAAACGATGCTCTGGTATGGATTTGAATCACTTGAAGAACAGGAGAGGCTGCATGCGAGAATGAGGGAGTCCTTATTAAACAGCCGCGTCGAACGATTCGGTATAGATATCTTCATTGAAGGGATAGGGGCCTCCGCCGTGAATGTCAATCCAGGTGTACCGGGCTGCGGCATTATGATTGCCAACTTATCCGCGTCCTCGGTTGATCATTTGAAACAGTATGCAAAGGAGTTGGAAGAGATCTATCAATATGCTTCCTATCTGGATAAACCGGCGAGGCTGACTGCGGTGGAAATAAACGTAAAAGCTTAAATGAAAGCGTTATGGAAGAGAAAAGCCGGGCCCCCGGCTTTTCCTTATTACGAATATGAATCATGGATTAGTACTCAAGAGGACGCTGCTGAGGAAGTGGGGCGGGCTGAACCGCTTTTCTAGTACCGATCATGTAAGTGACCAAACGGAAGACAAATTCGGCTAGAATAATTCCGGCTATTGCATCAAGGAATGTATGCTGTTTAATGAAGAATGTCGATATAATGATAAGAGAAGACATGCCATAAATTAAAGTTTGATTTAACCAAGTACGGAACCGGCTCGTATATAAGGCTTTCATGACCAAATAACTGGAGAAGCAGTGTATGCTGGGGAAGCAATTATACGGCTGATCCCGGTTATAGACGAAAGCAAGAAGCTTTGTCGCATGGTCTGATCCGTCAATAACGGGTCTGGGTACAGTCGTTTGGAAGACCATGTACACAACGTAGCATAGAAGTGCGCAGACCACATAAGTAATTAAAGTGCGTATATACAGGAGCGGATCCTTCATAAAGAAATACAGCAAACAAGCATACAGATAAAAAATCCATACCGAATAGGGAAATACGAAGATTTTCACAAAAGGAAAAGCGCGATCCAAGTCAGTCATTAGACTATACACTTGCGAACGCGAACTATTGTTCGTCAGCGCGTACAGCCAGCCCATGACAGGGAAAATCAGCATGCTGATCAATGGAAAAAATCGTTTCACAGTTTGTTTAAGAGGTACTTTCAATCAATTCACCTTCCGAGTCCGACCTGAAGTATTGAAATAGCAATCCTGTAATCATAAAATATTGCACTGCATAGGGCAAGAAAGAAATAATGGCAATTGTAAAACAGTGATAGATATTGACAAATATGCTGGCTGCCGATGATCATGCCCCGTTTCCGCGAGTTCGTTCGGCTTGGCATGACGATACTATGCGAGATCATCAATCGTTTGTCAAGATTATGGATTGCCTTGAGCAGGAACTGCCTACTACGATGACGAAGGAAGAGGACATAAAGAATTAATCAGCAAAGGGAAAATGGATAGCGGTCTAATGATGATATTATACATATTCAATTCAAATTCATGCGATATATTGTCCTCTAGAAAGTGGGGAGTGAGACAAAGATCTTTTAACGAAGTTTAGTTTGAATATATAGCGTGGGTGTTGTCATTTGGCAGTTGACAAGCCGAAACGGCCAATGAGAGAGAGCCTGCCTTCTGAATCAAAAAAAGGGTGCCAAGCCGCTGTCAGCTTGGCACCCTTTATTGTTGTTGTTATTCTGAGAAAACGACAGATCTGTTCGAAACCCATTTGGTCTTATACAAACGATATACAATACCGAAGAGCAGCCAGCCTGCTCCCATCATCAATGCGCTCGTATCCAGAAGCGACAGCAGCCAACTGACCACGCACATCCCGATAATAGGGCAAATCAGATATAGAACGGTCTGCAACGGGGAGCGCTGTCTGTCTTTGATGTACCGTTTGAAGATGACGGACAGATTAATGAAGATGAAGGCGGTCAGCGCGCCGAAATTAACAAACTTCACAGCTGTGTCAAGGCTGATGACCAGAGCAAATAATGAGATGATGCCTGTGAAAAGAATGTTGAACGCAGGTGTTTTGTATTTGGAGTGAATCATGCCAAACCACCGTTTCGGCAGTATGGATTCCCGTCCCATAACATACAGCAAGCGGGACACGCTCGTTACCGACGATAAGCCTTGACTGAAGATGGCGAACATCAATACGACGATGAAGATTGCGCTAAGTCCTGCTCCGCCAACCATCTTCACGATCTCAAGACCGGCAGAATCGACATCAAGGAAAGTGATATGAGGAAAGACGAGCTGCGTGAGCAGGGAAGGTACGATGTACAATACGCTGGCCGTAAGAATGATGATGAAGATAGCCTTTGGTATATTTTTGCCGGAATTCTTGGTCTCCTCCGACATATTCGATACGGAATCGAAGCCAAGAAATGAGAAACAGATCATTGAAGCGCCTGCGAGCACGGTCGGCAGAGGTACATCGGTCTGCAGGAATGGATGCAGGGGTGCGGATACGTCTGACAGCTGCTTCGCAAGCAGGATGCAGAACAGGGCGATGAATCCCATCTGAAGCAGTACGATGATCTTGCTAAGGTTAGCGGAAATATTAACGCCTCTAAGATTAACGATCGTGACAGCGACGTTAATTACGATCATCCAAGCTGCCGCTGGAATCGAGGGAAACTGGGCATGCATATAGATGCCAAACGTTAAGCAGGCGATAATTGGAGAGAACAGATAATCCAGAAGAATGGCCCAGCCGACGAGAAAACCGAGGTAAGGATGAATGGCTTTCTTGACATAGGTATACGCAGAGCCGGATGTCGGATAGGCACGTGCCATAATACTATAGCTGTAGGCTGTGAATACGATCGCAAGGAAAGCAAGTGAATACGCTTGAGTTAACATGCCCTGTGAGGCTTCATAGGCAATGCCATAGATGGAAAAGTAAATCATCGGCGTCATCCATGCGAGTCCCAGAAAAACAACCTGAAATAAAGTTAATGTTTTGGCCAGCTTCACTTCTTGTTTCATATGCAGCATCCCTTTCGTCACCCGATCTATTTCCACTGCCGGAAATAAAAAAAAGCTCAGGAAGAGATATCAATTAGATATCTTCTCCCGGGCTTTTATCCCTCCGTGAACACAGCTTGAGCAAGCCGTGCGTTTTCTCTCGGACCAGACCGAATCCACGATTCGCGGAACCCTAGAAAACATTTGATGACACTATTCATAACATCTGGTTCTAATATGTTAGATAATATAACGCAGTTTATGAGGGAATAAAACTATTTTATTTTTAATTTTTTTTATTTGTTGCATAATAGGATGGAGTAAAGAGGTGGGAAGAGATGGAGGAAGAAGGAAGTAAATGCGTTATTCAGCGCATCGGTATCATTGAGGAGCTTGATGAGGTAAAGGCCATCATACGTATCCAAGGCAAGTCGCTGACCATCCCCATTGACAAGCTGGCTCCCGGCCTATTGACCGGAGATGAAGTGAAATGGTCGGGTAATCGGTGGGTCAGACTGCAGGCTTGATTGTGATGAAGTTGAGTGAATTGAGCTGAAGACAACGAAAGAATCTAATGAAAAGAGTGTGAGAGATCCATGCTTGAACCCAAGTATGTACGTGAATCCAGAACGGTTAAATCAAGTCATGTCCTTCCTCCGGATACGAATAATCACAATACTTTGTTTGGAGGAAAGCTCATGGCCTACATCGACGACGTTGCCGCAATGTCGGCGATGAGACATTCTCGTCGCCGGGCTGTAACGGCTTCAACCGACTCGATTGATTTTTTGCACCCTATTAAGGTGGATACGGAAGTTTACTTGGAGGCTTTTGTAACATGGACGCATCGGACGTCTATGGAAGTTTTCGTCAAAGTTATGGCTGAGGATTTGCTTACAGGAACACGGATGATCTGTGCCACCTCTTTTCTGACCTTCGTGGCAATGGGGGATGATGGGAAGCCTACCGACGTCCCGAGTGTAGTTCCCGAGACGCCTGAAGAGATTCTGCTGCACGAAGGTGCTGAGAAACGTTCAGAGCTTCGGAGTATCAGACGCAAGGAAAGCAAGCGGCTTGCGGAGATGCTGGGATCAAGAAAGCCATGGGAGAAGTAGGAAGCCCCGATAATCATATTCGGGCAGCAGGAGTGGAAGTCTATTTACGGGCCGGTTGCTTCTACTGATAACGAATAAGGACTGCAAGCAATCGTTATTGGAGCAGCTTATACAGATGATCCACGGAGTGCATGGCGTACTCAAACCGGGTGGGCCTGCCATCCTCCAGAATGACTAGGCAGGGTACACTTGCGATTTGCCAAGTATCTCTGAGCTGTGGGGCATAATTGATATTCAGCTTCCGAATTTGAATTCGAACAGAAGTTGCCAGCACAATATCCAGCATGCGTTCGGCGAGCTTGCAAGTCCCGCAGAATGCGGTGATGAACAGAATGACTTCTTTCCCTTGAGCGTGAGGTAAATGGCGTATGAGGTCTGCTTCGGTAATTTCTTGAAGAGGCATCGTGTCCGTTCTTCCTTTCCTGTCTAAAATGGTTATATTATCCTTTGACTTCTCCAAGTGCAGGGTGGTATATTAAAACGATTGCTTGCGACGAAAGGGATGTTTGAAGTGTCAACGACTGACGAGACGAAGCCGAATTTGAAGTTAACGAAAATCTGGAAATGCAGAAATGCCGAATGTAAAGCATGGGTGCGGGAAGAATTTGCAGTTGAACAACAAAGCTGCCCGATTTGTAAAGGGCCTATGCTCAGAAGCATGAGACATTTGCCAGCTGTCCAGAACAAGATCAAATCCCAGCCGCGCAAGCCGAAATCAGATTTTTGAGCTCAGAACAGACACAAATATGGACACCCAGAGTGTCAGGCTGCCATCCGCGTTTAACGCGGGTTTTTCTTTTTTTAGAGGGAAGAAGATTAATTATACCCCAGTAAAAAGCGCTGAACAAATCAAAAATCCTGCAAACCGCCTGTTTACAGGGATTGTTTAAACCGGTATGCGGTGTGGTAATAGGCAATAACGAGAGCTGCGATCGACTCAAGACGATCGTGGTTTATTTTGCTTACAGCTGTTTTGGGATGTAAGCGCCACAATAACGACTGGAGGGATGACGATGGATAAAATAAAGGTTGGAATTATAGGAACTGGATTCTCAGCAAGCTTTCATCTCGAAGCGCTGCGGCGTTTGCCGCAGGTGGAGGTGGCTGCTGTTGCCGGCAGTTCACTTGCAAAAGCGGAAGCGATGGCGTCGAAATATGCAATTCGTAAAGCTTATCAATCACATGAGGAGCTTATTGACGATAAGGAAGTGGAGGTTGTCCATAACTGCACGCCGAATGATCTTCATTATGCCATCAACACACGGATTCTTGAAGCGCAGAAGCATCTTCTGTCCGAGAAGCCGCTTGCTATGAATAGTGAGGAATCGGCCAAGCTGGCCGTCCTTGCTGAAGAGACGCCCGTCATTAGCGGTGTTTGCTATAACTATCGCCATTATCCGCTTGTCGCGGAAGCGAGGCGGCGGATTCACTCCGGCCAAGTGGGGAAATTGAACCTGATTACAGGCGGCTACCTGCAGGATTGGCTCATGGAGGAGACGGATTATAATTGGCGGCTGCATCCGGAACGTTCAGGGCCTTCCAGAGCAGTGGCGGATATCGGTTCCCATTGGTGTGATTTGCTTCAGCATGTGACGGGGCAGCAGATTGTGGAAGTGTTGGCCGATCTCAAGATTGTACATCCTATTCGTCTGAAACGCGTTTCCTCTTCGGAGGATGAGAGCTGGCAGCCGGAATTTGAGAAGATTCCGATTACGACAGAGGACTTTGGTCATGTGCTCGTCCATTTTGATGGAGGGGCTAAAGGTGTCTTTACCGTGTCTCAGGTAAGTGCTGGCCGCAAAAACAAGATTTTCTTCGAAATTGCAGGCTCCAATGAATCGGTACAATGGGATCAGGAGAATCCCAATAAGCTTTGGATCGGAAGACGAGGGGGAGCGAATCGTGTGATCGGGACAGATCCGGAGGAGCTGCCGCAGGAGGTGGCTGCAATGGTACATTATCCAGGCGGTCATGAGGAGGGGTGGCCCGACGGGGTGAAGAATCTATTCCTCGATTTCTATGAAGCGGTTGCTGCGCATAAGGAAGGTCTTGATTACAACGGCGGCAGCCACCAGACCTTTGCGTCGGTTCAAGAAGGACATTACATGATGAGAATTAATGAGGCCATTGTTGAGAGCTTTCATAAGAAAACATGGGTCAGTATCGGTTAGGATCGCAATTTCATTTATGACGCCAAACAAACCGTATTGTTTCGGCAGCATTGAAGTAGTCTGCTTACGTTTGCCATCATCTTTCTGTATAATGAGTTGCACAAGCTTAGAAAGGTTGATGGAAACATGTTGACAGTCAGCAGCTACACCGTTGAACAAGTAAAAGATCCCTTCGGCATCCTGACAGGGGAGCGTTATGAATACCTGCTTGATATCGAGGTGGATGAGGAAGATGAATTATACTCCGAGAACGGGATCTATGTTCGAGTGATATACCGGGTAGAGGACGGCCGGACGGGAATCGTTAGACATGAGATCGTTGAAAGAAGCACGGATAGCCTTCTTGATTTTGAGATGGAGGATGAAGAACTGGAATGGATTGCTGTTTTCTGTGAAGAGCATCTGATTGAAGCGGGTCAGGATTAGCGTTTTTCTGTGTGTAATAAAACCTTACATGAACATTGACATATTCGTAGTTTGCACACTATAATACGAATAAATGTTAGGTTTGTTACAACAGAATATGGGTTCTCATAGCAAATATTGAGGACAACAAGCTGTCTAGGGTTCCGTTGATAGCTCGGCATTTACTGCTTTGCAGCATGCCCTGCTCATTAAGTCTGGTCCAAGAGACGGTGTATAGAAGGAAGGTCTCGTTTCGTCAGAGCAGCCGATTTTCTATATAACACGGAAGGATAAAAGCCTGGGAGATACTTTTCTCTCTGGCTTTTTTTTATTTTTATTAGAACAAAATCAGCCGGGACTCAAATTTTATTGAACAGAATCAATGCCAGCTCAAGGGCAGTGCCATGAACGCGGTGGAACTAGATTAGGAGGAATGAGAATATGAGCAATATTTGGAGCACAACAATTAATCCGGGTGGTAAATGGTCAGGCACTATCGGACGGGGGAAGCTAGTCCGATTCACGGCCCTTCAAGCGGGAGCGAATATATCGGTACTTCTTTTTCATGCAAAAGATTTGACGGAGCGTTATAACATGCCCGATTCATTAAAGGCTCAATATACCGCCCATTTGACTAAGGGCAACGTTCTGATGAGCGACAATGGACGAATTCTGGCAAGCTTGGTCGAGGACAGTCTTGGCTGGCATGATACGATCACCGGATGGACGACGCGGGAGCAGACGGATGCCAAATACGGCAAGACCACTTATCAGGAGCTCCGGAATGATTGGCTGCGCAGCGGTGAAGAGAATTTCACGGTTGAGCTTGTGAGAAGCGGCCTCGGCATACGTGATCTTCATCCGGGGGTAAACCTTTTCTCGAAGGTCTACTGTGACGATAATGGCGACATGCACTACAGCCTGGATCATTGCAAAGAGGGTGCGGTCGTCACGCTGCGAACCGAAATGGATACCTTGTTCCTTTTATCCAATACGCCAAACCCGCTAGATCCGCGCACGGAATACCCTTCGGTTCCTATCCAGATTGAGGTCTTAGCCGCAGATGCAGTTAGCGAAGATGATTTCTGTCTCAATTACCGGCCGGAGAACCGCCGCGCCTTTGAGAATACATGGGCATATTTCTCCCTGCTTGATTAAGCAGTGAATGTCTATCACTTGCTGAGAATATGCTTCCGAAGCGAGTTTTTGTCTGCAGGAAGTATTCCAGGAAGTATCACAAAAACTTTTAGGAGGAATCCAATAATGGCCGTATTCAATCGTGTGGAAAGTTCCCTTCAAGTGGAGGATGCAATATATAACATAACTGTGCTTGCCGGTGATGGCTGGATGCATGAGCTGCTTCCCGGTCAAGTGCTCCGAATTGTTGATGTTGAGGGGAACCAGGCTGCGGATACGCTGTTCTATGATGCGGATAACCCGGAGGATCATTACAGCGCGATCGCTACCATTACCGGTCAAGGCAATATTTATTTAACAGCAGGCTCGGTTCTTCGTACAGAATCAGGCAAAGAACTGCTTACGATCGTCGCGGACGCATGCGGCCGTCATGATACGGTCGGCGGATCTTGTTCCGCCCAGAGCAATACGGTTCGATATGCGCATGATAAGCTGCCGATGCACAACTGCCGCGATACGTTTATGCTGCAGCTTGCAAAGCATGACGGCGGCTACAACAAGCGGGATCTGGCGCCGAATATTAATTTCTTTATGAATGTGCCTGTTACGGCTGACGGCGGACTGAAATTCGATGACGGCGTATCCGGTCCAGGCTGCTATGTGGAAGTGAAAGCGACTCGCCGCACCATGGTGCTGATCAGCAATTGCCCGCAGCTGAACAACCCTTGCAATGCCTATAATCCAACGCCGATTCAGCTTCTGATCTGGGATAAATAGACGAATTATTCGAACCGAGGAGTGGTCTTCATGTTTAATAAAATTCTTATCGCTAACCGCGGAGCGATCGCTGTTCGTATAGAGCGTACGCTCCGGAAATTGGGGATTTCATCCGTTGCTGTCTATACGCAGGCAGATCAAGACAGCCTGCACGTAGACTACGCCGACGAGGCCGTATTGATTGGGACAGGTCCGGCAAAAGAAAGCTATCTGAACGCGGAGCTCATCCTTCAAACGGCTATCGCCGCCGGTGCGCAGGCTATTCATCCAGGCTATGGCTTTTTAAGCGAAAATGCGGACTTCGCGCGCGCTTGCCGCGAGCATGGCATCGTTTTTATCGGACCGACACCCCAGCAGATGGAGATGTTCGGACTCAAGCACTCTGCCAGAGAGATTGCGGAGCGGGCCGGCGTTCCCATGCTGCCGGGTACATCCCTTATAACCGAGCTTGAGGAAGCGATAGAACAAGCCGGCCGCGTCGGTTATCCCGTTATTCTGAAGAGTACGGCGGGCGGCGGCGGAATCGGGATGCGTGTCTGCGCTGACGAAGAGGCGCTCCGTTCCGCTTATGACGGCGTTCGTCATTTGGCGGAGACGAATTTCAAGAACGGCGGTTTGTTCTTAGAGAAATATATTGCGCGTGCCCGCCATGTTGAGGTTCAAATCTTCGGCAATCGTTTTGGTGAAGTCGTTACGCTTGGCGAACGTGATTGTTCGATTCAGCGTCGTAATCAGAAGGTAATTGAAGAAAGTCCAGCTCCTAATCTGCCGGATGAGGTTCGTGAAGCCATGTTTGCTGCTTCCAAACGTCTGGCGTCTGAGGTCGGCTACCGCAGTGCAGGTACGATTGAATTCCTCTATGATCCTCAAACCTGTGCGTTCTATTTCCTCGAGGTTAATACGCGATTGCAAGTTGAGCATGGAGTGACGGAGGAAGTATTGGGAATCGATCTTGTGGAATGGATGGTTAAAGAGGCAGCCGATGAACTGACGGGTATCCAGGAGCTCGTGAAGAAGCCGGCAGGCCATAGCATTCAAGCTCGCATCTATGCGGAGGATTGTCTGCAGAATTTCCGCCCAAGCGCAGGCAGAATCGATCGAGCTGTGTTCTCCGAACAAGCAAGGTCCGAGTCATGGATCAGGGATGGCATTACAGTCACCACGCTGTACGATCCTATGCTCGCTAAAATCATCGTTCATGGCGATAATCGGATCGACGCGATCAATAAGCTGATTCAAGCGCTTGATGAAACCCGCATGTATGGGATTACGACCAATTTGCAATATGTGCAGGAGCTGCTCAAGAACGAGGATTGCTTAACGGGCAATGTATATACGCAGCTGCTTAATGAATTCGAGCCGGCTGAGCATGCGCTGGAGGTGATCGATGGCGGTGTACAATCGACAGTTCAAGACTGGCCTGGCCGTGTCGGGCACTGGGATGTTGGTGTTCCGCCATGCGGACCTATGGACCCTCTCTCGTTCCGTATTGGCAATAAACTGTTAGGTAATGCGGATGCTGCTGCGGGACTTGAACTGACGCTTCGAGGGGGATCCTACCGGTTTCGGAATGAGATGTGGTTCTGTGTAACAGGGGCTGATATGGAAGCCAGACTGGATGATCAGCCCATAGCCATGTACCAGCCGATCCGCGCAGCTAAAGGCCAAATCCTTAGCTTCGAAGAAGCAAAGACGGGCATGCGCAGCTACTTGTTAATTGCCGGGGGCTTGGATATGCCTCGCACGCTTGGGAGCTCCTCGACCTTCACGCTCGGTAATTTCGGAGGTCATGGCGGCCGTGCACTGCGTACCGGAGATGTGCTCGGAGTGAATAAAGGAAGGGCTGCAGAAAGGAAATACGAGCTTGCTCCTGTCCACCGTCCGGAGTTAACGCGTACTTGGACAATCGGTGTCATACCAGGCCCTCATTGTACAGAGGAATATCTGAAAGCCGATTATCTGAATGAACTGGCTGACACCAGCTTCGAAGTTCATTTCAACAGCTCGCGGACCGGGGTTCGGCTGATTGGACCTGCGCCGTTATGGGCACGGGAAGACGGCGGAGAAGCCGGTCTTCATCCTTCCAACATTCATGATAACGCCTATGCAGTCGGAACGTTGGATTTGACCGGTGACATGCCGATTCTGCTCGGGCCGGACGGTCCAAGCCTTGGAGGCTTCGTCTGCCCGGTTACAACAGCATCTGCGGAATTCTGGAAGCTTGGCCAGCTTCATGCAGGCGACAAGGTTCGTTTCCATCTGCTGACCCTTCAGGAAGCTGAAGACCTTCGCAAGCTGCAGGATGACAATTTGGATGCGATTGGCCAGGGGACTTTCGAGCAGCTGCGTGTCGTTTCTCTGCCGGTGAAAACAGAAGAAATGGTACCCAGCTATCCGCTGCTCGTTCAGGAAGAGAACAACCGGAGATTCAAGGTTACGATTCGCTGCAGCGGTGATGAGAACCTGCTTGTGGAATACGGTGAGATGGAATTGGATTTGCTCCTGCGCTTCCAGGTTCATGCTTTGATGCAGGCCATTCAAGAGAGCGGCTCCATACCGGTGCGGGATTTGACGCCGGGTATCCGCTCCCTGCAAATTCATATCGACTCGAAGCAAATAACGGTCAAGGAGGCCTGCCGTTTACTATTGGAATTGGACAGTTCGCTGCCGCCTCTTGAATCCATTCGAGTGCCATCGCGTATCGTACGTTTGCCTTTATCATGGGATGATCCAGCCACGCAGCTGGCTATTGACCGCTACCAGCAGACGGTTCGTCCGGATGCGCCATGGTGCCCGAGCAATCTAGAATTCATCCGGCGCGTGAATGGTCTGCCAAGCATTGATGATGTGAAGAAAATCGTGTTCGATGCGAATTATCTGGTGCTTGGGCTTGGGGATGTCTATTTGGGTGCCCCGGTAGCAACGCCGGTCGATCCTCGTCACCGGCTCGTAACGACCAAATATAATCCTGCCCGTACATGGACACCGGAGAATGCAGTCGGTATCGGCGGCGCATATATGTGTGTTTATGGTATGGAAGGTCCAGGCGGCTATCAGTTCGTAGGCCGGACGGTACAGATGTGGAATTTGAACCGGGAGACAGCGAGCTTTGAATCAGGCAAGCCATGGCTGCTGCGCTTCTTTGATCAAATTCAGTTCTATCCGGTAGATGCGGAAGAGCTGCTTCGCATGCGGGAGGATTTTGTCCGCGGAAGGTTTGAGGCAGATATTACGGAGACGACTTTCGCTCTCGATGAATATCTCCAATTCCTTGCATCCATTAAGGATAGCACGGCAGCATTCCGCGATCAGCAGCAAACGGCTTTCAAAGCAGAGCGTGAGAGCTGGAAGGAGCTTGGTCTGGCTGAATATGTATCCGAGCATGAAGCAGTGAAAGCAACAGAGGAAGATGAGCTTCCGGCTGGGGCGGTTGCTGTACGCTGCACGATGCCGGGCAGTGTATGGAAGGTGCTTGTTGAGCCGGGGCAAGAGGTTAAGAAGGGCGAAACGCTTATTATAGAAGAAAGCATGAAGATGGAATTTACACAGCCGTCTCCTTGCGACGGCTTCGTGTCGGCCATATTCGTTAAGCCCGGGGACGAGGTTCATACGGGACAGCTCATCGTCGGTATCGTGAAGGAACGGATTATGGAGGAGGCTAAGCTATGATAACTGTCGATTATCCGCGTGCACTGTCTATTGAATGGCTGCGGGAGCGCTACATCAATAAAGAACTGACACCGGCCGAGGTGATTCATGAGATACTTGACCGCGTTCAAGAGGATGCCGCCATGAACATTTGGATTACAGCGCCTACTCTTGAGAAGCTGCAGCCTTACCTGGATCGGCTTGCTGAATTGCCGATCGGGGATTCACCGCTGTGGGGTATCCCTTTCGCAATCAAAGATAATATTGATCTGGCTGGCCTTGACACAACGGCAGGCTGTCCTGAATTTGCTTATACACCTGAAGAGAGTGCCGCTGTTGTGGAACGATTGGTGGCAGCAGGAGCTATTCCGCTTGGCAAAACCAATCTGGATCAATTCGCGACAGGACTTGTTGGAACGAGAAGCCCATACGGGGAGACACATAATTCTCTGCGCAGTGAGCTGATTAGCGGCGGCTCCAGCTCCGGTTCAGCAGTTGCAGTCGCGCGAGGCCATGCGGTATTCTCGCTGGGAACAGATACAGCGGGATCGGGGCGGGTTCCTGCCGCTCTGAATAATCTGGTTGGCTATAAGCCAAGCTTGGGTGCATGGCCGACGAAAGGAGTTGTACCTGCTTGCGCCAGCTTGGATTGCGTGATGGTATTCGCGCATAACCTGGAGGATGCCCTTATTGTTGACGCTGCGGCACGCGGTATTGAGAATACAGATCCCTGGTCCAAGGATATACCTAAACCAGTCATGAAGCTTCCGGCCAAAGTATGCTTGCCGCAAGGTCCGCTGGACTTCTATGGTCCTTATGCTGTTGAATATCGTAAAGCATGGGAAGCGGCGCTTGTGAATGTGGAGAGCTTGAACATTCCAATTGAATATGTGGATGGGACTTTATTCGCGCAGGCAGCTGCTATTCTTTACGGAGGACCCTGGGTAGCTGAGCGCTGGGCTGATTTAGGCAGCTTTGTCGAACAGCATCCTGGCATCACCTTTCCGGTGACGGAGCAGGTATTGCGTTCAGGCGCTGCCGAGGAGTATACAGCCGCATCCGTCTTCCAGGCGATGCATAAGCTGCAAGCTTACAAGACAGAAGTGAAGCAGCTGCTTGCAGATGCCGTTCTCGTCATGCCTACCTGCGGCGGAACATGGACCCGCGAGCAGGTTCGAAGGAATCCAATTGGCGCAAACAGCGATATGGGGTGTTATACGAATCACTGCAATTTGCTTGATCTGTGTGCCGCAGCCGTACCGGCCGGCGAAGCCGAAGCTGATCTCCCGTTTGGGATTACCTTCTTCGCGCTGTCTGAGAATGAAGGATTGATTTGCGGGGCTGCGAATACATTTCTAGGTCTAGCGCTTCCGGCGCCTCCTAAAGAAACGACATTAGTTGCTGTATGCGGACTTCATATGCGCGGCTTTCCGCTGGAGAAACAAATGAACGCTTGCGGGGCGGTTTTTATCAAAGAGACGGTATCGGCTCCTAAGTATAAGCTGGTTAAGCTCCCGACCACGCCGGCGAAACCG
The DNA here is from genome assembly GCF_042656405.1 of Paenibacillus solisilvae. Classification (NCBI taxonomy): domain Bacteria; kingdom Bacillati; phylum Bacillota; class Bacilli; order Caryophanales; family Paenibacillaceae; genus Paenibacillus; species Paenibacillus solisilvae. Next base: position 20,614 of record NZ_JBHSOW010000088.1, on the reverse strand, counting down.
GGCATGATCAAGCAGCAATCCGGCGGCGCTTCAATTGAACTCGAAATATGGGAAATGCCGCTGGCATCCTTCGGTGCATTCACAGCTTCCATACCGGCACCGCTTGGCATTGGCAAAGTGGAACTGGCAGACGGCACGGAAGTGGCGGGCTTTGTTTGCGAAGCGTACGCGGCAGAAACGGCGGAGGATATCACGGCACTTCTAGGCTGGCGTCATATATAGAGCAGCTTTATATATTCACCTGAACAAGAAGCAGCGAGTGCCGCAGGTTGGCGCCAGCTGCTTCTTTGTCATGCTTAAGTCTAGCTCAAAACCTCTGTCCAAGCTTCTCTCAGCTTTAGCATTCCGCGTTCCATATCGGCTTCGTTCAAGCCTCCAAACCCAAGGTAAATCTTCGGTTTCTCCTCCATACGCTTGAAATTACCGTATTGTGAGCAATGGCTTCTCTGATCTGATGCTGGACGTTTTTGGGGCGAAAGGGGAGCATGCCCGGTCTGTGCTGGGCGCCATTTCACTGCGGGATAATCTGCCCATTGTTGTCGATACCGTCTTTGAGATTGAACAGTAATGAAGTTAAGATCCCGTTTGATTCCGAGCGGAAGTAAGGTCATAAGAAGAGGGTTGGCCTTGAACGCTATTACATCACGTTCAAGTCCAACCCCTTTAACCTTCCTATTCATGGTCTTCAACCTATAACCGCATTACCCTGCAGCTTATAGGGCAATCAGTTCCGCCATAAGTTATAAATGCGCCTGTTTGTCAAGCTTCATGCCTTTCCAGACCGATACGGAGATGATCCACGCCGCGAGGAATAAGACGACAAGCATATAGCCCAGATAATTGAAATTCAGCTGATTGACCCAGGTAACAAATCCGGATTTCCAGTTAAGCCGCTCACTAAGCACTTGAATCAGCTCAACGGCGCCAATTAAAAAAGCTGCGACGACGGAAACCGAAGTGACAGATACATTGTAATACAGCTTGCGCAGCGGTGTAGTGAACGCCCATTTGTAAGCTGTTGTCATGAACATGCCGTCAGCGGTATCCATTAAGCTCATGCCTGCTGCGAACAGGATCGGAAGCGACAGGATGCCGAAGACGGAAATGGAGCTGTGTGCCGCAGTGGCTGATATCGCAAGCAGTCCGATTTCGGTAGCTGTATCGAATCCAAGTCCGAATAGAAATCCAAGCGGATAGACATGCCAGCTTTTGCCGATGAAACGGGATAAAGGATTGATCAGCCGGGCTATCAATCCGCGGGAATTCAGGAGCTTCTCCAGGTTATCCGCAGTTTCCTCTCCTACGCGCACCTTGCGGAAAACTTTAAATAGCTGTACAAGTACGATGAGATTAAAAATTCCAATGAGAATAAGGAAGCTTCCTGATACCGCTGTACCGATAACGCCGCCGATCTCTTCCATCTGCGGCATTTTCTCCTGCAGCCATTGAATGGATAGGGCTATGGCCAGCACCATAATAAAAACAACCGAGGAATGACCAAGTGAGAAATAAAATCCGACTCCGAAGGCGTTTTTTTTCTGCTCGATCAGCTTGCGCACGGTATTGTCGATAGCGGCGATATGATCGGCGTCAAAAGCATGCCTTAACCCGAGTGTATAAGCTAATAAGCCTAAGCTCCAAAAGGTTGGGTTCGATCCTGCAACCGATATTAAGCCTGCTACCCCGACAAGATGCAAAGCAACGACCACAATCATATAGCCGATCCAGCTGCGCCGGCTTTCCATCATTTTTCGAAACATTCCAATCCCTCTTTTCTATGTATGTTCATGAGCGGTGCCTGAATCATGCCCATCCATATGGGTAACGGAGAGCTCCGCATACAGAACCCCCTTCAGCACATGAAAATGATTCGTAAGCTCGCGCAATCGATGAATTTGTCCGCGGACAACGATAATCTCCAAACATTGATCATGATTCAAGTGAATATGCATCGTAGAAATGATATCATGATGATAGTTATGCTGAAGCTCCATAAGAGTAAGAGGGAGCTCTCTCATATGATGGTCGTAGACCAGGACGATCGTCCCGGCAACAGGCTGTGCGGCATTCATGAGACTGGGCTCAAGCAATGAACGCCGGATTAAATCGCGAATGGCTTCTGAACGATTCGTATAACCCTGCTGGGTGATCCGTTGATCGAACTGATTTACCAAATCTTCCGGCATGGAGACGCCAAATCGGGTCAAAGCTTCTTTATTAGCCATACTGCCTCCCTTGAAAGGTGAATCGTGTTACTCATGTCATAAAACATAACACATAATTGCTGGTTTGAAAAGCGTATTTCTTTCAGTCTTGGAGCGATGCACAAATTCCATTTACCTATTCGTATAAATAAGGTATCCTTGTCCATGGCTGGAATCGTAAATAAAGCATAGGTTTAGCATAGAATCGGGGTATTCAACTATGAAGAAGTTCAAGAAGTTTTATATTGAGATAACAAGCATTTGTAATTTGGCCTGCACCTTTTGTCCGCCAACCAAACGGGAATCGCAGTTCATTACTATAGATGATTTTACGAAGAGACTGGATGAGATCAAACCTCATACCGACTATATTTATTTGCATGTAAAGGGAGAGCCTCTGCTTCATCCCAAAATCGATCAGCTGCTTGATCTGAGCCATGAGCGCGGCTTCAAGGTGAATATTACGACAAATGGAACACTCATCGTGAAGAATAAATCCAAGCTGCTCGGCAGGCCCGCCCTAAGGCAGATGAATTTTTCCCTGCACAGCTTTGACGGTCATGTGGGCTCAACGAATAAAGAGGCCTATATAACGACCATTCTTACTTTCATCAAAGAGGCGCTGGCGTCGACGAATATTCTGTTTTCGCTTCGATTATGGAATTTGGACACCGACAACAAGACCAATGCAGAGAAGAACCGGAACCGCCAAGTGCTGGAGATTATTGAACGCGAATTTAATCTGGACTATCAGATCGAAGAGAAATTCGTTCGGGGCAGCGGACTCAAAATTGCAGATCGCGTTTATTTAAATCAGGATCATGAATTTGAATGGCCGGATCTGAATGCAGAAGAGGATGACGGGAAGGGCTTCTGCCATGGGCTTCGCAATCAGGCGGCGATTCTGTCGAATGGAACGGTTGTTCCCTGCTGCTTAGACGGAGAAGGCATTATTAACTTGGGCAACATCAACCAGCAGCCTTTCTCTGAAATTATTGAAGGAGAACGTGCCAATAAGCTCTATGATGGCTTCTCCAGAAGAGAAGCAGTTGAGGAGCTATGCCGCAAATGCGGGTACCGCAAACGTTTCGGCGCTTAATCTGGACGAAGAAGGAGCCCTTGGATGCGGCTTCTTTTTTATGTTTTTTCAAGCTTGCCGCACTAATAAAAGGTCACTTCGTACAATTATCTGAAAATTCATGTAATTCATGATTCGACCGGCCTCTCCGCGTTTAATAACGAGTACGGCAAACCAAAAGGGCAGCCGAAAATAAATGAAGAAAGCGGTGAATGCGATGACAGTCCATTATACGTTAGACTGCTACAACATCAAGATACTAGTGAAACAGGTGGAGGAAAACGGCGGACGCTATGATGTCAACATTCAAAGCAACCATAATCCGCTCAGTTTTGGCAATACTTTATTTTCGGCTACCACAGAGGAGCATGCCAAACGCGTAGCCAATCAGCTGTGTACCTTCTATTCCATGGCAAGGGTTAACGGATATTTCCTGGAAGGCAAATTCTTCAGAAGGCCAAACAGTGAAGAGATCTCTGCGGAGGATGTGCTGATGCAGGAGAGAAGCAAGGAAGAAATGCATGCTTTGCTGCAGGAAGTTTAATGAAGCATATCCAATAGATGAATCGATAACGGGGCCGCTTATGCAGGTCCTGTTTTTATTTGTTTGGAGAAAGTGAAATATGGAAAGGTAATCCAGCTTCTGTGCCGAATAGTTTAATTAAATGTAAACGATTTCTTAAATAAAGTCAGAAAGGAGCTAAGATGCATGAAAATGGATGAAGAAAGATACGAGACAATCAGACAGATTGCGCTCGCCCTCCCAGGTGTGGAAGAAGGCAGGTATTTCAGCACACCTGCCTTCCGCGTCCGGGGTAAAGTGTTTGCACGCATTCGTGAGGATGGAGAAACGATGGCGCTCAAGGTTGATTTTGAGACAAGAGATATTCTCATGCAGGTCGACCGGGATACCTTTTTTATTACAGACCACTACTTGGAATACCCCTCCGTGCTGATGCGGGTATCTAATGTGGAGCCGGATGAAATGCGGGAGCATCTCGAGCGGTCTTGGCGATACTGTGCATCGAAGCGTCTTATTGCGGAATACAATCAAAGCAATAAACAGCAATAAAGAGCTCATGCCTCATGGAAGCCTTCTCGAAAATGTCTTCAGCGTTTCTTTGCCGGAGACGATCAGCCGCTTCAATAAATAAGGATTTTGACCGGAAGTTGTAAGTCCATCATCGAATGTAAAGGCAAAGTCATAGCCGCTTCCCTGCACCAAATCCATTGTGGTCTGACTGCGGTGACCGTAAGGATAGGCAAATGCGAATGCATTTGTTTTGACAATACGTTCAATAATAAGTTTGGATCCGGCAATTTCTTGCTGCTGATTGGCCTTCGACTGCAGCGGTAGATGGGGGTGAGTCCGCGAATGCGGCATGATATCCCACCCAGCCTTCCCAAGCTCCTTAATTTGGGTCCAGCTCATATAGGGCTTACTGTTTACCCAGTCGGTGATCACGAACAGAGCTGCTGTGAAGCCGTATTTCTGTAAGATAGGGAAAGCCTTGTCATAATTGTTTCTGTAGCCGTCGTCGAATGTAAGAAGAACTAGTTTATCCGGGGCGGGCTTCCCTTGTTTCAAATAAGTGTCGAACTGCTTCAGGTTGATGGAATGATACCCGTGCGAATGGAGATACTCTATTTGAAGCTTGAATTGCTCTGTATTCACTGCATACTCACTGCCTGCTTGGTCCGTAATCGAATGATAAGTAAGAACAGGAATCGTAAATTCTTCCGATAAGGGAGAAGGAGCTGCCTGGATTTCGGTATAGGCGAATTCATCTTCGAGTGAGAAGATTGCAAAATAACCGATATACAACGCGGTCAGCAGCATTAGTAATTTCCTTATCCTCATGAAAAATCTCTCCGATGCTAGATTACCTATAATATAAAGCTGTACATTATTATAGAGGGTAACCCGCTCAAAAAGAAACAGGAAATATTACATCGAATTCTGAACCTTGACCTATACGGCTTCGAACCGAGATTTCTCCGCCATGAGCTTCTACAATAGATTGTGAGATGGAGAGACCAAGACCCGCACCGCCGTATTTGCGACCTCTTGAAAGATCACTCCGGTAGAATCGCTCGAACAGCCTTGATAGATGCTCCTCATGAATGCCTACACCGTTATCCCGAATCGAAAGCTTAATCCGCGAACCTTCAAGAATCAAACGAATCATGATGCTGCCCTCTATAGGATCGGTATGCTGCACTGCGTTTTGAAACAAATTGAGAATGACCTGCTTGATCTTGTCGGAGTCGTAACTGCCCCGAATTTCCTCTGTTAAGACGTAACGGACCTCGCGATCGCCCGCCAGCATGCGAAGCTGAGGCTGCATTTCCCGGATGAGCGATGTCAACGAGACATCTGCGAGATGGAGCTGTGGATCCTGATCGAATTTCGCCAGAACGAGCAGGTCCTCAACGAGCTTATTAATCCGTTTGGATTCACCATGCATGCTGGTTAAGGCGCTGTTAAGCTGTTCCGGTTTCGAGGCTGCCCCGCGCAGAAGCACTTCAAGAAAGCCGTGAATGGAGGTTAAAGGTGTACGAAGCTCATGGGAGGCATCTGCAATAAACTGCCTCATGCGTTCTTTTGCCTGTTTCTCCGCTTCGAAGGAGGTCTCGAGACGTCCAAGCATCCCGTTGAAGGAACGGGATAAACGATCGATTTCCTGTTGGCCTTGATTTTGCGGCAGCCGCTCGTCGAGCTTGCCCGAATCGATTTGCTCTACTGTGCTGATCATCCGGGAGAGCGGGATCAGCGTGCGCTTCAGCACGGGCACATAAAGGAATAAACCGCCCGCCAGTGCTAACAAGGATAGAAAAATAAAGGTGAGCAGCTGCTGCATTAAAGTTTTGGTAATGGGGGCTGTATCCGAGCCCATCTGAATATAGCCTTCGGAGCTTGGGTTGTTCGGCAAACCAAGCGGACTTGCAATGACCAGCTGCTCCGTACCGTTGGCGTCCCGGACAAGCTTATAGCCTGGCGTTCTGTCTCTGCCCCGATTATAGTTGTCGCCGACAAGCGCCTGCAGCTCCTCATTGCTCAGCTTCGGAGCCGCAATCCCATTGTCTGCCCCTGCATCGGTTACAGTGCCGTCTTGATTAACAATAGCAATGGAGGTGCCCGGCATTAAGAATAAGGGGCGGTTAGGGCGTTTATCATCTCTGTCCGCCGCCGAATCATGATGCCGATCATTGAAATTAACCAACAACTCCTTAGGCAGCGTCATGATTTGAGCTTGCATGGACTCGGCTTTGCTCCGGTAGAGGAGATCTTTGGTAAGCAGAAATTGCAGGACACCGATAAGCATCAGCAGCGCAGCCAGAATGAATAATGATCTGGTTAAGAGCTGGGAGCGGAGCGAGCGGGAAGCCGTCCATGTATGGAAGCGCCGTTTGAATTGGGCGATCATAGCAGATCCATCCTATAGCCGGCGCCTCTGAGCGTGCGGATAAGGCGGTGTTCCTTGTCGCTCAGCTTATCTCGAAGCGATCGGATGTACACTTCCACGATATTTTCCTCCCCGCCAAAATCATAACCCCATACACGATCCAAAATCATCGTTTTGCTCAACACAATTCCATGATTCAGCACCATGAACTTAAGCAGCTCATATTCGGTTGGAGATAAGGCGAGCGGCTCTTGCTGATACTTAATTTCCTTCCTCCGGTCATCGATGCTGAAGGGTCCATGGACTACTTCACCAAGCAAATCAGGGAATTGATTGCGCAGCCGTGCCCCGATTCGAGCCAGAAGTTCATCGAAGCTGAACGGCTTAACCAAGTAATCATCGGCGCCCAGAGTCAAGCCCTTGACACGGTCCCTGACTTCATCCTTGGCGGTCAGCATAATGACAGCGGTATGGTCGGCTGTTTCTTTGATTCGTTTGCATACCTCGAATCCATCCATCTCCGGCATCATCACATCCAGGATGACGACATGGGGATTGAACTTCTCAACCGTCTCCAAGGCGGCAAGACCGTCATGCGAGGTCTTGACCTCGTACCCTTCGTTCATTAAGCCCATCTCCAGAAATTGCAAAATATGCGGTTCATCGTCCACGAGTAATATTTTGACCCCTTTAATTGTCTTCATCTATAAACCTCCTGATTATGGCTTAGTTCAAGCTAAGCATGTACGTATAAAAAACGGCTCTGATTCTTACATCTATTATCGCTCCGCTTGCTGAATATTGTCTGAATGGGCATTCAGCGAACATTCAGCGGCCCTTCATACAGACTTCAGTTACGGCGTCCACAATGAAAGCAAGCCGAGGGGGAAGGTTACCGGGATCATGATCCTTCGGCAAGAACAATTAGAAATGAGCGAAACCGTCGTTCAAGGAGTGAATCTTACTTATGAAAATCACATCAAAATTCCGATTGGATATCCCGCTTTCAATCATCGTCTTACTGGCAGTTTTCCTGAACGGCTATGAAATTTGGAACGATCAATACGTGAATACCTACTACACTACAACAGTTGCAAGTATGCTGCAAAACTTCCACAACTTTTTCTTTGCTTCATTAGATTCGGCGGGCTTCGTAACGGTGGATAAGCCGCCGCTCACCTTCTGGATACAAACGGTCTTCGCTTCTATCTTTGGTCTTCACGGCTGGAGCGTCATACTCCCTCAAGCCTTGTCAGGCGTAGGTTCTGTCATTCTTCTCTATACGCTGATTAAACCGTCCTTCGGTCTGACAGCAGCACGGCTTAGTGCTTTAGTCATGGCGACAACGCCGGTTGTGGCATCGGTAAGCCGTACCAATAATATCGACAGCATGCTCGTTTTTACTTTACTGATTGCGACATGGCTGCTTTTTAGAGGCATCAAGAACAATCGCGTATGGAGCCTGATCGGAGCATTCGCCATGATCGGGGTCGCCTTCAATATGAAGATGATGCAGGCTTATATGGTTCTGCCTGCCTTCTACTTATTTACATGGATGGCTTGGAAAATCAATTGGAAAAAGAAAGTCAGCATCGTTGCCGGTGCAAGTGCGCTTATGCTCCTGATCTCCATGTCCTGGGCATTGGTCGTCGACTCGATCCCGGCAAGCAGCCGGCCCTATATAGGCAGCAGCGAGACGAACTCCGTCATGGAGCTTGCGTTTGGCTACAACGGAATTTCGCGCCTCACCGGTGAGCAGGGCGGTGGCGGTGGAGCTCCCGGCGGCGGGGGAATGCGCGGTGATGATGGCGGTAATATGCGAGGCAATGGTTTTGGCGGTCAAGGTGAGCAGGCCGGTCAGTCAGATGGTGATGGTGCGGTTCAGCCAACGCAGCAAGGTCAAACCGATAGCGGTGGATTACAAGGTCAAGTCGATGACGGCTTTGCATCAGATTCTTCCGCACAGCAAGACCAAACCGGCAGTAATGGTACGCAGGGGCAAAATGGCGGCGGAGTCGGCGGAGGTGAAGACGGCGGCTTCGGTCAAGGTCAGCCGCCCGGAGGCGGCGGATTTGGCGGCGGCAGCGGCGGGAGGTTCGGAACGGGTGAGGCAGGACCGCTCCGTTTGTTCCAATCCGGATTATCGGGTCAAGCAAGCTGGCTCATTCCGTTCGCAGCATTTGCCTGTGTAGGATTGTTTGCCAACCTGCGCAGACGACATTTTACTCAGCAGCACAAAGAAAGCTTGTTCTGGCTCGCATGGCTCGTTCCGGTGATGGGATTCTTCAGCGTAGCAGGATTCTTCCATCAATATTATCTGATCATGCTGGCTGCACCCATCGCTGCTCTGGTTGGAGCAGGCTGGAAGGAGCTGGCCAAGCAATATCATGAAACATCCGGATGGATGGCTTGGTTATTGCCAGCCGCAATCCCGATTACAGCCATCTTCGAGCTGTACATTATGCGTCCTTACGATGATACGATCGGTGTCCTGTGGTCCATCTTCGTGTTGGCAGGCAGCTTGTCTACCGCACTTCTGCTCATTGTGTTGAAACGAACGGAGCGGGTTGCCCGTCCGGCAGCCTTGATTGGACTGATGGTGCTGCTCGTTGGGCCGCTCTACTGGGCCGCAACACCAATCACCTATGGACAGAACAGCATGCTTCCTCAAGCAGGACCAAGCAGCACGAATGGCGGCGGTGGAATGGGTGGAAACATGGCTGCTGTCGGGAACGGTGGAATGGGTGGAAACATGGCCGCTGGCGGGAACGGCGGCAATATGGATGGAGGCATGGCCGCGCCTCGCGGTGGCGGGGAATCCTCGACCTTGAATACGGCGGCGCTGCAATATTTGAAGGCTCATAATACGGGCGAAACGTACTTGTTTGCGACAACAAGCTACACGACAGCAGCTCCATATATCATTGAATCCGGCGAGAATGTCATCATTATGGGCGGCTTCTCCGGGTCAGACCCTGTTCTTTCGCTGGATGAAGTGAAGGAGCTTATTACATCAGGCAAGCTGAAATATTTCATGGTGTCATCCGGAGGCGGCGGTCGAGGCGGAAGCTCCGAGGTGCTGCAGTGGATCCAAGATAATGGCACAGAAATACCATCTTCCGAATGGCAGCAGTCAAATACAAATGCAGATCAAACAGCTGCGGATTCAGTGAATGAGGATTCGAATTCATTCCGCGGCGGCCGCGGCGGAGAGACGCTTTATGAAGTTGCGTTAAAATAACTGATGCTTCCGAAACTAGCTGAGCCAGCTCACAGGAAGCAGCAAAGAAAGTATCCCTAAAAACTTAGTCAATGCTTCCGAAGAGAGTTTTTAGCTCACAGGAAGCAGTAAAGTAAGTATCCCTAAAAACTTTTAGGAGGCGAATAGCATGAAGAACAAAAACCGCTATTCCGTTATTATTCCGATGTATAACGAGGAAGCCGTCATCCAGGATACCTATCGAAGATTGAAGACCGTCATGAGTAAGACGGGAGAAGCTTACGAGCTTCTCTTCGTCAACGACGGCAGCAAGGACCGCAGTGCGGAAATCATTCGCGAGTGCAGCTATTGGGATCCAACCGTTAAACTCATTGATTTCTCCCGTAACTTTGGTCATCAGATTGCAATTACAGCCGGCATGGATTATGCAGCGGGCGACGCGATCATTATTATAGATGCTGATCTGCAGGACCCTCCGGAGCTTATTCTGGACATGATTGCCAAATGGCAGGACGGCTTCGAGGTTGTTTATGCGAAACGAACAAAACGCAGCGGGGAGTCCAGATTCAAGAAATGGTCTGCAAGCTTGTTTTACCGGGTACTTAAAGCGTCAACCGAAGTGCCGATTCCCGTGGATACTGGCGATTTTCGCTTAATGGACCGGCGTGTGGTGGATGAATTGAAACGGCTTCCCGAGAATAACCGCTTTGTGCGAGGCCTGGTAAGCTGGGTAGGATTTCGTCAAACCGCATTGGAATACGAGCGGGATGAGCGTCTTGCGGGCGAGACCAAATATCCTCTGAAACGAATGATCAAGCTGTGCATCGACGGCATTACCTCCTTCTCGTATAAGCCGCTCAAGCTTGCAGGTTACCTGGGTGCGATGCTGTCCGGATCAGGATTTCTCTACTTCATCTATGTGCTTTATTTGGCCTTATTTACGGATGCGACCATCAAAGGCTGGCCTTCGATGATCGGAGTCATGCTGATCTTTAATGGATTCGTTCTCCTTATGCTAGGTGTGCTCGGAGAGTATGTAGGGCGGATCTATGACGAGACGAAAGGGAGACCGCTATATATTGTCCGCGAAAGCTATGGAACGGCAAGTCCGATTCAAGATCGGACTGCCATGCAGCAGGTCAGACATTATGAATGATGCGCATGAAATGGATTCGGTTGCAGACCGGCGCAAATTTATTGGCTTTGTCATTCTGCTTCTCATGTGCGCAGGTGTCGTAAGGTTCCTGCTTGCAGAAGAATATACGGGCTTTATATCTGACCAGGGCTTATTCGTACAATGGATGGAATCGGTTCGGGAATATGGACTTGGCGGCGCCTTCGCTGCCAATGGCAATATTAATTATCCGCCGTTGTTTCTATGGGTGATGGGATTGTACGGGGATTTGCTTCATGCACTCGGTATCTCGACATATGCAGGTGCGATTTCGTTCAAATTTTTGCTGATTCTCATCGATCTGGCAGCGGTCGTGCTTGCAGTGTGGCTTACAGCAGGGATTAGCAATTACAACTGGCGGTCTTTCATTCTTGTACTCTTCGCTTTAAATCCAGCGCTCATGACAGATAGCGCGGTATGGGGACAAGTCGATATGCTGCATAGTATGCTGATGCTGCTTGCCATGATGTGGCTGTCCAACCGCCCTTTCATGAGCGGTGTCATATTTGCATTGGCGCTGCTTACTAAGTTTCAAGCCATTACCGTACTGCCGGTCATCGGGATCTGGCTTCTCATTGTGCTCGTAAAAGAACGGAACTTCCGTCCGCTTCTCATGTGGACGATAGGCTTCATTACGCCTTGGATGGCGGCGCTAAGCTACTTTGGAGCAGCGGGAAGCTTAGGTATAATGATCAGCCAAGCTTATACAGATGCGGTCGGCTTCTATATATCCGTGACAATGAATGCAATGAATATATGGTTCTATATTATAGGGATTGCCCCCGGTACAAATGATACGGAAATACTGGCAGCAGGCGTTACGATGCGAAATTTCGGATTTGGATTGCTGTTCATCTCGGTGATCGGGATCTGCCTGTATGTCTATCGTTCGCGGGAAGAAAGCACAGCTGTCCTTCTGAAAGCCTCAGCGGCATTATGTCTGGCTTTCTTCATGCTTCCTACGGAAATCCATGAACGTTACAGCATTCCTGCGCTTGTTTTTACCGTATTCGTCCTGCTGAAGGATAAAAGGTGGGTGCTTCCCGCCGGCTTGCTGACATTGACTGTGATGATGAACTTAATCATCGTTTTAGATAATAACGTAACGGCTGGAACCGGGGTTTGGATCGCCATTGTGAATGTATTCGTTCTGATCTGGATGCACCGATTGCTATGGATGGGAGCCGGAAGCGGGATAGCAGAGTCACTTCCATCCCTGCCAGCTCTGACAAATGAAGCGGGTGAATTGTAATGCAGCGCAAATTCAACTTTAATCTCTTACCATTGCTTAAGTTCGGCTCTGTCGGCGTCATCAACACGCTGGTTGATCTCGCCGTCTTTACTTTATTGAGTTCATTTGACGTCTATGCCGTTTTGGCACAGGTTATTTCCTACAGCAGCGGCATGATGAACAGCTATTACATGAACCGGAGCTGGACGTTCCGTAAGGAGAAGAGAGCGCCGGGTCAGGCTTTGCGGTTCACAGCAGTGAACCTGGCCGCTTTGGCTGTTACCACCGTGCTCCTGCTGATCCTGCATGCGTATACCCCATTATCGCTTTTCATTTGCAAGCTTATTGCAACGCTGTTCAGCGTCGGCATGAATTATATCGGCAGTCGGTATTGGGCATTCGCGAATCAGTCTTCTTCAATTCAAAAAACGCTTCAGGAGTGATCTTCCTATGACTATACGCAAAGCTGTTATTCCTGCTGCCGGACTTGGCACCAGATTCGTTCCGGCGACAAAAGCGCAGCCCAATCTGGTTGTCAGTAGCCTCAATCAATTAACGAATATACTTGTTAGCGGCAACAGACTATTTTGAAATTGTCCTACTCGAAATGCTGGGGAAATGGGCTTATGGAATAAAAAAAGAAAGGGCTGCCCACCGGCAGCCCTTCAAATATTGCAAGCCACACGATAGGTTACCGCAATTACGAGGCTGGCCTCTTACTTTTAAGAGATACTTGCCAGATGCTCCTCGAGACGATCCATGGTCTGTTCGGCTCCTGGGACGGCATATGTTTTCACCTTATCAAATACAGCGGTATTTTCTTCAAAAACAGTGCTATAAATGAGTTTGGTCGTACCATCCAGGTCCTCAAAGATTGCTGTCGCCAGAAAATGGGGAAACACATCATGTTTGATGACGATCCGCTCGGGTTTAACGACCTCGACAAAGACGTTGGTGTTGGGATAATCAACGCCATCAGGACCGTGCATGACAAACTGCCATGTACCGCCCGCTTTCATATCAAAATTCTGAAAAGTCGTTGTAAAACCTCGAGGTCCCCACCATTTCGACAGGTGCTCCTCTTTCGTCCAAGCATCGAACACAAGATCGCGTGGAGTATCAAATACGCGGGTGATCACAATCTCGCGTTCACCTACTTGCGTTGCGATTTTGTTGAAACCTATATCACTAAGTATGCGAGGATGTTTGGAAGCTTGCGGCTGGCTTAGCTCCAATCGGTTTGCAATCTCTTTCGCAACTTTCATTGCCCGTCCAGAACGTCGCCGAGCTTGTCCAAGAATAGTTTCGTTCCGTGTTCCCGCTGTTCGGGCGTATCATGGCCGTCCAGAAAAACACCCTGCTCTGTGTAGACCAACCGTGTGCCGCCGCCCTCTGGTTTGAACTCTACCGTCGTCACGGAGACGGATAACCGCGTTTCATCCATGTCCAGCGTGTACGAGTAGACAATGCGTCTATCCGGAACGATCTCCTGATAGCAGGCGTCGAAAGTGAAGACCGGGCCTCCCGGCGGACCTCCACGGTTGTACTCTCGTCCTCCTACGCGGAAATCGAACTCGTTGGCTTTCGGGAACCAGACGGCTTTGGCGGCCTGGCCCGCCCAAGCGGCGAATACTCGGGCAGTCGAATGCTTATAGTTCCTTTCGATGACGAAAGTGGAATGTTTGGCAGATGGTTCATTCATGGTCGAATCCTCCTTGGCCGGGTTCTCCCGGATGTTCGTCTAAATATGCGCCGAGTTGGTCGAGGTGGAGATTCCAGCTCGACTTCCTCTCGTCAAAATACTTCTCATGATTCATCCTCATTGTCCGCATGATTTTAGTGAAATTTTCAACTGTCAACGGTTCGTTTCTGTGCATCCGGCTTGATACATTCTCGAGCTCGTGCAAAAGCTTCTGTTGCATATGAATGTTTTCTTTCAGCCGGGCTATTTGAAGGGATACAGTGTCTAAACAGGCTGAGCTGATCACCAGCCATAACGGCTTTAATTTGCTCCAGAGACAGCCCTAGCTCCTTCAAGGATAGAATTTGCTGCAGACGCGAAATGTCCGTTTCCGTATAGAGCCTGTATCCGGAATTAGAATGACCGGATGGCGAAAACAAACCGATTTGATCGTAAAATCGTAAAGTGCGAATCGTTAGTCCCGCTAATTTCGCAAGTTCTCCGACTTTCCACTCTCGTTGCATGATCATCCCCTTTCTCGGCGCCAGCTGGTTACCGGTATATTCACTATACACCGTTACGTAACGTAAGGGTCAAGTCATTACCGCATCACTTTCTTTGTAGTATTCGCCGGCAGCCCCTAATCCTTCTTGCAGTGTCATAGCTTCGCTTGTTATGCGAGATCGTTGTCTCAACCAGCCTCAAACATGTTTCTGCAAGTAGGGGGTGAACAGTTTAGCGCACGGGATCATGGTCCCACGGGCAGTAATCACTTATCAGTCAAGCATACATATTTCCACGATTTATGCCCAGACTAAGCAAAAAAATGGTCGGGTGAAAATTGTGAAAATTAGGTTAGGTATAATTTATGTTGTACTTATTGGATGTTTTTTGTCTTTTGAACCAGAGGTTTTCGCACAACCAAGTCCAAGGTTAGTCGTAACCGAAAATGCATTGTTACAACAATTGAAACCAGTAATTATCTCATCGCTGAAAGAAATATTTAAAGAAGAATACTCTCAATTTAACTGTGAAAAAATACTTTCTATAAACGAGCGTGTGACCTTTAATAATAATAAAGAAAAAGCAAAACCAGTCGATGCAATACATGGTGAACAGTATTTTGAAATTAAGATTACTTTGTGCAGACCAGATGGACATACTGTGGAGATGGATTTAAGGAACGACACCGCAAATTCTCAATATTATCTTGTCGGATATAAAATTCATTAACAGCTACCAGTGGAGAAGGAGCTTTTCATGCAGATAGCTCCTTTTTTTGTTGCAAAGTAATGGCAGTGATGTTGAAAATCACGGTCGGTACTTACTGTTTTGGCCCCTACAGAAGCCCTAAAGGGATTGGACGGGAAACTATTTTGGGTTATGGTAATATATATCAGAATAAAAAGAGGTGATTGTCATGAAGTTTGAATATACTGTCTTAAAAAAGCAGGATGATATATACGGTGTTAGATACTATTTAGATGAAAGGGATCACCTTCCAAAATACAACGATATCTCCCTCATAAGAGTTTTAAATATTCTTGGAGATCAAGGATGGGAACTGGTAGTCAAAGAATGCCAAAGTACATATATTCTTAAACGGCAGTTGAAATAACAAATCCTTTTGAGGTTCACTACCGGCATTGTTATAGAAGTTTATGGATGCCACCATACAAGGAACATTTTAGGACTGATCCGAGAGTCAGGTCTCAAAATCAATAAGGTGGAAAGCTACTGGCATAACAGAGTTCATCTTATTTGGGCGAACCCGAGGCGGTAACTCAATTATTATTGCAGTAACGGAGAACGATAGACCCGTATCATGAGGGCTGCCAGTTGGCAGCCCTTCGTGTGGCTATGGGCAGAAGAGTTGATTAACGTTTCCCATGGAAGGGGAGAGGAATTGTGAACTCAAGGAAGGATTACAAAGAATTGCGCAAGACTTTTGACCAAGCCGCAGACCTATATCAGCAGGCGCGTCCGGACTACCCGGAAGAATTGTTCGATGATCTAATCCATGTGGCAAATTTGAAACCTAGTGATCATTTGTTGGAAGTCGGTTGTGCTACAGGAAAGGCTACTCTCCCGTTAGCCAGGCGTGGATTTTCGATCACATGCGTGGAACTTGGCGCGGCGCTTGCTTCAGTTGCACGTCGAAACCTTGTCGGAATGGACGTGGAGGTTATCGCGGGGCGCTTTGAAGACTGGCGGCCTGAGCCGGGAAAAGGTTATGATTTGGTATTCGCCGCAACCGCTTGGAACTGGGTCGATCCTGAGGTTCGGTACATCAAGGCATGGCAGGTCCTTCGTCCTGGCGGACATCTGGCCTTCTGGAATGCAGCCCACGTTTTTCCCGATGGTGGCGACCCATTCTTCCGTGAGATTCAAAGCGTTTACGATGAGATAGGCGAGGGTAATTCGGAGGGCACCCCGCGACCAGGGGAACTGCACGAGCAAAGAGAAGAGATTGAGAAAAGCGGCCTGTTCGAGGTTGTACACACACGGCACTTCGATTGGGAACGCATTTATCACGTTGATGAGTACGTTAAACTCCTCCATACATTCTCCGGCCACATACTCATGGAGGAATGGAAACGAGACTTGCTCTACAACGAGATCCGGGTTCGCTTAAATAGACGCCCAGAAAAGTCGGTTCGCCGCCACTGGGGCGCTGTTCTCCATGTCGCCCGCCGAAAAGATTGACAGCAGGAAGAATGGCATCTCATTTATGACACAGGTAGTCCCTTGTTCAGCTAACTGGCAGTTATGTGCAGTAAAAGTCGGATGGGATTTTCTAACGCCTCAAGTTTATGGAAGGCAGGACTGGGTTGGCGTTTTCGAGAACGTGGAAAATGCTCAAAACGACCCTGCCGGCACCTATAAATACGGCGGATGGCAATGGGCGGATGCAGGCAGCCCTTATTCGACGAACATCACCGCAAACGATGGCTATGTAATTGCCTATATTGTATGGAACTATGGAACGAAATCCTATCAAGCGGTTGCCATATCTGCACCTTATTAATAATCGATTACAAAAAACAGGAATATGCGTCCTTCGGGATCGCATTTTCCTGTTTTTTTGGTTCTCTTAACCAATGGGCCCGGACTACTGAGGGTATAGTATGACGGATTTGCATGTCGTTCCATGAATTCTTGAATGCCTTCTGTTGAGTCTTCTTCCCCTTTAATTTGTGAAAAGCATCATTTACTATGGTATTAATAATAGTCTCTCATGAAAGGATGGCTTGGGATGATTACAAAAGAATGTCTTATCAATGAAATTCAATATATGATTGAAGAATACATCCACGAGCTATCTTCCCCTTTTGATTCCTTCTTGGAGGAGCATATTTTAGCATCAACTTTTTACATGATCCATGAGGGATCAAAAGTAGTGGGTTACTATGCTATTCACAATAACGAACTTCTTACCCAATTCTACATCAGTCGCCCCTACCAAATGTACTCGCAGAAGATGTTTAGCCAAGTGCTTGAAAGTAATACAGTGAACTCTCTTTTCATTCCGACCTGCGATGAACTATTTGTAAGCCTGGCAGTAGATAAGGACTTCACGATCAACAAACAAGCTTACTTTTTCCAAGACAATCAAGACATAATTGAGAGTAATGTTTCAGGTGATGAATCATTTCGCCCTGCTAATTTAGAAGATCTGCAACAAATACAACAAATATGTGGAGATTTTCTTGACCAATACGAACGTCGGATTGATTGTGGAGAGCTCTTCACCTACTATAGGGGCGCTGTGTTGCTTGGAATCGGAGTAGTTGAGAAGTCTAAGATGTTCAAAGGATTAGCAAGCATAGGTATGTTAACTAATGAGGCATATAGAAGGCAAGGAATTGGGAGAGTCATAATTTTACAATTAAGGAAATGGTGTGCTGAGCAGGGTATTAAGCCTGTAAGTGGATGTTGGTACTATAACGAAGCTTCTAAGAGGACTCTGGAGAGTGCGGGTATGGTCACGAGAACCAGACTATTGAGAGTCAAAGTAACTTAAGAATGACTGATTTATAAGCAGGGTAAGCGGATTGCCGGACGGCTTGAAGGCACTTGAGCTGGAAGGCAGCCGTTATGACATTGGCGATAAATTCGGGAACATCAAGGCGATCTTGGAGATCGGTCTTCAGCGGGAAGAGCTCGGCAGGGTGCTTGTATTTAAGAGGGTTGTTGGATAGCCGGACGCATTCGCATGATTCGTAATTCAGTAAAAAAGCTGGTACAATAATATAATTGTAAGTAACAATCATTTGTTCCAGCGGCATTCATAAAGCTGCAATTCAGAGGTATCAGAAGGAGACCCGAACATGACTGCGGATAACAACGTTCACTCATCTAGCATGAGCTTCCGGCAGGAACACAGTAGAAAACGAACACTCATTGTGACTGCGGTGGAAGCCGAGCGGGAAGCTGTTCTGAGAGGGCTTGGAGGCCAGAAGGATGTCGATGTTCTCGCGGGAGGGGTCGGCCCCATTGCTGTGGCGGCGAAGACGGCAGCAGCATTAGCGGCAGCCAATTACAGCTTAGTCATCAGTGCCGGTATTGGAGGCGGGTTCGCCGGACAAGCCGAGGTCGGCTCTGTTGTTGTAGCGACTGAGAGTGTTTCAGCGGACCTTGGTGTAGAAACAGCTGATGCTTTTCTGAGCTTCGAGGAGCTCGGATTCGGCACGACACGCTTTCAAGTTAACACCGGCCTGGTACAATCGTTAACAGCGGCGCTTAAAGCAGCTGGGCTGACGGTTGCAAGCGGTCCGATATTGACGGTCTCGACGGCTACAGGAACTGCAGAGCACGCGGCTGCTCTGGCAGCCCGCGTTCCGGGAGCTGCGGTTGAAGCTATGGAGGGTTATGGCGTAGCTTCGGCTGCACATAACTTGGGTATTCCATTTATTGAAATTCGTACAATTTCGAATCAAGTCGGTCCAAGAGACCGCGATGCGTGGCGAATTGGAGATGCGCTGAAGGCACTCCAGTCGGCAAGCACAGTTATAGCGGAGGTGCTTATATGAGAATCGCTTTCTCTCCGTGTCCTAATGACACATTTATCTTTCACGCGCTGGTGCATGGATTAATCCCTGGTGCGCCGAAGCTTGATGTCACTTATGCAGATATTGATATTACGAACAAATGGGCTGCCGGCGAGTCCGGCTCCGAGGTGCCCGAGGTCATGAAAATCTCGTATGCGGCTCTGCCGTGGGCAGCATCCGATTATGCGCTGCTGCCATGCGGAGGAGCGCTTGGAAGAGGCTGCGGGCCGCTGGTGCTCACGCAGAATAATTCCGATAGCAGCACCGATCTATCGGCTTTGGCCGGGAAGCGGGTAGCGGTGCCAAGCGAGAAGTCGACAGCGTATCTGCTGTTTCGGCTATGGGCGGCTCAGCAGGTGCCGGGCGGGGTGGGTGAGATCGTAATTATGCCTTTCCACGAAATCATGCCGGCGGTACGAGACGGATTGGTTGATGCCGGATTAGTTATCCATGAGGCGCGATTTACCTATCATACTTACGGTCTGCATCTATTGAAGGATCTAGGCAGCTGGTGGGAGGAAGATACAGGCCTGCCGATACCGCTTGGGGCAATCATAGCGAAACGTTCGCTCGATCTCGATCAGATCTCGAAGTGGATTAAGGCATCGGTTGAATATGCTTGGGCACATCCTGAAGCATCCCAAGCCTATGTGATGAATCATGCACAAGAGCTTTCTCCCGAGGTTGCCGCAGCACATATCGATTTGTACGTGAACGAGTTCTCAGCGAACCTTGGATCGGACGGTTATGCTGCGATTGAAGCACTGCTTGGACGAGCGGCGAAGGAAGGCTTGGTGCCCGAGATCGATTGGGCGTCTTTGCGGCTAGCGACAAACGAAGCGCGATAATAAAAGACGATAGACCGGGAGCCGAAGCTGGCTGCCGGTCTATTGCCGTATCTATATCTGCACCGGGGCTGCCTGGGTATAGGTGGAGGTTGTCTTGACATTTAGTCCCGAATTGAAGCACTATGTTCATATAACGAACACGAGAGGAATTTATTCATGGCCCATACGAATATGATGAAGCAAATGATCGACGTCATGTCTAGAAGCGGCTGGCGAATTACAGAGCAGCGCCGCATGCTGGCTGAAATTTTTGCGAAGACGGATGGATACATGTCCCCGAAGGACGTGTACGACCAAATGACGGTTTCATATCCGAGCGTCAGCTTCGATACGGTTTACCGGAATTTGCGTCTGCTCAGCGAGATGGGGGCGCTGGAACAGTTTTATTTTATGGACGGCGGCTTAAAATTCAAGGGAAGCTGTCTGAACCATCATCATCATCATCTGATTTGCATTAACTGTGAGAAAACACTGACCTTCGAATATTGCCCCATGGAGCAGCAGCTGAATTTACCGGGCAATTTTAAAATAACGAATCACCGCTTTGAGGTATATGGTCTATGCGAGAACTGCCAGAAAGAACCAGCGGCTGTAATTGATTGAGATAGGATAGCTATCAAGCCTGCGGATGAAAAGGTCTGCGGCTTTTTTTGAGGCCACTGAAGAACTTAAGCTTTTCCAGTGACCCAAGTTATATTTAAAGAAAAGCGACACTTACCC
>NZ_JBHSOW010000087.1:0-5591 GCF_042656405.1 Paenibacillus solisilvae | reverse complement strand
AAACGTCGAACAATTGAATCCTACTATGACGAAGTAGCCTTTGCTTTAAGCAACACTTAAATGGAGAGTCGGATGCGCTGAGAGGTGCAAGTCCGGTTCGGGAAGGAGAGGCAGGGAAATAGTTCGACTACGCCCTGACTCTTACTTCACTCTCAACAGCTGAAGGCTGGTTGTATCTCGCTGGCGTACTGGATTTACATGGCCGTAAACTCGTGGGTTGGGCCATGGATAGTCGGATGAAAACGGAGCTTGTATGCGCCGCGCTGAAGCAGGCAATCGGCCGGACAGGTGCTTCAAAGGGACTCATTGTTCATTCTGATCGAGGCGTCAATACGCCAGCAAGGGCTATCAAAAACTCCTCAAGAAGCATGAATTCATCTGCAGCATGAGCCGTAAAGGTAACTGCTACGATAATTCTCCAATGGAATCATTTTGGGGTAAGTTAAAGATGGAATGGCTGAATGACTATACATTTAAGACGCGTGCTGAGGCTAAAAAGGCAGTATTTGAATATATCGAACTATTTTATAACCGTCGGAGAACGCATTCCTCGAACGATTATGTCCCGCCGTTCAAGGTAGGGGAAGAGTTGTAAGCCATTAGACAAATGGGTGTCACCGAGGCTTTCTCTGTGTCTACTTTTTTGAGGCAAGGTCACTTTCCTAATGCCTTTTTTGGGTGTACAGCTGGAAGGGGAGGGTTTTTTATTTTGCCCTTCATCTGACATTCTTTTATAAAGGGTCCCGACAACATTTTAACGAAAATATACGCTAAGCCTTCGGCGGACCGGCTTGGCGTTTTCTCTCTAAGCCAAATTAGTCCGAGCGGTTTAACCCGGACCAACGGTTATTCAACTTCCTGTTGTTTAAGCGGTCGCAATGAATGTAGAGACGTATTCTGCTTGAAATTGAATTTGTATTCACCCAAAAAATTGATATGCTCCCATCCAAGGGGCGAAATATGGTTTAGTAGTTCTTCCTGAAGCTTACCTTGCTTTTTACGGTGTTCAGTTGCTTGCTGGAGATAGACGGTGTTCCAAACGCTAATTTGCATTGATGATAATGTTCAATGCACTGGCCCGTTGGAGCTGATCTTGTAGCGCACGTTCCCGTAACTCTCCATGTTTGCCAAAAAGATCGCTCTGGCCAGCGCGTTCATGGCTTCCCCTTTGTTCAACCCCCGATGGATTTTTCGCCGCAGCGCCTCGCTCGAAAGGTAATCCAGGATGAAGATCGTTTTCTCGATTCGCCCATTTCCCGCAGCGCGGTAGCCAAACTGTTCTGTCTTGCATAGGAGCCAATTTTCCCCATAATGAGTGATGCTGAAACGGTTCCTTCTCGAATAGAGTGAGCCAGCCGGAGAACATTGTCGTAGTTCTCCTGGATGATCTTTGTATTAATCTGTCCGCGCAGCAGTTTCTCCAATTTAGGGAAGTCCTTCGGCTTACCCATTGTATATAGCTTGGAGTCAGCCAAGTCACGCAAGCGTGGCGCAAAGCGAAATCCAAGTAAATGCGTTAAACCAAAAACTTGATCGGTGTAACCGGCTGTATCCGTATAATGCTCCTCGATGGCCAAGTCCGTTTCATGATGGAGCAAACCGTCGATGACGTGTACGGCATCCCGAGCGTTCGTATTGATGACTCTCGTGTAGAACGTGGAAAATTGGTTGCTAACGAATCGATGGGAGGCAGTTCAGGGAGAAAGGGAAGATGAACTCTTTTACCAATATTTAATATCTTTCGCTCCTACTCAAGAAGAGAAGGAAATTATAGCTTCAATAAGGGATGATGAGCGAAAGCATAATCAAATGTCCGTAAAATATACAGGGATTTTTACAGGACAAGAAGTACAGATTATGAATGGAGAGCAGTTTAAAAGGCCAGCGACCTATGTTGATGGAATAAAAAAGGAATTATTTGGAGAATTAAGAGCCGTTGAAAAGTATCGCATGATTAGACAATGTCTGCCCCAAGGCATATACCGAGATATGCTATTCGAAATTATTACGGACGAATTAAAACATGCTTCAAAATATAATTACTTATTCACCAAAAATAAAAGATAATATTAAAAATAAAGACCAAACCGAATGTATGGTAAGGGTAGTGTTTATTGCAAAATGGGGAACAGGTCGCGTAATCGCGGCCTTTTTTAATTGAATTGATTGAGTGTGGCCGCTCAACTCCCTTGTATACTTTTTGGTAATGGAAGGAATATTAATCGGAGAAAATCCAAGACATCATCCAAAATCGTGTAAGCTGGAGGGATTAAGTTGAATGCGTTGGATTGGAGCCGCGGCTTGACGGAAATGACACTAGCTTTTCATATCTTGTTCGCCACAGTTGGAGTCGGCATACCCATCTTCATCTCCATCGCCGAATGGATGGGGATAAGAAAAAGAGATCCTCATTATTCACTCATGGCACGAAGATGGACACGCGGCTTTGTCATTACGGTAGCAGTCGGTGTTGTTACCGGTACGTGTATCGGTCTTCAGCTTAGCCTGTTATGGCCGGAATTTATGCGATTTGCAGGCAATGTGATAAGTTTGCCGCTCTTTTTGGAAACCTTTGCATTTTTCTTCGAAGCCATTTTTCTTGGTATCTATCTGTATACATGGAACCGATTCTCCAATCCATATTTTCACTGGATGTTGACCCTTCCAATCGTAATCGGATCATCCGCTTCCGCGTTGTTTATTACGATGGTTAATGCTTTTATGAATACGCCACAAGGGTTTTCGTTCGAAAATGGGAAGCTGACAAATCTTGATCCGCTCGCTGCTATGTTCAATCCGGCTACGCCTTCCAAAGTGGCTCACGTATTGTCTTCCGCTTACTTAACCGCAGCATTTCTGCTGGCCATGATTGCCGCATTTTCCATGCTTAGAGGGCGAAACCATGATTACTACAAAAAGTCCATCCGACTCAATATGATGACCGGACTGATCCTTGCGGCGTCTACGATCTGGATAGGGGATATTTCCGCCATATTTTTAGCGGAGGAACAGCCTGAGAAATTGGCCGCGGCCGAATGGCATTTCGAGACTGGCAATCGAGCTTCACTTGTTATTGGCGGTCGATTGAACCCGGACACGAAGGAGATAACGGGGGCGATACAAATTCCTTGGGCACTTAGCCTTCTCGCAACTCACGATCCAAACGGAACGGTTGTCGGGTTAAACGATTTTCCGAAGGACGAGTGGCCTCCGTTGTATGTACACTATCTTTTTGATTCCATGGTTGGCATCGGATTTTACTTACTGGCCGTTCCCATTCTGTTCCTCATCCTGACTCGAATGAAGCGATGGAATGCGTATAATCGCTGGATGCTTGGTGGAATCCTTACGGGGGGACCCTTTTCTTTGCTCGCCATCGAGCTGGGCTGGTTTTATGCGGAAGTAGGCAGACAGCCATGGATTCTAAGGGGATACATGCGCGTGTCCGATGCGGCTACAACAAATCCCAATGTCGGCATCACATTTTGGCTGTTCGCTGCTTTGTACCTCTTGCTGGGCATTATTTGCTTTTCCGTACTCAGCCGGTTGTTCCGCAATAAACCGGCGGAACTCGAACTCGAAGAACGTCGAATTATTTTATAGGAGGGCATCGGAATGTCGCTTGAACAGCTTGGAATCACCGTGCTTTGGATATTTCTGTACGGCTACTTGATCGTTGCTTCCATCGATTTCGGCGCCGGGTTTTACGCTTATTATGGCAGAGTTATCGGAATCGAAACGGTTATTGCGCCTGTTATCTCCAGATATTTGTCGCCGGTTTGGGAAGTTACGAATGTTTTTCTCGTATTCTTTTTCGTCGGTATCGTCGGTTTTTTTCCCGAAACAGCCTATTATTACGGAACCGCTTTGCTGATCCCTGGAAGCATTGCACTCGTTTTGCTCTCCATCCGGGGATCTTTCTATGCATTTGCCAATTACGGCGCAAAAAAAAATAATCTTTATCTTCTCGCCTATGGAGCAACGGGATTGCTCATACCGGCGGCCTTATCGACCGTGTTTACTATTTCGGAGGGTGGTTTTTTGTCCGTTCGCGGTAATACCGTTTCATTACTGATGGAGGAACTGTTCTTTAGCACTTATTCTTGGGCTGTCGTTCTTCTTGCCGTTTCGAGTGTACTGTTTATCAGTTCGACTTTCCTGACATATTACGCCGATCGTGCGGAAGACAGCAGGGCGCTCGAATGGCTTCGCTCTTTTGCTTTGTGGGGAGCCGTTCCTACGATTATCTCCAGCCTCTTTGTCTTCATCGCGCTTCGCAATCATAATCGGGAGCATTTTCAAAATACGCTTGAGATATGGTGGATGTTCGGCCTGTCCTTGGTAAGTTTTATGATTGCCATCTGGCTGATTTGGCGTCAGAAGAACTATGGCACGGCATTTGTGATGGTTATGCTTCAATTTGCATTTGCGTTCTTCGGTTACGGGATTTCTCATCTTCCTTATTTGATTTACCCTTACTTAACGATTTCCAGCAGTATAACAAATTCGGTAATGGGGCGGGCGCTAGTCGTATCATTTATAGCGGGACTCGTCCTTTTGATACCGGCGCTTGTACTGCTGCTCAGACTGTTTTTATTTAATGCTAAGTATGTGAAGGGAGAAACGTCATGAGTGTCTTTGATCGTCAGGATAAGTGGCTGATGCGGCTTTGTTTCGGAATCGCTGCTTTGCTATTTTTATCAGCAATACGTTACATACTTTAAGAAGTATCGGAAATGTGAATTTATGAAAGTCATTTGAGTAGCAGTCAATATCAAAGTATGTTTTTATATACCAATACTGGTATCAGGGTGAGAGGAGAGGGCTCAAAGTGGATCGCATCGAAAAGCATCTCGATGATGAACAGAAGAATTACCGTTTCTGTGATGGATGGATAAGGAACGCCGACGCGACTCTGAGCGATGGAGTAAGTCAATTCCAGCTTCATAACGTCCGGATTCACCGATACCAAGGCGACATGTGCGACAATGGCAATGAGCGATCGAGAACACGGAAAGAAACGATTATGACGGTGGACGCGGCTAGATAATCCCGATCAGTGTCCGACATTAACAAGTTGGGGAGTTGCACAGGGACGACGATCGCTACAGGATAATCCTCGAGCGGCTTCATGCAGCGATTCTGTCTTTAATATGGGGACTCCATGCACGCTGTCGGAAAAGCCATCCCGCCACCTGCTGGATGGAAGTGAATACCTTGCTATCGTGAGAACGGAGAGCTGCTTCGCAATCCTCGACGAATGTCGAATCCTATCTGCGGCAATCATACGTGACCGTTGGTTCCGCACATAAAAAGCGTATCCTTAGATAGCGCTACAATGAGTTCACCCTAAGCCCCTTCTTGTGTAATACAGTTATACATTTCCACTCACTTCCTGAAGATTGTTTCGATTATTTGGACATGATTTGAGTAGGAGGTGTTTATGATGAATTGTAATGTGGGAAAAACGGAACAAATTATTAGAATTTCCATTGGAGCAGGCATTATTCTTTTGGGTCTGGCCTGACCCTGCCCCGAATAGATAGACACATAGAAAACCTCTATAATATATACGTGGAGGGATTTAATAT
>NZ_JBHSOW010000086.1:0-1431 GCF_042656405.1 Paenibacillus solisilvae | reverse complement strand
CCGTATGCGGACCCGCATGTACGGTGGTGTGAGAGGACGGGGGCTAGCCGCTCCCTCCTACTCGATTTTTACCGTTTATGTATGGTTTTATACATTATTGATGAATCAACATTTTTGGCTTCTGAAAAAGCCTAGCAGCTGCATAAAAAAGTAAGGTTTTATGTAACCTCTTATTCAATATAATGGCCCTTTAGTTGAAGAAAGGAGGGAACGGTGTTCCCTCAGATTTTTTTATATACTTCTGCGTAAGCGGGTAAACCCCCGAATTATGGACAGCGAACCTCTTATCCGATCCTACACTTAGCATTACTCTGATTTACATCGTTTTACGCCGTATTAGACCTTGAACTGCTTCGGCGTTACCGTTCCTTGCTTAACGGCCTCCATGTACTCATACGGAGACAGATCGTAGATACTACCGTGGATTCGAATGCAATTGTAATCTTGAATAAACTGACTGACGACTTCGTAAGCTTGTGGATACGTCTCAAATTCATGACGGCGGTAGCACTCCGCTTCCAGGATGGAGTGAAAGGATTCGATGTGAGCGTTCTTGTTCGGCGTCTTTGGCGGTATACGCTCGTGAGTCAGTTTGAACCTCTCACACACCTCTCGCCGGGGATTTTCGATAGATAAAGCGAGGGAAATTGTTCAAAGTAAGCGCAGAGAAGAATAGCAAGTGCGGCTAAAAGTCATATACTTTACTTTGAATTAAAAGGCGGGAGCATTTGTTTGAGTAACTATAATGAAAAAGTTTTTAAAGAACAAATACATATCTTGAGGGATTTTCTCTATCATTATTCCAGTTTTAGATTAATTCATGAAGAATTTGATAATCTAATTAAGTTTGGTTCGCAGGAGTTTTGGGTTTTTACCATTAATGCGCATTATTTTCAAGCAATAAACCTTTGGTGCATGGTTTTTGGTACTGACAAAAATGAAACCCATTGGAGAAAGTTGGGTTTGAATGAAGATTTTAAAATTAAAATTTTAGATTCATTAAATTTAAATAATGAAGATTATTATTCTTACTGGAATTCAGTTGTAGAGTGGAGAAATAAATATTCAGCCCATAGAGTACCTGGTTTTCTTGAACCTACACCAGATTTAAAATTAGCAAGAAAAGTAGCACTATTGTATGAAGATTGGGTATCAACTAATATAGATGACGTAATTAGCTTTTCGTTAGAGTTATATGAGGAAGAATTTAAAGAACAGCTTAGAAATTCATTCAAGGATCTACTTTCCCCTTTATCAAAAGAATAAGAAACGTTTGAAGCTTTAAAGTCCTCAAAAATGAGGGCTTTTTTTGTCCTTTAAAGCTTCAAACCAGATGATGGGAGTGATAAGATGATTAAGAAGAAGTGACCTTGCCTCAAAAAAGTAGACACAGAGAAAGCCTCGGCGACACCCATTAGTCTATTGCCTAGA
>NZ_JBHSOW010000085.1:0-55150 GCF_042656405.1 Paenibacillus solisilvae | reverse complement strand
TCGACCTTTTTATTTTTAAGTATACAGGTCTTCCATTAAGGCGTGTCTACTAAATAGTCTAACTGCAAAATGAGCCTTATTGAGCTCAAAGCAGGCATTTATAACTGGAAATTTCCAGTATAGCACTCGTTTGAGCATCTGAAGCCCGAAATAGCTGTAAAAAATCCAGTATAGCGCAGCCTCTCCCCTTATTAAAGGAAAAGGGTCAGCTGTGAAGAATGGTTAATAGGGTTAATTCTACATGGTGGAAGTCAGGATGCGCCTGCTCTGCAAAACCGCCCTTCCCTGTCTCCATTCATACTGCTGCGGGAAATCCAAGCGAGAAGATCGCTCCTCCCTCCTTGCGGTTGCCTGCTTGAATCCGGCCTCCGCATCGTTCAACGATCGCCCGCGATATGGCGAGCCCAAGCCCGGTCTCGCCGTCCTTACCCTTCACAAAACGATGAAAGAGATGAGGAAGCAGTTCCTCCGATATTCCGCTCCCATCATCGGACACCATGATTTCAATTCGGCCTTTGCTGATGCCGGCATGAATATAAATATGATTATTCGCATGCCGGATGGCGTTGGAGGCAAGATTAAGCAGCGCTTGAAGCAGCTTGTCCCGGTCTGCGTGAATCGTCAGCGGTTCATGCTCATTATAGTGGGGATGCAGCTTTATTTCTTTTTTGACGAGCATAGGATTGATACGTTCAATCGTCTCCATCAACAATTCCTTCAAACTGATAACAGACGGCTGATAAATATCTTCCTCGCTGTCGAGCTTTGCTAACAAAGTTATTTCCGTTACAATATTTTTCAGCCGGCCGCTTTCGCTTAGAATAATATCCAGACCTTTGCGGATTTGCTCCCCCTCAAAAACACCGTCCCTGATCCCTTCCGCGTATCCTGAAATGGACATTAACGGCGATTTCAGCTCATGCGAGGCATTTTGGAAAAATTGCTTCTGCGCATGGTTGAACCGGTTCAGCTCCCCCGCCATTTCATAAACCGTTTGAGCTACGGAACCGATCTCTCCTCCTGCTTTTACGAGGTTCACGTTCGAGAATTGGCGTCCTTTTACTTTCGTTAATTCTTCTTTTAATTTCATTAACGGTTTGATCAGCTTTCTCGTTATCACATGGCTGAGCACAAGCATTAGTACGCCGCCGACACCGAATACAAGCAGCAGCCGGTCAAGCAGCGCCCGCTCGATTTCTCTGATTTTACTGACCGGCGTGAGGAGCGTTAAAGTCCCTTGAGGCACAGCGCTCACATTGACTAGGAACCGCTGATCTGTGCCATTCCATATTTGCTGCAGATCTGTTGTTTGGACTGCATCTGCTCGAGAAGATACTTTAATCGCTGCAGCATGGAGTGATATGGCTTCGCCCGTCTTCACATCATTGCCCTTGGGATCGGTAACAATGGCAGACATGCCTACGGCAGCAGGCGTTACAGCCGCCGTAATTGTGGGCAGTACTGCACCCGTTGCAGGACGGATTGTCGCCTCCTGCTCCAATGTAGCCGTAAGCGCAGCTCCCATCTTCTTCATATCTTCCTTCTGCGTACCCATGAAGTGGTCAAGCAGGACAAAGTGGATGAGGACCGCGGTGATGGATAGGACAAGCACCAGGGCCGCGCCGAATGCCAGATTAATTTGATGGACGAGTTTCATCTTCATGCACGCTCCGTTCCATTCTCATTCGATAACCATGACCCCATACGGACTCAATCGGCAGATGATCGATTTTTTTGCGTATCCGTTTAATCAGATGATCCACAGCACGGTCGCTTCCGAAATAATCATCGCCCCAGACAAGCGTCAGCAGATCCGATCGGGTAAACGCCCGATTCGGCTGCTCGATAAAAACTTTAAGCATGGCAAATTCCTTGCTCGTCATGTCCACTTCTTCGCCCTGCCAAAATACACGCCGCTCCTCAGGTATCAATTGCAGCTCGCCGATTTCAATCCGGGATAAATGCACAGCCGGATCCGGAACAACGTCTTCCGGCTGATTATATTTATACCAACGCTGAAGCTGCCGTTTGATGCGTGCCACCAGCTCGCGTGGACTGAACGGCTTTACCAAATAATCATCGCTCCCCAGCTCCAAACCTAATATTTTATCCACTTCCGTATCTTTGGCAGAAATCATGATGATCGGCACCTCGGCTTCATTCCGAATCCGTCTGCACAGCTCATAACCGTCCATTCCAGGCAGCATAATATCAAGCACCCATAAGTCAGGGGGATGGGTCTTCCATAACTCCCATGCTTCCTCAGCACTCTCCATGCCGATCGTTTGATAGCTCTCCTTCTGCAAATAAACCTCGACCAAATTACGTATATGCTGATCATCGTCCACAATGGCGATGCGATAATTACTGTTCACCCGGGCTACCTCCTGATTAGATCTGCTCTAAGTATATCAATCCGCCGATTGCTATGGGGCTATGCCATTGTTTTTCCACAAATACACCAATGTTCTGCCATACCCGTGCTGTACTGTTAATCAGGCAAGACAAACCCATTAGGAGAGTGATACCATGAACCACAAGCTGATTATCTCTAGAGTTGCCCTGTCGTCCGCGTTGTTAATGTCCGCCGTTGCCGCCCCGGCAGTTTCAAATGCTGCAAGTACAGCGCCAATGGCCAAATATGAATTGGCTCCCAAGCTAATATCCGCTCAAGCTGGTGCAGCGGCTCCGACTAGAGCCATACCTCTTGTTAACAGCTTTACTAACCCGCTTGAACTAGCTGAGAAATATGCTCCTGACACCGTGGACGACTGGAAACAAACCTTAGATCAATATGAGAAAGCAATCGGGCCAGTCATGAGCGGCGTCTATACAGCCGTCGAAGCGAAGCCTGTTCATCCGGCCGATCCGTCGATCTCCACGTCCGCCGCCTCGTCGATATCGATATCCGCTGCCCCAATCAGAGCTTCAATCATTAAAGCAGCTCCAGCAGCCGAAGTGTCAGCCATAAAGATAAAGGCCGTTCCTATCACGTCCGGCACACAGCAGCAGCTTCAAACACTCAGCAAGACTGACCAAGTAACAACAGCGGTAGTCCGTGCAGCCGATGATTCGGAGCTGGCCTTTATCCGGGCGGAAATCGGGCTGGCAAAGGCCGTTGAATCCAAGGATGCCGCAATTATCAAACAATCGCTGGGCAAGCTGCTGGTGCAGTACAAGCAGCAAATCGCCGAATGGGAAGCGGCTGAATAACCCTGCGGACAGCGTATGATGTTCAATTTCAAGCAATAAGAAAATAATAAAGGGAAACAGGTCCATCGCCTTTTTACGGCTGTGGGCTTGTTTCCCTTTTGTCGAATCGCTTATCTGCTGCGGGCTCACGAACAAATCGGCTCGAAAACATCCCGAATGAGGTTTGAATGGAGTCCGATCCCCCGATAGCGGAGCCCCGCTTCCGATCTCTCGTGCTGCAGCCGGCGCTGCACAAAAAAAATGTCTATCAGCGAAACACCCGCTTGATAGTCCTTTGTCATTAGGATTGGTTAGCCAGATAGGCCGCAACCTCAGCCAGCCGCGAAGCATAGCCCCATTCGTTATCATACCAGGCGGCGACAGATAAGATCTCGCCCTGCACTTGGGTTAGAGGAAGGTCGATTATTGAGGAATGGGAATCGCCTACGATACGCGAAGACGCCCACTCGCCTTCTAAGACGTCCAGCACTCCCTTCAACTCTCCTTCTTTAGCCGCACTGCGGAATAAATCGTTTACCTGCTGGATAGAACACGGCTGTTCCGTAATCAGGTTGAGCTCTGCAATGCTTCCGGTGCGGGTCGGAATCCGGTATGCCTTGCCCGTTATCTGCAGATCGTTCCAGATGAATTTGAGGGCCTTGGCCGCCCCCGAGGACGAAGGAATAATGTTCTCCGCCGCAGCCCATGAATCCCGGCGGTCCTTCATCGGCTGGTCCGTCAGTGACTGCGTGTTGGTATACGAATGAACGGTTGAGAACAACCCGTATTTGATTCCGAAGTTCTCTTTAATTAATTTCACTACAGGAGCCAAAGCATTGGTCGTACAGCTCGCCATGCTGATGATTTTATGCTTATCCGGATCAAAACTGTCCAGGTTGATGCCTTTGAGCAATACCGCATCACAATCTTCAAGACTCTTGCTCGGTCCGCTGACAAGCACCCTCTTGGCACCGCGGTCCAAATGAATTTGAGCAACCGGGCGGGTAACGGCTCTGCCGGTACAGTCGATGACCAAATCCACGCCTAGAGCCTTCCAATCGGGGACTTCCTTGGACGAATTGATGTACCGAATTTCACGGCCGCCAATGACCATAGCACCCTCTTGTCCGGAGACCTCTTCGTGCCATCGCTTATAGTTCGTATCTACTTCGAATAATGCCGCAAGCGTTGCTTCGTCTTTAATATCCGATATCGATACCGGGACAAAGAGATTGTCCTGCAAGGCAACCCTGAGCAGCTGCCTGCCAATACGCCCAAATCCAAAAACCGCAATTTTGCCCATAGTTACCCTCCGTCGTAAGATGTGTGATGAAGCTTCAACAGGTTTAGTCTACTAAATATATCCATATCCGTCTATGATTCTTCCCTTCTACTCTTGAATCCTTTCTACTCTTGAACTTTACCCCTCCAAAGCAGGAACCTGATCGATCCAGTGGATGAACTGCTGCACATAACGCTGCAAATACTTGCGGGTTGTCTCGTCCGTCAGTTCACGGCGTTCCGCGTCCACCTTGTCCATCACTTGTGAAATGTACATTTTTTGAAAAGGCAGCACATACGCCTGTGCAGCCTCCAACGTTTGTCTGATCTGCTGCTGCGACAAGATCGTGCCTTTGACTCCCGGAGTGGCTCCTACCAGCCCGGCCGGCTTTCTGAGCAGTGCTGCGGTTTTGGTTGGGGTCGATGCCCAGTCCAGAGCATTCTTCAATACACCGGGAATGCCCGAGTTATACTCAGGGCTAACAATGAGGATGCCGTCAACACGCTGAATCGCTTCACGGAATAAACGGACGGGCTCAGGACCATCCCCTCTGTCCAAATCTCCGTTGTACAGGGGAAGTTCCGCTATTGATATCTGCTCATATTCAACAGAAGCCTCAAGCTCGGGTATAGCCTCTGCAATCATGCGATTAAATGAGTGTTCTCTTAAGCTTCCTACAATCAGTCCAATCTTCTTCGTCATTGCCCTTCCTCCATTTCTAAATAGGTTTTGATCTAATTAAGATCGGATGAAATAATCATAAATCTCTAGGTATAATCCTATTAATATCTTTAATTAAAGACAAGTCGGTAAAAAAACGATGATGCTTCAGAATAAACTTGTTAAGCAAGCCCGCTCAGACACTCCCTTGACTTCATTTTATTATCTTTATTTTAAGATAAACAATATTGAGATATATGTCAACATCAATATTCCACTTTTCTGACCTTTTCTTTTTCAAGCTTCCAAGGGATTTTATAAATGCCGTTAATAATTGCCATCATACATACACAAGGGAAGAAAAAAAGTTTGAAGAACTTCATGCGCGCCAAACGTTCTGGGTTCGGAAAGATTTTGTTGAGTTAATCGAACAGGAGAGTGATGGAGCTCGAGGCGAAAAGACAAGGGTAATGGTACGGTGAACCGTATTACAAATAGTGGTAAAGCGGAGCGGAAATATTGGTAGAAACATGTATGTTAAACAAAGGTGCTGTAACTCATGGACTTACCTAAAAAGAAAGTGAAGTATTGAAAACAAAGGAGTAATCTGTTATTGAGTGACATAAAAAAGAGGGGATGCAGTGCATCTCCTCTTGCCAGATCTAGTACGTTTTATTGGGTCAATTGCTTCAATCGAAATGTAGCCAGTTTTGTTTTTTTGAAGGTGTGCTTATTACGCATATCTACAACTTTTGCTTCGGCGTATCTCTTCAAAATGCATGCGCCTTGACTTGTTATTTCTTCGATGGTGTTTCAGTTTTGTGTTCAATAACTCGTAATACTTTTGGTTCAATAGCTTTTGACAATTGTTCATGTGAACGATTGTTTTTAGGAACATCACCATTATTTTCACCTTGAATTTGTAAATCAGCCTGTGTTTTTGCAATGACATCGATCACTTGTTGTTTAGAGATATTTTTAGATGCTGCAATCTCCACAACAGATTTACCTTTTGCTAATTCTTGTTTTAATTCTGTTGGGCTAATTTTTAGTAAAGAAAACAGTTCTGCATTATTTAAATAGGCATCAGCAAAATAATCAGGCTTACCATCTCTAGAGAAAAAACCTTCTACTTTAATGTTTGAAGGTGTAGTCTCACCTCCGATCAGAGAAACACTGATTGTATTGCCCTGAACAAATACCTGGTAGAACGGCGTTTTTGATCCCTTTTTGGTGTAATTCAACATAAACGTTTTTTGATCCGGGTTCTCCATTTGCTCCATAGCAAACTCGTACTCTTCGATGTTGCCATACATTTTATCAATGAGATAATCTACCTTTGCCTTGATTTCCTGATCGGTTAAAGCAATGAGCGGCTTCACCTTAGGCTCCCAATTCTCTTGAATCACGTGTTCAATCACACCCGTAATACTGTTTGTATGAAGGGTGAACTTTTTACCGGTTCCTCCTTTTTCCTGCAGTATGATGCTTGTTTGGACACCTTGAACGTTACTTGCATCGATAATCTCAAACGATTTTGTATCTGGAAATGCGCTATACAGCTTCTCAAGTGCTGCATTGCCAACCTTATCCTCTTTGACTTGTTCAGCAGTCATTGGTGTTCTGGTAAGCATTTCAATCAGGGTGGGGGCAGCAAATGCTGCGGTTGGAATCAAAAGCGCAGCAGCAACTATTCCACCAATTAATCGTTTTTTCATGTTTTTTTCGCTCCTTTTTGGCTGCAAATATTGAGAATAGGAATGTTCTATACGTTTGGAAATGGCCGGAGGGCACTCCATAGTTTCTGCCTCTTTGTGCAGATGTTCACGGATTTTGCGTTCAATAGTCATTGATCTTTTTCATCCTTTCCGTGGGGGAGATTCCATGAGTTTTTCGAAGCGCCTGGAGGCCAGCGTGATATCTGGACTTGACTGTACCCAGCGGAATATCGAGCAAAGTCGCAATTTCCTCAAGAGTATAGTCGTGAAAAAAGCGGAAGATAATCACTATCCGCTGTTTGTCGGTCAGTTTTCGTATTGACTGTGATATCATTTGGTTCGTCTCATCCATCAAAGCAGTATGTAGATCCCAATGAGACTCTTCCCGAGAGAAGGCACGGATGCGTTCAAAAATTCGGAATCTCCTCCAGCTCTTGACCCGAAATCGCTGAACTTGACGAATTACCAAGCCGTGTAACCAGAAGTGGAAAGGACGGTTCGTATCGTAGTTAGCAAGTGAGGTCCACATTTGCATATAGATCTCATTCATGACATCTTCCCGATCCTGCTGATGATCCACCAGAAAGGAGACTGTCCGGTAGATGTCCTGGTAGGTGGCATCATACATCGTATGAAACGCCTGTTGATCACCATCTTTCATTTTTTTGAGTAATTGGTACATATATTCATTTTGCATTCAGAGGGCCCTCCTGAGTAAGCAGCTTACACACTATATTGTCCCTCTATCAAAAAAAGGTTCGGTTCTTTATTTTTTTTTTTCAAAACGCGTATCTCTGAAACGGGCACCATAAGTAAAGCAGAAAATGGGCCATGTAATGGTTGAAAGAAAATCATTGGAAGGAACAAGAAGAAGATTATCGGTCACGCGTACGATGTAAGGCCTAACGTCTCCATCTTTAATGGCTTCTAGGATGTCTTCTTGTCGAAAACATTAGCCGGACTTACAAAATAAGTTCACACAGCGTCTATTACGATAACAATGACTAAATCCGATAATAAATCCCCAGGTTTCGTATCTTGTAAACTACCGCACATGTGTGTCACAATCAGTATGGATACACCGAACATCCATGTGACGTTTACATATCATGTGTCCAATTGTTACATCAAGTGACCCCATTAACAAAAATTAGGAGGACATAAACCATGAAAACGATGAAACTTGGAAGCAGCACCTTAGAAGTGCCGGTTCTTGCAGTTGGCTGCATGCGCATTAATTCGCTGGACAAAGTCGAGGCGGAGCGTTTTGTTCAGACCTCATTGGAAGAAGGTTTGAATTTCTTCGACCATGCCGATATTTACGGCGGTGGAAAATGCGAGGAAATATTCTCGGATGCCATCCAAATGAATGCGAATATTCGCGAGAAGATCATTCTGCAATCCAAATGCGGCATTCGCAATGGCATGTTCGACTTTTCCAAAGAACATATATTAGAGTCGGTTAACGCAATCTTGAAGCGTCTGAAAACCGATTATCTCGACATTCTGCTTCTGCACCGCCCGGATGCGCTCGTAGAGCCGGATGAAGTCGCTGCAGCATTCGACCTGCTTGAAACCTCTGGAAAAGTTCGGCATTTCGGCGTTTCCAATCAAAATCCGACCCAAATCCAGCTGCTGAAAAAGTCGGTCAAGCAGCCGCTCGTCGCAAATCAGCTGCAATTAAGCATTACGAATGCCACCATGATTTCGAGTGGCATTAATGTCAATATGGAGAATAATCCCGCCGTGAACCGGGATGGCAGCGTGCTTGATTATTGCAGACTGAACGATATTACCATTCAGCCTTGGTCGCCTTTCCAATACGGTTTCTTCGAAGGCGTATTCCTCGGCAGTGATAAGTTCCCGGATTTGAATGAAAAAATTGATGAAATCGCCAAGAAATATGAAGTCAGCAACACCACTATTGCCATCGCGTGGCTCTTGCGCCATCCTGCACACATGCAGCCGGTCACCGGTACGATGAATATAGAACGATTAAAGGATTGCTGTAAAGCAAGCGACATTTATCTGACACGTGAAGAATGGTACGGCATCTATCGTGCGGCAGGCAACGTGCTTCCATAAACGCTTCCGTTCATTCGGATGTCTTCCTTTAACGTGTACACATGAAATAAAGCAGCGCATATAGGCCGCAATAAGCAACCTCCAGTCTTCATTGACCGGAGGTTGCTTTATTTTGTAACCGTGATCGGTTCAGGGCAGTGAAGCTTTTAAAAATGGGTACCCTGGATTACACTTGTGACTTCTCTCCAGAATATGATTGTGTAGCAAACAAACCAATGCGTGACGCTAGACTAGAAGAAGGATGTGGTTTCATGGAACAACGTTTGACCAAATATTCCAGCCTGATGCGACGGAGTTCTAGCCAAGCACACTATTTTATCAAAAAACTGGGCTGCAGGGAGAACGAACATCTCCATTTTATTTTAGTTAATGACGCTAAACACACTAATAACAGCTCCAGCACATCTTCTAATCACAAACAAGCGATGACGCTGCAAAAGCCTCTTAACCTCATGGAAAAACTGGTGCCTCAAATCAAGCTCATTTCCAACAACAACAACAAACCTGTCCATTTGCTCAGTCAAAATGCAAGAGGTTATGCTGTTTTTATGGAGATTAATTACCGGGAAACGAAGGATAGCGATTTCAAAAACATCCGGGCACAGTTTATCGATGTCGATCTGAACAAAATTTCAGCATATGCAGCCACCAGAGAACAAGCCAAGCAGACCCTCAAATCACTCCAATCCAACCCTTCCGAGCAGATCCTATCGACTACAATTAAACGAAATAAACAAGGACAATTCCACCTTC
Source organism: Paenibacillus solisilvae (assembly GCF_042656405.1). Taxonomy (NCBI): domain Bacteria; kingdom Bacillati; phylum Bacillota; class Bacilli; order Caryophanales; family Paenibacillaceae; genus Paenibacillus; species Paenibacillus solisilvae. The sequence continues at coordinate 45,460 of NZ_JBHSOW010000085.1, read as the reverse complement.
TGGCTCATCGAACCGAACAGCGAGTCGCACAATTGAAGCAGCAATTCCTTAAGAAGCATTGGAGCCGCATCAAGAATGCGATGATTATCGAAACCAAAAACGGATATCACATTTATTGGCCCATTCAAAACGGATCCATAAGCAAATTCGTTCCTATTCAGAAAGCATTAGCCCAAAAATTCGGTTCCGATCCCATGATCACAAATCTATCCAGAGTCATGCGCATACCTGGCTTTTACCATATGAAAAATCCTGAAAAGCCCTTTTTGGTCCGGGTTAGCCAATGGGGAAGGAAAAAACCGTTCACGCAGCAGGAACTAATAACTGCACTTGCTTTAAAGCCCTGACTTATGCTTGTATCATTTACATCATCCCTGCTGTCAGGAAGAGCATATGAAAACCCGTGCCGCATGCGGCCGGGTTTCCATATCGTCACCAGTGATGTCCTCGTTCAGCGCTGTTCCAATCCCGTAGCCGGTTATGCACCAGGTACATCCGCACAACATACCATGAGGTAAAAACTTTTTGTCCGGAAAGGATACAGGTAAATTGTCCATGGAATTCAAGCTGGCTGCGACAGGAGATATCTTAATGATCGGCCCCCTCCTAATGTCAGCCAAACAATCAAATGAAAACAACTTTGCCTTTGAATCCATATTTCATAATGTCGCTCCCTTGTTTAAAGAGGCCGATTTGGTGATTGGCAATCTGGAGACGCCGCTCGCAGGGAGAGAGGCTCATTACACGCAGGCGAACCCCCGTACAGGCTTCTCGATGTTCAATTGCCCGGACGAATTGGCTTCCGCTTTAAAAGAATCAGGTTTCCACGTCCTGACTACAGCCAATAATCACTGCATGGACCGCGGCACGAAGGGTCTGGCCCGCACGCTGCAGGTCCTCGACGAACACGGGCTTGCGCATACCGGTACGTATGCATCCGATCCGGGAGACGAGAACCATCTGATTTTGGATATTAAAGGCATCCAGGTCGGAATAGCCAGCTATTCGAAGGGAACAAACAAAAACCCCCTGCCTTCCGATATACGATGGATGGTAAACCAAATCGATCCCGCCAATCACAGGAAAACCGCCGATCATATACGCAGGCTGGCCAGCAAGGTCGATGTTGTCGTGGTTTGCCTCCATATTGGAAAGGAATGCCGTCATGTTCCCTTGACGCAATCGCGGCGGTTGGTTAACTTGCTGCTGGCTAGCGGAGCGCATATTATTTTGGGACACCATCCTCACGTCATCCAACCGGCCTTCATCACCAAGGACAACCGCTTTGCCATTTACTCGCTTGGCAATTTCATCTCCACCCGCCTGTACCGTAATCCAGCTACCAACTGCGGTGTCATCGCCCAGTTAACGGTCAAAAAAGAAACAGACGGAAAGGTTACCGTTGAATCCAGCTTTACCCCTACCTGGTCAACCCGGCTTAAAACAGCCAGCGGGGTGAAATATCGCATTTTGCAGATTCATCAAACGCTGTTGAACCCGGAACCAGGCCAATCCCCCTCCGATCGGAAATTGATGCGGAAAGTATGGAAACAAATCAAACCGCTCTTAGCGCTCAGGCGCTCCTCGTCTTGAAGAGACATCCAGAACCCGGCCCCTGCGGCCGGTTCTTCCAGACTTGGCGAAGGCACACCTTAAACGTACCCCACACACAGCCGGTTCGTCATCTTGGCCATCACATTTCAGCCCGATCTGGAGCGCTGTCGCTTGAATTACTCAATCTCCGCGGGCTCTGCGAACAAATGCTGGTATTTCTCATAGTCCGCTTTCTTGCATTCCATCATTAGCCGGGTTCCGTTTGGCTCATAGTTCGTTGCCTGGACATGCCCGTTGGCGTTGAAATAGGAGACTAAACGGCCTTCTGTGAAGGGAATGACGACCTCGCACTGCACATAATCCTGAAAGATCCGATCCTTCACAAGCGTAATCAGCTCTTCCACCCCCGTATCTTGCTTAACCGAGAGATACACCTTGTCTTCATCCACCAGCGGGTATCGTTCGCCGGTCAGATCGGTCTTGTTGTATGCATAAATCATAGGAATATGATCGGCGCCCAGCTCCTTAAGCGTCGCATTGGTCACTTCGATGAGACGCTCGTATTCCAGATTGGAATAGTCGACCACCTGTACCAGAAGATCGGCCTCCGCTACCTCTTCCAGGGTTGAACGGAATGCTTTGACCAGATGATGCGGCAGCTTGCTGACGAAGCCGACTGTATCGGTAAGCAGAAACGACTTGTTGTCCGGCAGCTCAATACTGCGAACCGATGTCTCTAACGTGGCGAAGAGCATATCCTTGGCCAACACCTGTTTGTTTGAATCAGGCATGTAGTGGTTCAGAATCGCGTTCATGAGACTCGATTTGCCCGCATTGGTGTAACCGACGAGACAGACAACAGGCACGCCGGTTTTTAGCCGCTGTTTACGCTGAACCTGACGCCGTGCAACGAGCTTCTCGAGCTCGGTCTGCAGGGCGGAGATTCTCTCCTCGATGCGCCGGCGGTCGAGCTCCAGCTTCGTTTCGCCCGTTCCTTTGTTTTTCATGCCGGAACCGCCGCCTTGACGGCCGAGCGATTCGCGCAGGCCGACGAGCCGCGGGAGCATATATTGCAGCTGCGCGACTTCCACTTGCAGCTGAGCTTCGCGCGTTTGGGCCCGATCGGCAAAGATATCGAGGATCAGAATCGTTCGGTCAATGACCTTTTTCTGCAGCGCGCTCTCCAAATTGCGGATTTGGGAAGGGGACAGCTCATCGTTGAATATGACAGTCGAAGCGTCTACCCCCTGCACAAGCGCAGACAATTCCTCGATTTTACCGCTTCCAAGGTAATGAGGACCATTGATTTTGGCTGCCTTTTGGGTCAATTCCCCAACCACCTCAATGCGGCAGGCATCAGCAAGATTACGCAGTTCCTCCATTGAGTAGGCAAAATCAGGCCGATCCTGTAAGTTAACGCCGACGATAACGGCTTTGTTGTTCACGTGTTCCATATAAGAATTCCTCCTTCGATTGTGGCACAATCATTAAAATCACAAAAAAACGCACTGGCGCTCTGGCCTGTGCGTCTCGTTTACGAATAGAGGAGCCTGGATCATACCCAAATGGAAGCCGAAGCTTCCCGCTTAACGGGCAAGGAGGTCATCTCGGGCAGCGATGAGGAAAGAAACCCGCCATGTCGGCGAGTAACATCGATGCGCATCCGAAGTTATTATCCCTAAAGGCACCGCGAGACCGGAACCTGCATCCCGGTTCATCTCGCGAGTTATCATGCATATGGGTTACCTTTAATGGGACAGACCTATCCTGAGTCCTCTGCACACAGGCAGAGCCTTGGCGCTATTCAATTAGCCGCGCAAAGTTCTAACTCGGATAAAATCTATCACATGTAACCCTCCGTTCCGGTATAAGTAAAGTCATTCTAACATAGGTCTTATCGAAATTGCAATCAACTGGAAAATCCATTCCCGGTTTTATGGATAACGATTGGATTCTGCAAATCCTCAGGAGTTATTTGGCTAGAATTTGGCTCCACATCGTCACCAAATCGATCCAACCACGGTGTTCGGCAATCCTGCCATCGACTACGCGATATTGACGGTACAGCGTGACATCAATGGTATTGCCCGTAGGCGCGCTCCCAAAAAACATGCCTTCGTGCGTACCTTTCCCAGTCATTCGTACAAGCACCTTCTCCCCTTGGGCGATAACCTCTTCCACGGCGTAGCGTTTATCGGGGAATGCCTCCAATATTTTTCCGGCAAACTGTTTCAGGCCTTCTTTGGATTGGTACGAGTGCTCCTGATAATCGGCTGACAGAAATTGATCGATAACATCCATATCGCTTTGGTTCCAAAAGCTTCGATAAACGCGGTTACCGTCTCCGTATTTTGCTGCTCCGTCATTTTCATGATCAAACATCTCCTTCGTTTTGGCGGTTGTTTGGCTGTTTGGCCGTTGTGCGTACCTGATTGAAATTACCTAGCCTGAATTTGTGGCAAAAGCGTTCCTGTATCAAACCAGCCGTGATGTCCGGCAATCTTACCGTCGACTACGTGAAATTCGCGGAATTGAGTGATCTTCACGGATTTGCCCGTAGGTGCATGGCCTGCAAACATACCGGTATGTGTCCCTGTTATCATGACTCTTGCGACTACCTTCTCCCCTTGAGCTAAAATCTCGTCCACGGCGTAATGGCGATCCGTAAATGCCTCCGCGATTTGTTCGGCAAAAAATTGATCGGTACGATCCAAATCGCCCTGATTCCATAAAACCTCGATAAACGCGGTCACCGCTTCAACATTCTTCTGTTCCACCGTTTTCATTCAATACAACTCCTCTGTTGGTTGTCTATTTGGCGATGCTTCTCGCCCGCTTGTCGGCATACAAACCGTAATCATTCATACTTAGAGGCGCCGATTAAGCTTATAAGTTACTATTAGGTCACATATAGGAGAAAAAAAACGACTATTCACGCTTTCATTTCGCTGCCGCGGCTGCACCGATAGCAAGCATCCGGGTCAGTTCCACGAAATTGCCAACCGCACCTTCGATCCTTCCTCTCATTCCCCCAGCTAACGGAGCACCATCAGGACCAAAACTATTGGATCCATATCCGATGGAAATCCACTCCGGACAGTTAACGCCATGCAGATTGCGCACAATACTCTGGAGATGCAAGAGCGAGCTTACTCCCATCGGGCCGCCTGCGGAACTGACGGAAAGCACCGATTTACCCGAAACCTGGCCTGCGCTTATATAATCCAAGGCGTTTTTCAACACGCCCGAAACGGAGCCGTGATATTCAGGTGTCGCAAGGACCAAACCATCTGCGTCTGCGACCGTATCCAGTAAATGCTGGACGTTCGGATGAAGCTCCTGGTTATCGGGCGTAAAAAAAGGCAGCGGCAGCTCCTGCAAATCGACGAAAGTGACCGATAAGGATTGGGCTTTCAACAGACTTTCAACATAACGAAGAAGGATTGTACTCGTAGCGGCTTTGCGGTTACTGCCAGCGATCAATGTCATTTTCATGGTAACATCACCTTTCACTCTACTAATATTGGATGGGCCTTGTGGTCTTTCCAGAATGATCCTCATGCAGCTCTTCCATAAGCTGACCTCGTGAAAACATGTCAAGGACACATGACAAATCCTCGCACCCTCGGACGGACAGATCTATAAGTCGCCGGCTGACAAACAAATCTGTTTGTGATAACATGTGACTATATTGTCACTCTTACTGTTTTTATAATATGTTACCTATTGGTAACATGTCAAGGGGCAAAAGAAAATTTCCAATCATGCTGGTAGAAGGAGGTGTTCCGATTGGAAAATGAAATATTCAAGGCACTGGCCGACCCTAGCCGCCGCACGCTTTTGGATCTGCTTCACGCATCAGATGGTCGAACGCTGAACGATCTATGCGCTCCTTTGCAAATGTCAAGATTCGGCGTCATGAAGCATCTTAACCTGCTGGAGGAAGCCGGCCTCATTACCACGAGAAAAGTAGGCAGGGAAAAGCTGCATTACCTGAATGCCGTACCCATACGCCAAATCTACGACCGTTGGGTGAGCAAATACGCCGAGCCCTGGGCGATCGAATTAACATCCATCAAAAATGAACTGGAGCGTGAAACGAATATGGAGAATAAACCTCGTCATGTACACCGGATTGCCATTAAAGCAACACCCGAGCAGGTGTGGCAGGCCCTCACAGATCCGGCCAAGACGTCGAAGTTTTGGTTCAATTGCTCGATCCGATCCATCTGGGAAATCGGCTCCCCTTTCGAACTATGGAATCAGGAGGGGAAGAAACAAGCGGAAGGCATCATTCTCGCCATGGATCCTCCGCATAAGCTGGTGATGAGCTGGAACCTCCTCTCCCACCCAAACACGGCCGGCGAGTCCGCCTCACGCATTACTTGGGAGATCGATACTCATGCCGAGCTTCACGGCGTAACCCTCGTAACTGTCGTGCATGATGAATTCGAACAGGCGCTTAATACCGCAAAGGTTCTTGAAAATGGTTTGCCGATTATTCTATCGGGAATGAAGACATTCCTTGAAACCGGGACGACGCTCGCTGGCAGTTAGATATTGTTGAACGGGAAAAAGGCGCTTCTGCAGAGAAGCGCCTCTTCGCGTTATTTTAATCAAGAGCAGCCGGGGATCTGACAGTCCATGGTCAATCACCATTACACCTTGAAGAACGCTCCACCATTGGTGTAGTCACAGTTTTGATGTCACCCGAGCAGACGCCCTGTCCTACTTGAAACAAGCTTTATTATTCTTCAAAGCATATGTATAATTGTTATAACAGTTGAATAGTATAATAAGGAGTGAATCAAATGGGTAAGGTGATAGAGATGGAACGTAAAGTAACAAAGTTCGGCAATAGCCTTGGTATCACGATGACAGAAGCATTAAAGCAAATCGGCCTTGAACTTGGTGACACTGTGCATATTGATGTAAAAGAAACAGATGGAGAAATTATCATTCGCAAAGCAAATAAAATCGAGTTACCTGCTGGTATTAGCCCCGACTTCTTAGAAACCCTCTCACAAGTCATGGAACAATATGACGATACTTTAAAAGGGCTGAAGGATCGCTAGGATGGAGATCCGTTATTTATCTGTACAAGAAGTTATTGCGATTAATGTAGCTATGATTCAAAAATATAGTCCTGGTGAACACGTTGGAGTCAAAGAAAGCGGCTTACTGGAATCAGCTGTTCTACGTCCACGTTCATCCGCCTTTGGTGATGATGCCTATCCTTCATTATTCGATAAAGCCACTGCTTTTTTTGAATCGTTAGGAATGAATCATCCCTTCCAAAATGCTAATAAGAGAACGGCCTTTGCATCTCTTGTTATCTTCCTACAATTGAATGGATATCGATTTATCATGAATCAGAAAGACGCTGAAGATATGACGGTTGATATGGTGAATCACAAATATTCTTTTCAAGAACTCTCTACTCTCATAAAAGAACACTGCGTGGGTAGAAAGGAATAGTAAAAACCCGACCTCATGCGGTCGGGTTTCTCATTTGGTGGAGGCGAGGGGATTTGAACCCCTGTCCGAAGACAACGCCACACAGGCTTCTACGGGTGTAGTCACAGTTTTGATGTCACCCGAGCAGCGCCCCGTAACCGGCTATGCGTTGGGTCAGCCTGATTATCTTCTTCAGCTAGCCTCAGGCGGAGACTAGACAGCGTATCCCACTATAGTTGAGCCCCTATCCCAGTCACATGGGCGATGCTGAGGAGGAGCACGCTAACAGGTTATTAAGCTGCTAAAGCGTAGGTTTGTTGTTGTTTGCCGTTTAATAGGCTTTAGCGTTGATGAAGTGGACGCGTCCCCACTACCCGCAACCCATGCTCGTACTATCCCCGTCGAATCCATAAACGCCCCCAATATCGCATAAACAGGCAAGTATTGCATCCCGTTTAGCAGTCAGACGCTCTGTCGACTTAACCAGCCTAATGAAGCAATTGCCGGTTGAAATGGATCGAGCACTAAGTTGTACTGCTTGTTCTTTACTGCTTCATAAGTATAGCACAAGATCCGCTGCTATAGCCTACTATCTTGTTGGAAGCGATGGCACCGATTACCGTGCAACCTTCTGCTTCTCACGAAGAGCACGCTGAATGTCACGCTGAGCATCCTTCTTGGCTGCACTCTCGCGTTTATCAAATTGCTTCTTCCCTTTACCGAGTCCGATCAACAGTTTTGCATACCCATTCTTCACATAGATCTTCAGGGGAACAATGGAGTATCCTTCTTGCTTGGACAAGCCGAGAAGCTTATGTATCTGAGCGCGATGCATCAGCAGCTTGCGAGTACGTGTAGGGTCCGCCGGATTACTGCGGTTACCTTGTTCAAACGGACTAATATGCATGTTATGGATGAAAATTTCACCGTTTCGAATCGTGGCGAAAGCGTCGCCTATATTCGCTTTACCCATTCGAACCGACTTAATTTCACTGCCCATCAGCACCATACCCGCTTCGAACGTATCTTCGATGAAATAGTCATGGGAAGCTTTCTTGTTCTGGGCTAGCTGTTTCCCTTCACTCTTCTTAGCCATGCTAAATCACCTCTTATCCTTTGTAGATTAAACGCGTCGGCAATAGCCATTAATCACTATTCCCGTACCTGTAAAAAAAGCAATGGACTCCTAACAGGTTACGTCAGGAATCCATTGTAACAACTTTGTGAAGCGAAATCAAGATTTCTAGAGAGGATACGGCATAAGCCAAAAATCCATGGCTCAGTGTAAACATCTTCTAGGCGTTACCTGACTCTTAAGTCCGTTTCTTTCTGACAAAAGCAGCTGTCGAATTACCGCCGCTCTTCTTCTTTTTGCGGGCTACAGAGCTTCCGCCCGTTTGACCCGAATTAGCTGCACTCGCAGCGCTGCTCTCAGAGGTTTTTTTGGATCCGGAGGAGCCTCCATTACCTGTATTGCCGGACTGTCCTCCACGGCTGGAACCGCTGCGTCCTGACCCTCCTGAACTGCTGCCGCCAATACCGCCGCGTCCGCCGCCGGAGCGCCCGCGACCACTGCCGCCGCTTCGATTACGACCGCTTGAACGATCCGGATCTTCGCCGTCATCGATAATGCCGCCTGTTCCGAGAATCGGAAGTCCCCACATATCTTTACGAACCCGAGGGGTAGCCGCAGGTTGTGTCTCACCTGGATTCGCACCGGATTCTCCACCAGAACCTTCGCTTTCATTGCCAAGCAATCGGTTCAAATTGTAATCATCCTCCGGCTTCCATGCACGGGCATCGCGGGCACTGCGTTCCGAACCCGCTTCGCCTCCGCGGGTTCCCGTGTTAGGCGTACCGCCATTTTGGCTCGGCTTATCGCCTTTGCGCCTGCGCGTGCCTTTGCTTGGCTCGCTGCCGCGTCCGCGCGGCCCTGTCGCAGCGGCGATCCCGCTGCCGCCTTGCTCACCGCCGCTGCGCACCGCACCGCCGGCTGCGCCGCTGCCGCCGCGCTGGCCTCTGCGGCGTCCCGCGCGCTCGCCTCCGCTGCCCTGCTCGCCGCTCTTCGCTCCGCGCTCGCCGCCGGCGCCCGGCGATCCGCCGCTTCGCCCGCCGCGCGCTGCGCTGCCTGCGCGCTCACCGCGGCCGCCTCGCGCACTGCCGCCGCTCCGCTCACCGCGCCCGCTGGCGCTACGCTCGCCGCGTCCGCTGCGGCCTCCGCTCCGCTCCCCGCGGCCCGCTCGCGCAAGCCCCAGCTCGCGACCGCGCTTTGCGCGCTCCACGCTTTGCGCCTTCGTCTCCGCAATCGCAAAATCAATCGTATGCTCATCCATGTTCACGCGCTCCACGCGGATTCGCAGCTCATCGCCGATGCGATACGCCTTCGACGTCCGCTCGCCAAGCAGCAGCATATGCTGCTCATGGAAATGGTAATAATCATCCGCAAGCTCGCTCAGGCGAATAAGCCCCTCGACGGTGTTCTCGAGCTCAACGAAAATACCGAAGCCCGTTACACTGCTGATAATGCCTTCGAATTCCTCGCCGACCTTATCCAGCATGTACTCACATTTCTTCAGCTTCTCCGTATCGCGCTCAGCTTCAACCGCTACACGCTCGCGCTCGGAGGATTGCTGCGCAATATCCGGCATCCTGGCTGCCAAAGCTTCGATGCGCGCCTCAGACAGCGTCCCGCCATTCTCAAACACCTCGCGCATAACGCGGTGAATGACCAAATCGGGATAACGCCGGATCGGCGAAGTAAAGTGAGAGTAGAACTCAGCGGCAAGTCCGAAATGTCCAAGACTTTGCGCATCGTACTTCGCCTGCTTCATGGAACGCAGCATGACCGTAGAGATAACCGTCTGCTCCTTCGAGCCGCGAATATCCTCCAGCAGAGTCTGGAGGGCTTTCGGATGAATTTCCATTCCGCCTTTGCCTTTAATCTTATAGCCGAAATTAGCGGCAAACTGCACGAAATGAAGCAGCTTCTCCTGATCAGGGTTTTCGTGAATCCGGTACAGGAACGGCACCTTCAGCCAGAAGAAATGCTCAGCTACCGTTTCATTCGCCGCCAGCATGAACTCTTCGATAATTTGCTCTGCTACCGACCTCTCCCGCTTCACGATATCGACTGCTTTGCCTTCAGCATCGACGATAACCTTGGATTCCACAAAATCAAAATCAATCGCGCCCCGCTTCATCCGGTGCGAACGAAGACGCATCGCAAGCTCTTCCATCAGATTGAACGTATCCACCAATTCGGCGTATCGTTCCATAACCTCCGGGTCTTTATCGGCTACGATTTTACGGACGTTCGTATAGGTCATACGCTCTTTGGTCCGAATAACGCTCGTAAATACATCATGCCGCACACGCTTCAATGTCGCTCCGTCAAATTCCATCTCGCAGGACATGGTCAAGCGGTCTACCTGCGGATTAAGCGAGCAAATTCCGTTCGACAGCCGGTGGGGCAGCATCGGAATAACCCGGTCAACCAGGTAGACGCTGCAGCCGCGGCGGTATGCTTCTTGATCAAGCGCCGAATTCTCCCGCACATAATAGCCTACATCGGCAATATGTACGCCAAGCACGTAGTTGCCGTTCTCCAGCCGCTCGATATTGACGGCATCATCGAGGTCCTTGGCATCCTCGCCATCGATCGTCACAATTACTTTACCGCGCAGATCACGGCGCCCCTGGCGGATAATCTCATCCTCCGTGATCGCGTCCGGCGCAGCTTCCGCTTCCGCCATCACATCGTCAGGGAAGCCCTCCGGAAGCTGATGCTTGCGGATAATGGACAGGATATCGATCCCCGGATCATCCTTATGACCGAGTACCTCAACGATTTCTCCTTCTGCCGCAGCATTTCCCTCCGGATACGTCACAATGCGCACGACGACCTTTTGACCGGAGACGGCGCCTTTAAATTGCGCCTGGGGAATAAAGATGTCGCGGTTAATCCGTTTATCATCCGGCAGCACGAAAGCATATGTCTCATGATTATCGAATGTTCCGACGATTTGCGTGACAGCACGCTGAACGATACGGACAACCTCGCCTTCCATCCGCCCTCCCGCTTCACTCCTTGATGTAACCTTCACGAGCACAATATCACCGTTCATCGCGCTCTTCAGATCATGCGCTCCCAAATACACATCCGGATGCTCTTTATCTTCCGGAAGCAAGAAGGCGAAGCCTTTTGCATGCGCCTGGACACGCCCGCGGAGCAGATTCATTTTCTCAGGCACGCCATATCGGTCATTGGGGGTGCGAAGGATTTTCCCTTCATCCTCAAGTGTGTTCAATAGAATTAAAAATGCCTTATATGATTCGGCATTGCCCCCGCCAAGCTTTTTATCGAGCTCCTGATATGTCATTGGCTTGTACGCCGAATCACGCATAAACTCGAGCAGCTGCTGCTCTGTTACCATTACCTCTCACCTCATGTACCGCGTTGCCGTCTTTATATGTCTGATGCAGCAGTCGGTTGATAGATTACTATATACCATATAGTATACACGAAACTGACGGCCACCATCCGCAGACGCCCCTTAAAATCGTAAAAACACATCTTTCCTTAAAAATCCGCTCTTAGTCATATTATTCCAACTTTGATGAGCATAAAAAAAAGCGGGACTCAGCCCGCTTTCATTCCGAACGTTTCGATTTAAGTTTTTACCAGGTATGCAACAATCAGAGCAGTCACGAAAAAGCCAATAGCGACACCGATTGTCAGACGCTGCAAAAATAAATCCAATCCGCGTGCTTTCTGTTTACCGAACAAGTGTTCAGCACCGCCGGAGATAGCACCCGACAACCCCGCGCTCTTTCCTTTTTGAAGAAGAACAACAGAGATCAAGCCCAACGCGAAAATGATAAGCAAAATTTTAAATGCAATTGCCATAGTTCCACCTCCTGCACAAGGAGCAAAGTTATCGTTCGCCGCTGCCTTGTCAAGAGAGGACAAGACCTAAAAACAGCATTTTTATTGTATCATAGCTTCCATCCAATTACAAGATAACTCCATTAGATGAAGCCATTCTCACGGAAGAACTCCAGGCAGATCTTCGCGCTCTCAAGCGACGAAGTCGGGAACTCCTCCTGCTCGACGATGAAATATTGAACACCCGCCTGCTCTGCAACTTTAAGCACGCTCTTCAAGTCAACGACACCTTTGCCAACTTCCGTATCGCGGCGGCCATTGCCAAAGTCCTTAAAGTGCGCAAGCGGCACACGGCCTGCATACCGGGTAATGTAGTCAACCGGCTTTTGTCCACCCATATGAATCCAGCCCAGATCAAACTCCGCGAACAGATATTCAGGCGAGACACGTTCAAGCAGCAGGTCCAGTGCAGGCTTGCCGTTCACAAGCTTAAGCTCAAAATCATGGTTGTGGTAGCCATATTGAAAGCCGGCTGCCTGTACTTGTTTGCCAGCAGCCTCCAGCGTGCGTGCCAGTTTATTGATATCTTCATCCGTTGGGTTCTCCGGCAGCGGAGCCCATGGCGTAACGATGTATTTCAAACCAAGCTCCTGCGCAAATTCAATTTCTTTGGCAAAATCAGAAGCCATCTTGTCCTGGTCACCGAAATTAAGACCCACATGAGCGGAAGGCGCTTCAAGCCCGAGCTCATCTAACAGCGCTTTCAACTCTTTGGCCGGTGTACCATAATATCCGGCGAATTCAACCGCTTTATAGCCCATCTCAGCTACTTTACGAATCGCGCCTATGAAGTCCTTCTCCGCTTGATCGCGCAGTGTATACAGTTGCAAACCAACAATCGGTTTAGCCAATGACATTCACTCCTAACAGGTTTTTAGCAAATAGGTTACTAAAAAAAGGGAGACATCGGGTCTTGCGCCCCGTTCTCTCCCCTTATTATATCGAACGCCCAACCGGAAACTACCTCCACTTTTGGGACATTCTTTTGTCATTTTGGCGTTCGAACGGTTAGCTTCCTGTATATGACGATACATTTGCTGCCTGTTCATTTGCCAAAATTGTGCTCTTACTTGCTGAAGTTTTTCAGGTTGTAGAATGCGCTTTTGCCTGCATAGATTGCAGTGGAACCCAATTCATCTTCGATGCGAAGCAATTGGTTGTATTTTGCAACGCGGTCCGTACGGGATGGAGCGCCTGTTTTGATTTGACCTGCATTAGTAGCAACTGCGATATCGGCAATTGTGCTGTCTTCGGACTCACCGGAACGGTGGGAGATAACAGCTGTGTAACCAGCGCGTTTAGCCATTTCGATTGCATCAAATGTTTCAGTAAGCGAACCGATTTGGTTTACTTTTACCAAGATGGAGTTACCAACGCCTTTATCGATACCATCAGCCAGCCGCTCAGTGTTTGTAACGAACAGATCGTCACCAACGAGCTGTACTTTGCCGCCTAGGCGGTCAGTGAGCAGTTTCCAGCCTTCCCAGTCATCTTCGGAGCAGCCGTCTTCAATCGTGATGATCGGGTATTTGTCAGCCCATGATGCAAGCAGGTCAACGAATTCAGCGGAAGTGAACGATCTGCCTTCGCCTTCAAGGTGGTATTTGCCGTCTTTATAGAACTCAGTGGAAGCAACGTCCATGCCGAGGAATACGTCAACGCCTGGTTTGTATCCCGCGCGCTCGATAGCGGAGATGATTGTCGTGATTGCTTCTTCATTGGAACCAAGGTTAGGTGCAAAACCGCCTTCGTCGCCAACTGCCGTGTTCAGGCCTTTGTCTTTCAGAACCGATTTCAGGTTGTGGAAGATTTCAGCGCCGATACGAAGCGCTTCTTTGAAGCTTTCTGCGCCAACCGGCAGAACCATGAACTCTTGAACATCAATGTTGTTGTCTGCGTGCTCGCCGCCGTTTACGATGTTCATCATCGGTACAGGAAGCGTCTTAGCGTTGAATCCGCCAAGGTATGTGTAAAGCGGTACATCCAGTGCGTCAGCAGCTGCGCGTGCAGTTGCCATGGATACCGCCAGAATTGCGTTAGCGCCCAATTTACCTTTGTTGTGCGTGCCATCAAGCTGGATCATTGTGCGGTCGATCAATACTTGGTCAAGGGAATCAAGACCAATGATTTCCGGTGCGATTACCGTGTTTACGTTGTCAACGGCTTGAAGAACGCCTTTACCGAGGTAACGGCCTTTGTCGCCGTCACGAAGCTCAACTGCTTCGTACGCACCAGTGGATGCGCCGGATGGAACGATTGCACGGCCTTTGCCGCCGGACTCCAAAATGACTTCTACTTCTACAGTCGGGTTACCGCGGGAATCAAGCACTTCGCGTGCATAAACATCAGTAATGATAGACATGTAAGAAACACTCCTTCGATTATAGTTTATCGGTATATAGCAAGCGTTAACGGCATTAACCGTTTAGCGCATGAATCATTCATGAGATACAAGTTCAGCTTTAGTTATTCAGCAATGAGCGTTGTGCCCGTCATTTCTGCCGGTTTTGTAAGCTCCATCAGGGAAAGAATCGTCGGTGCGATATCGGCAAGAATGCCGCCTTCACGCAGTTCTGCACCCTGTTTGGTTACGATAAAAGGAACGGGATTCGTCGTATGAGCCGTGAATGGACGGCCCTGCTCGTCGATGACCATATCAGCATTACCATGATCGGCTGTAATCAGACATACGCCGCCTTTGGCAAGCACAGCTTCTACGACTTTTCCGAGACACTCGTCAGTCGCTTCTACCGCCTTGATCGTTGGCAGCAGCATGCCGGAATGCCCAACCATATCCGGGTTCGCAAAGTTCAGGATTATCGTATCCTGCGTTCCAGCTTCGATCTCTTTCACAGCTGCAGCCGCTACTTCATACGCACTCATCTCAGGCTTCAAATCATAGGTAGCCACCTTCGGTGAAGGGATCAGAATACGGGTTTCGCCTGGCAGCTCCACATCACGTCCGCCGCTGAAGAAGAACGTTACATGCGGGTATTTCTCTGTTTCAGCAATACGAAGCTGTTTCTTGCCGTTCTGCACGAGAACCTCGCCAAGCGTGTTGTCCAGGTTCTTCGGCTTGTAGGCTACATAGCCGCCAACCGTCTCGCTAAAGAGAGTAAGACATACGAAGTACAAGCCCTTGGGCGCCTTCGGTCCACGGTCAAAGCCGCGGAAATCTTCATTCGTGAACACTTGCGACAGCTGGATGGAACGGTCCGGACGGAAGTTGAAGAAGATAACAGCATCTTCGGATTCAACGACTCCGACAGGCTCGCCGTCTTCTTTCACAATAACAGTCGGCATTACAAACTCGTCAAATACCGATTGCTTGTAGGATTCAACAACGGCTTCAATCGGATCCTTATATTGCGGGCCTTCGCCATAAACCATAGCGCGGTACGATTTCTCCGTACGCTCCCAACGTTTATCGCGGTCCATCGCATAATAACGCCCTTGAACCGTTGCGATTTTACCAACGCCGACCTCAGCTATTTTCGCCGTAAGCTGCTCCAGATATCCCTTTGCGCTGTCCGGTGAAACGTCGCGGCCATCGAGGAAAGCATGAATATAAACTTCGCTCAGCTCTTCCTTCTTAGCCAGATCAAGCAAAGCGAACAGATGTCCAATGTGGCTGTGAACACCGCCATCGGATAGAAGTCCGTAGAGGTGAAGCTTCTTGCCGTTTGCTTTGGCGTGACGAACGGCGCCAACCAGTGTTTCATTGTCATAAAATTCACCGTCGCGAATCGATTTGCTGATGCGCGTCAGATCCTGATATACAATACGGCCGGCACCGATGTTCAAATGGCCAACCTCGGAGTTGCCCATTTGACCTTCCGGCAAACCTACCGCTTCACCGCAAGCGGTGAGCGTTGTATGCGGATAAGCAGCCCAATAACGGTCATAGTTCGGTTTGCTGGCTTGCGCTACCGCATTGCCCGTTACATCGTTACGAAGACCAAAGCCATCCAAAATAATCAGTGCGACCGGTTTTGGAACTGACATTTACTTCGCCCCCTCGACCAGCTGAATAAAGGAAGCAGCTTCTAAGCTCGCTCCGCCTACCAAAGCACCGTCGATGTTAGGTTGACCTAAGTATTCTGCAACATTATTCGGTTTAACACTGCCGCCGTATTGAATACGAACCGCTTCAGCCGTTGCTGCATCATACAAACCGGCAACTACGCTGCGGATGTAAGCAATAACGTCTTCTGCATCAGCAGATGTCGAGGATTTACCTGTACCGATTGCCCAGATTGGCTCATACGCGATAACCACTTGAACTGCTTGTGCTGCGGAGATGCCTTGGAAAGCAGCTTCTGTCTGCACTTTGCAAACATCCTTCGTTTGATCCGCTTCGCGCTCTTCAAGCTTCTCGCCTACGCATACGATTGGAGTCAAGCCATGCTTGAAGGCCGCATGAACTTTCTTGTTCACGATCTCATCCGATTCCGCGAAGTAAGCGCGGCGCTCGGAGTGACCGATAATTACATATTGCACGCCGAGATCCTTCAGCATAACGCCGCTGATCTCACCTGTGAACGCACCGTTATCTTCAAAATGAAGATTTTGCGCGCCAATTGCAATCGTTGTTCCTTTAGCTGCTTCCACAAGCGCTGGAAGTGTAGTGAATGGAGCACAGATGACCGCTTCTACTCCGTCAATCTCTGCTTTGCCTTTTACATCAGCGAAGAAAGCTGCCGCTTCGGAAACGGTTTTAAACATTTTCCAGTTACCCGCAATAATCGGTTTACGCATGTTCATAGCCTCCTAAAAACTTTGTGCTAAAGCCTACTTATCGTTCAGTGCAACAACGCCCGGAAGCGCTTTGCCTTCCATGAATTCAAGGGATGCGCCGCCGCCTGTGGAGATGTGGTCCATTTGGTCAGCAAGGCCGAATTTCTCAGCTGCTGCTGCAGAATCGCCGCCGCCAATAACCGTATAACCGGAAGTTTCTGCACAAGCTTGTGCAACCGCACGTGTTCCGTGTGAGAAAGGCTCAATTTCGAATACGCCCATCGGCCCGTTCCAAACAACCAGTTTGGAGTTCTTGATAACGTCTGCATAAAGCTCACGGGTTTTCGGTCCGATGTCGATACCTTCCCAGTCAGCAGGAATGCCATCTACGTCTACGATCTTCGTGTTCGCGTTCGCACTGAAATCATCAGAAACGACAATATCAACCGGAATCAGGAAGTTTTTGCCGAGCTTCTTTGCTTTCTCGATGAATTCAAGAGCCAGATCAAGCTTGCTGTTATCTACAAGGGATTGACCGATTTCATGGCCCTGCGCTTTGAAGAAGGTATAGGACAGCCCGCCGCCGATCAGGATGTTATCCGCGATTTCGATCATTTTATTGATAACGTCGATTTTGTCCTTTACTTTGGATCCGCCGACAATTGCTGTGAACGGGCGCTCTGGGTTCAGAAGTGCGCGGCCCAGCACGTCAAGCTCTTTCTCCATCAGCAAGCCGGATACGGCTGGGAGGAAATGCGCAATGCCTTCTGTCGAAGCATGCGCACGGTGAGCGGCACCGAAGGCATCATTGACGAACAGATCAGCAAGCTCAGCGAATGCTTTGGCAAGTGCCGGATCATTAATCTCTTCGCCTTCATTAAAACGAACGTTCTCAAGCAGAAGCACGTCGCCTTCGTTCAAGGTAGCAACCTGTGCTTTTACAGCGTCTCCAACGACTTCATCGGCCTTTGTAACCGGTTTGCCAAGCAGCTCAGCAAGACGGGCAGCAGCGGCGGTCAAACGAAGCTCTTCAACAACTTGTCCTTTTGGACGGCCCATGTGGCTCGCCAAAATAACCTTAGCACCATTTTCGATCAAATGTTTGATCGTTGGCAAGGTTTCGCGGATACGAGTATCATCCGTAATTGAGCCGTTCTCCATCGGTACGTTAAAGTCTACACGCACAAAAACACGTTTCCCGGATACTTCAACGTCACGTACACTCTTCTTGTTCATTAGTGCAGCCTCCCAGTGTAGACGACCTTCCAAGCGTCCAAAGGTCTTCCTATATTAAAAGCTCTTCAACCTATCCTTACCCGCCATTCCGTGCAGTTTCAACCAACTCACGCCAGCGGGTTTATATGTTTTTGTTGGCGCTCTTGTTTTTTGCTCTTGTACTAGGTTTTGTTCTAGGTTTTGCACTAGATCTTGCACTTAAAAGGTTGCTCTTTTTCGATACGCCACGTCTCGAAAAGAGAGTCTTTCCAGCATTTGCGCCGCATTAAAGCCTTGTCCTGGTGCAGCCAAAGGCGGAGCCGGGACAAAAGCGTGCCATGCGCAAACTGCCGCGAAGGAGCTACCACAAGTAGCTCCTTCGACGAATATTGGGTGTCCAGAGGGGAACCCCCTAAGTCCCCCTTTGCAAGGGGGACTTAGGGGGTTAGCTTTTATTTTACAGGCCTTTACCTGCGATAAATCCGCAAAGATCTACCACACGGTTGGAGTAGCCCCACTCGTTGTCATACCAAGAAATAACTTTAACCATGTTGCCTTCAACAACCATAGTCGACAAAGCATCGATTGTGGAGGAAGCTGGGTCGCCGTTGTAGTCGCTTGATACAAGCGGCTCATCGGAGTAGTTAAGGATGCCTTTCAAAGGACCTTCGGAAGCTTCTTTGAATGCTGCGTTAATTTCTTCAACCGTAACGCTGGATTTCAATTCAGCAACAAGATCAGTTACGGAAACGTTAGGTGTAGGTACACGCATTGCCATACCGTTCAATTTGCCTTTAAGCTCAGGCAATACCAGGGATACCGCTTTTGCTGCGCCAGTGGATGAAGGAATGATGTTTTCTGCGGCAGCACGAGCACGGCGCAGGTCTTTATGTGGAACGTCAAGTACGGATTGATCGTTTGTGTAGGAGTGAATTGTAGTCATCATACCTTTAACGATTCCGAATTTGTCGTTAAGAACTTTTGCGAAAGGAGCAAGACAGTTTGTCGTACATGAAGCGTTGGAGATGATTGTGTGAGCGGAAGCATCGTATTTGTCTTCGTTAACGCCCATTACGATTGTGATATCTTCATTAGTTGCAGGAGCGGAGATGATAACTTTTTTAGCTCCGCCTTTAAGGTGAAGTTCAGCTTTTTCTTTCGCTGTGAAAATACCTGTGGATTCGATTACGATTTCTACGCCTTCTTGTCCCCAAGGAAGATTTTCCGGGTTGCGTTCAGCAAATACTTTGATTTCACGGCCGTTTACGATCAACGCGCCTTCTTTAGCTTCAACTGTTGCATCCAGTTGACCATGAGTTGTGTCATATTTAAGCAGGTGAGCCAGCGTGTTTGTGTCTGTCAAATCGTTAACAGCCACCACTTGTACGTCTTTGTTGTTCAGAGCTGCGCGGAATACGTTACGGCCGATACGTCCAAAACCATTAATACCAACTTTTACCATTTTATTCTTCCTCCTAGGCATGATTTCTCTTACATTTATCTCAAGACGGGATATGTAAGGCATATAGCCCCTAATATCCGTCATGATCACCAATTATGTGGGATTTGAACCCTGTTCTTTATCCATTATTGCAGCCAGTTCCATTGCGGCGGCTTCATCTGTAACCAGCACGTCGTCATGACCGAAACGCATGACTGCGGCGATAGCCTCCGCTTTATCTTGACCGCCTGCTATGGCAATAACGACTTCTGTTTCCATGATGTCTTCCAGCCGTAAGCCTGCAGTAAGCATCTTGTGTACAACGGCACCTTTTCTGTCAAAATAATAACCAAAGGATTCCGCCAGCGCACCTTCTGCTTTCATCGCTTCAATAACAGTGGCATCCACACGTCTTCGCCTTGCCATAACCATAGCGTCCCCGATCCCGTGGATGACGATGCGGGCTTTGCGGATGACTTCCACAATTTCCCTGACATTCGGCTCCTGCATGAGCGATGTGTAAGCTTCTTCCCCCAGATGATCCGGAACATGCAGCATTCTGTATTGAGCGCCTGTCCGTTTCGCCATTGTAGAGGCTATTGTGTTTGCCTGGTAATCCAAGCTCTCTCCGAGTCCGCCTCTTGCCGGAACAAACCAGTTTCCCTTAAGCGGCGTTTGCGACGTCAATTGATTCGCTACCTGGGCGATCGTAGAACCGCCTGTTACTGCGACTACATCATCTTTGCCCATCACCTTGCGCAGTACAGCACAGCCTGCTCTGCCGAGCTCCCGCTTCGAGTGAAGGGAATTCTCGGAGTCGCCAGCGACGATGACCACCTGCTTCAAGCCGTAATATTTGCGTATGCGCTCCTCAAGCTCAGAGAGACCGAACATAATTTTGTATAGCGGCTCCATTTCCTCAATCAGCCGTTTTCCCGAGTCACTGATCCGCATTCCTGCAGCATCAATGATGAGAAGTTCCTGCGACTTGAGAAAATCCGTTTCTGCCCGCAGTACGCGCTCCGTCATATCAAGCGAAGCGGCAAGCGACCGGCGTCCTATTGATTCCGACAGCATGACCTGACGGAGAATGAGGTACCGTTTTCTCATGACAACGAGCAAATCTGGCAGAAGTTGCTGTTGTATTTCGATGAGAGACTGCATCTTTCAACATCAACTCCAATTGCCGAACGAGCTGCCATTTCGTTGGACTAATAATGTCCCACATGCGCTTTTTAAGTCCCACATTTATTGTAACCCAAACTTCCGGCAGGAGCAAGCCGGGTTTTGCTAATGGAATCGCTTACCGTCACGATTTACACAAATTTTTCTTTTCCAAACCGCTTGCTTTTCTCAGTTCTATCACATATAATTATCTTCGCTGTCACTTGCGCCCGTGGTCCAATGGATATGACGTAGGCCTCCGGAGCCTGAGATCGAGGTTCAATTCCTCGCGGGCGCGCCAAAATAACAATAATAGCTTACCCAATAGGAGAACCGTTCGATGAAATTGAATGGTTTTTTTTTTGCCGTTTAGAGGCACTGCAGCGCTATAATAATTTGTGTTTGACCTTCTTTGACTTTTAAATCCGAATCCGTTATGATGTGGTTACAAGGCCAATTCATCCATTCTTGTTGTTCAAGAAGCTATAGCACAAAAAGCCCAGAACATGCTTTTGAAGCAAGCTTTTTGTCTGCAAGGTCATGTTTCAAGCAGCAACACCACAAAAAGCTTAGCTTATGCTTACGTTGCTAGCTTTTTGCCGGCAATGAAGGTTTTCAAGCAGCAACACCACAAAAAGCTCTTAGGAGGGACTTACAATGGAAATGAATTTCGTACCTATGGTTATTGAGCAGAGCAACCGCGGAGAACGTGCTTACGATATCTACTCCCGTTTGCTGAAGGATCGGATTGTTTTTCTTGGAACGCCGGTTAACGATATGGTTGCCAATTCCATTATCGCTCAGTTCTTGTTCCTTGCAGCTGATGATCCGGAGAAAGATATTTCCCTTTACATCAATAGCCCTGGCGGTTCCGTTTCAGCGGGTCTCGCCATTTTTGATACGATGCAATTCATTAAACCGGATGTATCGACGATCTGTGTCGGTATGGCCGCTTCTATGGGCGCATTCCTGCTCGCAGCTGGTGCCAAAGGCAAACGCTATGCACTGCCAAACAGTGAAGTTATGATTCACCAACCGCTCGGCGGCGCGCAAGGCCAAGCAAGTGATATTGAAATTCGCGCGAAACACATCTTAAAAACACGCGATACACTCAATAACATCTTGGCAGAACGCACAGGTCAGCCGCTTGAGAAAATCGAACGAGATACAGACCGCGATTACTTCATGTCTGCAGCGGATGCAGCAGCTTACGGACTCGTTGATAAAGTCATCGAGAAACTATAATATAGCTTTCTACTTAACAAAAGAGCGTCATCCCTAAACGGGATGACGCTCTTTTGTCATATTTTACCGACCATCTTTTACCATATTATTTTCGTAATGTCAAGCATAATTCAGCAAGCTGAATCGATAAGGACGGTCACCAATATTCATGTTAATATGTACTAAATGATTCCATATTCACCGTCCCTTAGGTTAGAAATCATGTTCTCCTTTAAATCTAATAAAACGGAGTTGCACACGCATGAAACTATCGAATCCTTTCGCAAGCGTGCGAAATTTCATTCGTTCCAGTGAACCCGGTACGATTTATACTTCCTACGCACCTACATATGAGCCAACTTTCGAGCAAACGAAACAAATCAATAATGACACTCACAATTTGTTCCTGCCAATGCAGGACAAATCTCTTCTATTGCGTCCACTCAGTGATACTCATCTAGTTGAAGTTTACTACGAAGCCATCGCTATGCATCTTTCAGAAGAGTTTATTTCTCTGATCAAGCATGCTATTCAACAACGCGGTCTTTCGACTACCGATAATCAGACACCAATTGCGCAATAGCAAGCAGCCAATCTACATCAAATAAGGCAGACAATCTCCGATTTGGAGAAAGTCTGCCTTTTTTTTACTTCATTTCGTAGGTCACTGTTATATCAGCTGACAATGTAATTTCCCCAGTCTCAACTGTTGTCTGAGCACTGTCAGCAGCCTTCGATTCCATCATTATATTTCGTCCATTATTAACCGGTACGACGTTAATGCTGTTTTGCGTAATCGTAATTACGTCCTGCAGCTCTTTGCCCGCAGCTTTCGCTAAGGTTTGAGCCTTTGCTTTGGCGTTCGCCATTGCTTTATCAAGGGTTTGTAATTCATATTGATCTGCCTTCTCCGTGTCGAACTGAACACCATCCACACGGTTGACACCGCTTGCCGATAGATCATCAAGCAGCTTGCCAACCCCATTCAGATCCCGTGTTGTAATTTGCAGGCTATGCGCTGCCAGATACCCCTTTACCTTGCTCGTTCCATCATTGTTATTGTAGGTGTACTCCGGCTGCACGTTAAAGCTTGTTGTTTTGACATCTTTCGCAGCCATCTTATAGGTATCGTAGAGAAGCTTGGTCAAGCCGGCGAATTGAGTTGCATTTTTGGATTGAGCTTCTTTCGCTGTTAATGCACGCGTTTCGACCGCAACATTCACATAAGCTACATCCGGTGCAGCTTTGAGCTCTCCCTTTCCTGAAACCGTAATCGTAGATCTTTCCGCAGCGCTGCCAGACTCAAGAGCATAAACATTATTCTTCCCGTTCCCGATCGTGCCAAATAATGCCCCAACTCCAATTGCGATAGCTAAAACGGGCACAAATACCATCAGTGAACGCCGCCGAACACTCCACTTGTCATTCATGAACACAACCTCCTCATTTATAGGAACCTAAGATGCTTGTATCTCTATAACGTGTTAATATCGTTCAATGTTGCTGTTAATGACCCCAAAAATAGAAAAAAACTCCCGAAGGAGCTTCTCTAATGCCTTTGTATGAGCTGGAAATAAAGGTTGCTTTTGCAACTATTGGTTTTCCAATTCTTCCTTGCTGACCAAATTGACTAAAGCGGTTACAGCCTGGTCGGCATCCGAACCTTCCGCGCTGATGGTTACCTCTGTACCCGAACTAATCGCAAGGCTCATGATGCCCATAATCGATTTTGCATTAACCTTTTTATCGTCTTTCTCGACGAACACTTCGGAAGAAAACTTATTTGCTTCCTGTACGAAAAGTGCGGCCGGTCTTGCATGGAGACCCGTTTTCAGCCGAACGATAACCGGATGCCTAGTCATGGAAACCTTACCCCCTATAAGAAATTCAATCGTGCGATTGACAGTGTAAATGTTAGTTTATTCACTATTATACCACTTTTGTAAGAACTGCACTAGCCTTATGCTAACCGTTCCTCAATTTTTCCGCAAGTTCATCGATTTTACGCAATCGATGGTTGACGCCCGACTTGCTGACTTTACCCTTCAACATTTCTCCGACTTCAGTTAAATTCATGTCTGGATGCAGAAGGCGAACCTCTGCTACCTCACGCAATCGATCCGGCAATGATTCAAGACCCACCTCACGCTGCAGCAGCTTGATATTATCAATCTGCCGAACAGCAGCACCGATCGTTTTGTTCAAATTCGCTGTCTCACAATTCACGATTCGATTGACCGAATTGCGCATATCGCGCATGATCCGGACGTCTTCGAATTTGAACAAAGCCTGATGGGCGCCGATGATGCTCAGGAGCTCGATAATCTTCTCGCCTTCCTTCATGTAGAAGATGAATCCTTTCTTCCGCTCGATGCAGCGCGCATTCAAGTCGAAGCGATTGGCGAGATCTACAAGCGATTTACAGTGCTCTTCATACATAGTCGAGATCTCCAAATGGTAAGAGGATCCCTCAGGATTGTTAACAGACCCGCCTGCAAGAAAAGCACCGCGCAGATAGGAACGTTTACAGCATGGTTTGCGGATCATATCTTTATCAATGCCCTGATTAAACATAAATCCTTCGGATACGATTTTGAGCTCGCTCAATATTTCCTGTACTTTAGCCGGAATTCGAACGATGTAGACATTGTTTTTCTTAAGCCGCATTTTTTTGCGAACAAGCAGTTCGGTGTGCACATCAAAACGCTTCTTAATCAACGAGTAAATCCGTCTTGCGATCGCTGCATTTTCGGTTGAGATATCAAGAATGATTTTGCGGCTAGACACCGAAACAGAGCCGTTCATTCGAATAAGCGCAGACAATTCCGCTTTCTCACAGCATGAGTCCGACTCAATGAGCGTCAATTCTTTTTTGGTTTGCCCCGCAAAAGACATTTTTATCTCACCTCTTTCGTTCCATCCAGCTTTCAACGAGCTGATAAATGTGATGGCTTAGTCTTGCTGCATCATGTCGCAGATAGGTCTTGAACAAAACCAGTCGATCTGCAATGACCTTGTATCCGCGACGAGTAACTTCTTCTAGATCCAAGTGTACGGCTTTTGCGCCGAGCTCGGCATATTTGGACTGCACCTGCGGTGGAATCTCTCCATCATTTACAATTACATAATCAAACAGATGATGGCCAATATGAGCATGAACAGCTGCTAAATGATCGCTTACACTATAATTATCCGTTTCTCCCGGCTGCGTCATTACATTGCAGACAAACATTTTGACTGCGTCAGAATCAACAATGCTCTGTGCAAGCTTTGGTACAAGAAGATTAGGAATAATGCTCGTATATAAACTGCCCGGACCGATAAGTATCGCATCCGCTTCGCGAATAGCTTGAACCGCCTCTTCGAGAGGTTCAACATCTGCCGGTTCGATAAAAACACGTTTAATCGCTTGACCTGCTTTAGGAATATTGGATTCGCCGGAAACAATCATCCCGTCGGCCATCTCCGCGTGAAGAACAATTGCTTGACCTGCTGCGGGCAGCACTCTGCCTCTAACGGCAAGCACCTTACTTAACATCCGTACGCCTGAAACAAAATCACCGGTTATATCCGTCATAGCAGCTAACATAAGATTCCCCAAGCTGTGTCCTGTAAGTCCAGTACCTGCATTAAAACGGTACTGAAGCATATCAGAGAGGAGAGGCTCAACATCTGCAAGTGCAATCAGCACGTTTCGAATATCGCCTGGAGGCGGCATTTGAAGCTCACTGCGAAGAATACCAGAACTTCCCCCATCATCGGCAACCGTTACAATCGCTGTAATATCAAGGGGTTTTTCCTTCAGTCCGCGAAGCATGACGGATAAACCTGTCCCACCGCCTATAACGACAATTCTTGGCTGCTTATTGCTGCGCTGTTCTGTCCTCATAGGCATTAGGGCCGATCGCGATCAGAATCGCGATGGCTGACACGGACAATCTCGGTATCGCTGCTGCCGAGCATACGGCCCAGATATTCAGCAATCGCTACCGAACGATGCTTACCGCCGGTACAGCCAATACCGATAACAACTTGACTCTTTCCTTCTTTCCGATAAAGAGGAATAAGAAATTGCAGCATATCAAGCAGCTTGGAGAGGAAGGTCTGGGTTTCCGGCCATTTCATGACGTACTCGTAAACTTCCGGATCTTGGCCTGTATTCGGACGCAAATGGTCGATATAATGAGGATTTGGAAGAAAGCGAACATCATAAATCAGGTCAGCATCAATCGGAATCCCATATTTGAAGCCGAAGGAGGTCACATTAACCGATATCGTACTAAAATCGGTATTGGCAAACCTAGACATAATCCGCTCTTTGAGCTGCCCAGGCTTCAGATTGCTCGTATCGATAACCTGTGTAGCCCAGCCCTTCAAATCCTCCAGCATCCGCCGTTCGTTCTTTATGCCTTCAAGAGGCAGACCTTCCGGTGCCAGAGGATGACGGCGTCTGCTCTCCTTATAACGCTGAACAAGTACAGCGTCTGTTGCATCCAGGAATAAGATTTCATAGCCGATCGTATAATGATCCTTCACGTAGATGAGAGATTCAGATAATGCAGTAAAAAACTCTCGTCCCCGAAGGTCAATCACGAGCGCGACTTTCCCGATTTTGCCGTTTGACTGCTCAATGAGCTCAGCGAATTTCGGAATGAGAACCGGCGGCAAGTTATCGACACAGAAGAAGCCCAAATCCTCTAAGCTCTGTACCGCAATCGTCTTACCTGCCCCAGACATCCCCGTGATGATGACCAGCTTTGCCATAGCTGTTCCTGCATCCATCTCTTCCCCTCCTTACTCACTGCAACCTGTAATCAAACTAATAACGATTCGGTTGTCAGTGCCCTGCAGCCTTCAATCGGCTAAACGCATTAGGAACGAATAATAAGACCCGCAGCACCAACAATTCCCGCATTATTACCAAGAATAGCCGGTACGATTTCTACGCCTTCTTGTGCGATTTCCGGCGTCATTTTTTGGAACACTTCACGAATTTGCTCAAATAGGAACTCTCCTGCTTTGGAAACGCCGCCTCCGATAATAAAACGCTGCGGGTTCAGTACGACAGCTACTGCAGCCATCGACTTTCCAAGGTAGAAGGCTGCCCGGTTCACGATACGAATCGCTACTTCATCGCCGGCTTTGGCCGCGTCAAACACTTCCTTAGCCATAATATCAGGGACAAAAGATAAGGACGTACGGTCACCGCGTTCAACAGCGTCTTTGGCCATGCGAATAATGCCCGTTGCGGATGAAACCGATTCTAGACATCCCATTTTGCCGCAGCCGCATTGGATGGCTTCAAGATCAGGTACGATGGACATATGTCCAAGCTCCCCTGCCATTCCGCGGGATCCTTCAACTATTTTACCATTTATGATTACGCCTCCGCCAACACCTGTTCCAAGCGTGTAGCATACACAGTCGGATATTCCGCGTCCTGCACCTGCCCAAGCCTCTCCAAGTGCTGCAACGTTTGCATCGTTGTTCACAAGCACTTTCTTCTGAAGCTTTTCTTCCAAGATCGCCTTCAATGGAACATTGTGGAAGTGCAGGTTAGGCGAGAATTTAACGATCCCTTGAGCCATATCCAGAAAGCCTGCGATTCCGATACCTACCCCTTCAACCTGATCCCAGGCAAAAGAGGATTGCTCCACGATCAATCTGGCATAATCCGCTATATTTTTACATACCTCATCTGAACCTTTCTCAACGCCTGTCGGTCCTTCATAAGTATGCAGTAATTCGCCTTCCATGCTGCAAATACCTACTTTAATCGCTGTACCGCCAATATCTACTCCAATAACTATCTTCTCAGACATGAATGGGCCACCTCGTAATAGGATATGGGGTGTTTCTGTTCCAACTATAATCGAAACGCTTCCAACTGGTCAACAATCCTTTAACATTCCGGACTTTGGAATTCCTTCGCTTTACGCGAAGCGACGCTGCCCAGGCAACCTGCTGGACAGCGTCACTACCTATCATTCGTTACTCAGGGCTGCATCTTTACTTTACAGCGTTTGACTCCAGTCATGAACCGGATGGCCCTCAAGGAACTTCTCGCAATCCAGAGCCGCCATACAGCCGCTGCCTGCTGCTGTAATCGCTTGGCGGTACTTGTGATCCTGTACGTCTCCGCAAGCAAATATGCCTTCGATATTCGTTTCAGATGTGCCGGGCTTTACAATCAAATAACCGGTTTCATCCGTTTCTAGCTGCCCACCCAGGAATTTCGTGTTTGGCGTATGGCCAATTGCCACGAAAAGACCGTTGGTTTCAATCACTTCTTCTTCCCCCGTTGCGTTATTAAGGACTTTAAGCCCAGTAACGCCCATAGGACCTGCTACAACTTCAACCGGAGTACGACCTAATGCCCAGCCGATTTTGCTGTTCTCGCGCGCACGATCCTGCATGATTTTGGAAGCACGCATTTCTTCGCGGCGATGTACCAGCACAACTTCAGAAGCAAAACGAGTCAGGAAGCTGGCTTCCTCCATCGCGGAGTCTCCGCCGCCTACCACAATAATCTTTTTACCGCGGAAGAAGAAACCGTCGCAAGTAGCACAAGTGCTCACTCCGCGCCCGATATTCTCACGCTCATTCGGAATACCCAGGTATTTGGCCGAAGCACCTGTGGAGATAATGAGGGATTCTGCTTGCAGCTCACCTTGACCCTCCACTTGAAGGGTAAATGGCCGCTTCGATGTATCTACCGAGTTTACCCAGCCTGTTCGAAATTCAGCGCCGAAACGCTCTGCTTGCTTACGCATGTTAGCCATCAAATCAGGACCCATAATACCATCAGGGAAGCCTGGGAAGTTCTCAACTTCCGTCGTTGTTGTCAGCTGTCCGCCTGGCTCCGGTCCTTCAATAATGAGCGGATTCATGTTGGCGCGAGCCAAATAAATCGCTGCGGTTAAACCCGCTGGTCCTGTTCCGATAATGATTGCTTTGTACATAATTGTTGCTGCCTCCCTCACAGTGCGTTTTCCCTCTTATTCGCGATGCTCCGCAAGCGCGGGGAAAATCATTTTCATTTTTTCTTTGATACCGCATATTTCATCAATACGCTTGGCGCATTTACTTACGGTTGCGATCGAAGTCTCATAACGCTGAGAAACCTCATGATACGAAATCGCACGGCGGTGCATCTTAGCCGTCAAGTACTCCAGAGCGGCTGCCCAGCCCTCGATCTTACCCAGCTTAGGTACATCCGGATAGATCCGTGACAGAAATTCAATCCACAGCGTAAGAAGATCATGCTGCTGCACCAAGTCGTAATGCTTGTTCATTCGTAAAAGCGCCGCATCAAGAACAGCTTGCCATTTGTCTTCCCATATCGGTAAGCGAGACGGCATCCGGCTGTGCTCGATAACCGTTTCTTTGCCCTCTAGAACCGCCTTCAGTGACTCATGCACCCCGATAGAGCGAAGTACAAAAATAGCAATCCGCTTCAAGTAATCGTCCTCTTGAGGCTCCACGATAAACTCACGCAGCGCATCCTTCACCTCATTATCAGCAATCAAACCAAGTGCTTGAATGACCTGAAGCTTCGTATTCCGGTCACCATGACGAAGTGCCCAGAAGAAGGACGAG
The DNA here is from genome assembly GCF_042656405.1 of Paenibacillus solisilvae. Taxonomy (NCBI): domain Bacteria; kingdom Bacillati; phylum Bacillota; class Bacilli; order Caryophanales; family Paenibacillaceae; genus Paenibacillus; species Paenibacillus solisilvae. Next base: position 16,124 of record NZ_JBHSOW010000085.1, on the reverse strand, counting down.
CGAACGAGGGGATCCCGCTTCATATGATCCGGCAGCGCATCGCTTGATTTCTCCCAAAGTTTGAACTGCTCTTCGAAGGGAAGATGGTAGTGGTAACTCGTCGGCGCCGGATTATGACCCTTGCGGATAAGCTCCAGCTGTTCCAGGTAATAGCCAGACACATTGGACTTCGGATCCAGCTTGCTTGCCTGAAGCCACATCTTCTGTGCTTCCTCATGCCTTCCCATATTGCAGGCCGCAACCGCTGTATAGTGGTAGAGGCAAGGATCGTCCCGTAAGGAGCTGTCCTTAAGCAGCCGGACGAAGTGCCGGTGCGCCTCTCCGTGTTCACCTAGAATACCCATTGTCGTTGCTAATTTAAACACATGCTCCTGATGAAAAGGAACGGTCTTCGCCAGCAGCGCCACAAGCGGCTTCAGCTGCTCCTGATCGCCCGAATGCTGATGAAAAATAGCTAAGTTGCACAAAGCGTGCAAATTGCCGGATTCAATATCCAAAACCTCGTGAATGGTTGTCATCGCCTTATCGAACATGCCCATATAATAATAGGCCAATGCCAAATTATTGCGAGCGGCAAGAAACTGGCCATTCTTCTCGACAATGCTCTCCAGCAGCCTGACGGCTTCTACGAATTTACCTTCTTCAAGCAGCGAACGCGCTTGATCATGCTCATAAAAGCCTTCACGGGCCTTGATAAATGCCAGCTTCGTCGGACGCTCAAGCTCAAAGTGCAGCAGCTCCAGCATCTCTTCGGCTTCCTCAAGGAATTGTCCGTCGCTATCCAATTCAAGATAACGAACGAGCGCGTCCTCGGCCGCTTCATATTGCTCCATATTGGCGAAGTTATTCGCCATATAAAAGTGACATTCCGTCATTTCCGAATCCAGTTCATCCACAATAGATTGGAGAATGCGGTTTGACTCCTCGTAATTGCCCATTTCCGACAGGATACCGGCCATATTGCAATGGTTAACCGGGTTATCCGGCTCGTATTCGGCAGCGCGCCGGAAATACTTCAGTGCCTTGTCATAATGATAGCGATCCAGAGAGCGCACGGCTCGCTCGAAGAAGAAAGTCGCGTCCCATTGTATCGGTATAACTTTTGTTTTATGGCTGATAGCCGCTATTTTCTTTTCTTTCATCCGAAAGGCACCTCCCCGGTACATCAAAGTTGCTACGATTATACCATAGCGCGCCCTATCCTTACACGAAAGAATATGTGGCAAATCGCGGACATTCCGCGTAACGGCTGCACCATCCATACAAGGATAGGCAATTGTTGACGCAGCGAATGCCCGCGATTTCTGGTAAAATGCCGCTTGCAGCAGCTTATTCAGTTTCATCTAGTTCTTCTTTACGAGCGTCAGGACCATGACCTTATAGGTATAATCCTTAACAGGGATTGGTCCCGCCAAGACACTGCAGAAGCTAAACGCCTGCGTTCTTGAACAAGGTGCTGATGGAGCCGCCTTGCATAATGATTCTAGTCGCTTCCGCAAGCATCGGCGCTACCGATAGTACGGTAAAGCGGTCCGAACGATTGTCAGGGAGAGAAATCGAATCCGTCACGATGACTTCTTTAATATTCGGATGGTCCAATCTCTGCAGGGCCGGGCCGGAGAACAACGGGTGTGTCGCGCAGACATAAACATCTTCCGCTCCGCGTTCCTTAAGGCCTTCTACGACATTAACAATCGTCGTACCTGTATCGATCAAATCCTCAATGATGATTGGTGTCTGACCGGTAACATCACCGATTACATGAGTGATAACCGACTCATTATGCGCTGGCCGCTTCTTGATCATAATTGCAAACGGCGAATCTAAGTAATTCGCCAGTTTCTCTGCTGTAGAAGCACGACCGGCATCCGGAGAAACGACAACCGGGTTCTTGATGTCTTTGCGTTTCAAATAGTCGCTGATCAAATCAAGCCCCGTCAAGTGATCCACAGGGATGTTGAAGAACCCTTGAATCGCCGGTGCATGCAGATCAATCGTAATTACGCGGTTTGCGCCGACTGTCGTCAAGACATCCGCAAGCATTTTGGCCGAAATCGGCTCACGCGGAGCAGCTTTACGCTCTTGGCGTGCATATCCGTAATACGGCATGATAATGTTGACGGTTCTTGCGGAAGCACGTTTTGCCGCATCGATCATCACGAGCAATTCAACTAAATGATCGTTAATCGGATGGGAAAACGACTGTACGAGGAAAACGTCACAATTTCGGATCGTCTCTTCGTAGTGGACATAAATCTCACCGCTTTTGAAACGAGACAATTTAATCTTACCGAGCGGAAGTCCGAGCTCTTCGCTGATCCGATCGGCGAGTTTGGGATTCGATGAACCCGAGAAAATACGCAGCTTGTCGCTAAACATGATACCCTCCTGAGCGATTAAACCACTAAATTTGCATTCTTATGGCCGCTTATTTCGACAACTTACATTATACATGGATTCATGAATAATTCAAAAAGCGATCCTGTGACGGTTATCACCTGCAGCCGCGGAAAAGGACTGGTTTTCAGCTTCTTCCGTGAGCGCACGCGGTTCATCAACATTTTGCATCAACGATATCGCTATACTAGTTATACGTCTTATCCGATCATTCGTCTCAATTTCTGCCATGCAATTATTGGCATGTACCGGAACGTTTCTCTTGGACACGATGAAACCGAGCGCCGCTGCTGCGTGCTCGGTCCCTGATTGAAGCCTTCCTAGGAAGACTGCTTTGATTTATTATGGCGGTGACCAAGCTCCGTCATCAGATCATCAAGCGGCAGTCCGCGCTCGCGCAGCAGCACCATCAAGTGAAAGATCAGATCGCTCGCTTCACAGCGCAGCTCGTCATTATCCTGATTTTTGGCTGCGATGATAACTTCAGCCGATTCCTCGCCGACTTTTTTCAAAATTTTGTCGACGCCCTTCTCGAACAAATACGTCGTATACGCGCCTTCCGGACGCTCTGCATAGCGCTGGGCGATAACCGCCTCAAGCTGATTCAGCATCGCGAAGCGGTCGCTGGACAACGCCGCCGCGCCAGCATTGCTGTCTCCGGCAGAAGCCGTTCCTGCAATCCCCTCCACTTGGTTGGAGAAGCAGCTGTACGAACCGGTGTGGCATGCCGCGCCGGTCTGTTCTGCACGAACGAGGATCGTATCTCCGTCACAGTCATAATGCATGGAGACAATCCGCTGAACATGACCGCTTGTTGCTCCTTTATGCCATAACTCATTACGAGAGCGGCTCCAGAACCAGGTTTCGCCCGTTTCCACGGATTTTGCGAGTGAATCGCGGTTCATATAAGCCATCATAAGTACTTCCTTGCTGATTGCATCCTGAACGATAACAGGCACTAAACCCGCTTCATTCCATTTGATATCCGCTAATGCTGCTTCAAACCCTTTGCTTGCGCTCATCGAATTTCAATTCCTTTCTGCCGGAGATCATCTTTGACTTCCTTGATCGTTAATTCTTTATAATGAAAAATCGTGGCCGCAAGTCCTGCATCCGCGCGCCCCTGCTCGAATACGTCGTGAAAATCACTGATTTTGCCTGCACCGCCTGAAGCAATGACAGGAATGCCCAGCGCATCCGATACCGCTCGGGTTAGCTTTAAATCAAAGCCATCCTTCGTACCGTCCGCATCCATGCTTGTAAGCAGAATCTCACCTGCGCCAAGCTGTTCGACTTCCTTCGCCCATGCCAGGGCACGAATACCGGTTGCATTGCGTCCTCCGTGAGTGAAGACTTCCCATTCTCCCCAAGCCGCGTTGAACTTCGCATCAATAGCTACAACGATGCACTGGGATCCGAACTTCCGTGCGCCATCCTTCACAAGCGCAGGGTTCTTAATGGCAGCTGTATTGATCCCGATCTTGTCAGCGCCTGCGCGCAGCAGCCGTTTCATATCATCAACATGCGAGATGCCGCCGCCGACGGTGAACGGAATCGTTATCTCGCCCGCTGTCCGCTTGACTACTTCCACCATTGTCGCCCGGCCTTCAATGGATGCCGAGATATCAAGGAAGACGAGCTCGTCCGCGCCTTCTTTATCATAAGTTGCCGCGAGTTCAACAGGATCGCCAGCATCGCGTAAATTGACGAAGTTGACACCCTTCACCACCCGGCCGTCTTTTACATCCAGACAAGGGATAATTCGTTTGGCTAGCATAGAGATGCCGCCCTCCTTCAATTTCTTACTAACCGGTAACTGCGCGGGAGTTGGCAAGCGCGAGGAAATTCCTCAGCAGGCTCATGCCAAGCTCCCCGCTTTTCTCCGGATGGAACTGCATGCCGTATACATTGCCGCGGCCTACAATGGCTGTTACCTGCTGATTGTAGTCTGTCGTGGCCAAGAGATCACTTTGCTGTTCTGGCTTGGCATGAAAGGAGTGGACGAAATAAACATGGCCTCCCTCCAGTCCCTCAAACAGCGGGCTGTTCTGCAGGAAGTTCAGCTTGTTCCAGCCCATGTGAGGCACTTTGTAATCGCCTCTGAAGCGGATTACCTTGCCTGGAAGAAGGTTAAGTCCTTCGTGGCGGCCATATTCCTCGCTCTCACTGAATAGGAGCTGCATACCCAGACAGATGCCAAGGAGCGGCTTGCCTGAAGCAGCATAGAACTTCGCCACCTCTTCAAGGCCGGTGTTCTTCAAATTCTGCATTGCATCGCCAAAAGCACCGACGCCCGGCAAAATCGCACCGTCCGCGTCCATGATTTCTTTTGCATCAGCCGTCACGATCACTTCATAGCCAAGCCGCTCCACGGCTTTGCTGACGCTGTGCAAATTGCCCATGCCGTAATCGATGATAGCAATCATCTTACAGCACTCCTTTCGTCGAAGGCACTCCTTGTACACGCGGATCAATGCTCGTCGCCTCATCGAGTGCGCGCCCGAGTGCCTTGAATACCGCTTCAATCATATGATGCGTATTGACGCCGTAGTGAACGATAACATGAAGCGTCATCCGGGCTTCCAGGGCAAGCTTCCACAGAAATTCATGGACAAGCTCCGTCGAGAAGCTGCCTACCTGAGAGGATGGATACTGCGCGCGATACTCAAAATGCGGACGGTTGCTCAGATCGATAATAACCTGTGCCAATGCCTCGTCCATCGGTACGAACACCGATGCATAACGTTTAATGCCGCGTTTATCTCCAAGCGCTTCTTGAATCGTCTGGCCCAGACAGATTCCGATGTCCTCCACTGTATGGTGGTCATCGATATCCACATCGCCGCGTGCTTCAACCGTAAGGTCGAATTGGCCGTGCTTCGTAAACAGATCCAGCATATGATTCAAGAAAGGCACATCCGTTTCAATCTTTGCGCTTCCCGTGCCATCAATGGCAAAAGCCAGCTTAATATCCGTTTCATTCGTTTTTCGCGCTACATCAGCTGCGCGGTTACCTTGATCCGCCATCCTATCCCCTTCTTCCTTCACCAAATGTAAATGTTCTATCCGCGTTCCCGCTCAAGCCTTATCTCAATAGCTCGTGCATGCGCTTCAAGCCCTTCATGGCGGGCAAGCGTCATGATTTTGTCGCCATTTGCGAATAAAGCTTCTTTACTGTAATAAATCAAGCTCGATTTCTTCACAAAATCATCCACATTCACCGGTGAGGAGAATCGGGCAGTCCCGTTCGTCGGCAAAATATGATTCGGGCCTGCAAAATAATCGCCAACCGGCTCCGAGCTGTACGGACCTACAAAAATCGCACCTGCGTTCTCGATCTGCCCAAGCATCGACATCGGTTCAGCCACCATGATCTCCAAATGCTCGGGAGCCATTCGATTAATCGCCGCAATGGCTTCAGCCATCGTATCCGCTAATAAAACGGCACCATGGTTATCTATGGAATGACGCGCAATCGTTTCACGAGGGAGCGTCGCAAGCTGACGCGCTACTTCTACCGAAACAGCATCAGCAAGCTTCGTTGAAGTTGTCACAAGAATTGCCGACGCCATCTCGTCATGCTCCGCCTGTGACAGTAGATCTGCTGCGATGTAGGCTGCATCAGCAGTATCGTCTGCCAGCACTACGATTTCACTTGGACCGGCAATGCTGTCGATATCCACCGCGCCAAACACAGCGCGCTTAGCTAGAGCAACATAAATATTGCCGGGCCCGCAGATCTTGTCTACCGGCGGAATGGACGCCGTACCGTATGCAAGAGCCGCTACAGCCTGCGCACCGCCAACACGGTACATCTCTTTGACGCCTGCTTCAGCGGCTGCAACGAGAATATAAGGATCAATGCCTGCTTTGCCGCCTGTTGCTGGAGGCGTGACCATGACGATCTCCGGTACGCCGGCTACCTGTGCCGGAATCACGTTCATCAGCACAGAAGACGGATAGGCTGCTTTACCGCCCGGCACATATACACCTACCCGCTTCAAAGGACGCAGAAGCTGGCCCAGCATCGTGCCATCCGGCTCTACATCCACCCAAGACTGGCGCAGCTGTTTCTCATGAAACTTACGAATGTTAACAGCTGCTTCACGAATAGCGCTCAAGAAGGCATCGTCTACATTCTTGTACGCCGATTGAATCTCCTCATCAGTCACGCGCAGTGAGCCGGCATCCAGTTTGACCCGGTCATGCTGCTCTGTATATCGCAGCAGCGCCTCATCGCCCTCAATCCGGACCGCCTCAACGATCTGCTTGACCGCTTCGTTCTGCTCCGGTGTCCCGTACTCCACCTCGCGTGTTAAACCAAACTGCTCCGCACGCAGCTTACGCATACTGCCCCGCCACCTTTCCTCACCGCCAACAATTGATGAGCGGCACTATATATCAATCCAGTGCTGTTTTCGCTGAACCAAATGGTTATACGCTAACCTTTGCCGCAATTGCGTTCTGCAGCTTATCGCACAAGGTCTGGATTGCTTCATTTTTCATTCGATAGCTAACGCGGTTAGCGATTAACCGGCTCGTAATGCCGAAGATCGTCTCCATCTCAACAAGTCCATTTTCCCTCAGCGTTTGACCGGTCTCCACCATATCAACGATTCGATCAGCCAGTCCGATCAGCGGCGCCAGCTCAATTGAGCCGTTGAGTTTAATCACCTCAACCTGCTGACCTTGCTCGCGAAAATACTGCGAGGCTACGCTCGGGTATTTGGTCGCTACTCTCGGGTTAATCGCAGGCTTCCAATCCGGCAAGCCAATGACCGACATCCGGCATTTCGCGATACCCAAATCCAGCAGCTCATAAACGTCCTTGTTCTCTTCCATGAGCACGTCTTTACCCACAATACCGATATCCGCCACACCATACTCCACGTAAGTAGGTACATCAACGGGCTTCGCCATAATGAATGACATGCCTAGCTCAGGAAGCTCAATGATCAGCTTACGGGTATCGTCAAAGTCACTGGGAATCGGAACGCCCGCTTCCCGGAACAGCTTCGAGGCTACTTTATAAATGCGTCCCTTCGGCATCGCTACCTTTAGCAGCTCACTACCGGATGATTCCGGTACATATAATTGACTATTCAAGCTCATTTTGCCGCACCATCCTGTTCACCATTATCCGTGAAGAAAGTCAGCAGCTTCGTAAAGGCAACGCCTTTATAAAGAACCTTCCCGCTTTCCCCTGCACCTGCATTTGCAGCTGCGGCCGCGGAGCGAAGAGCTGTAAGCTGAGCCGCTGCGTCCATCTTTTCCGTTACAATTACTGCTGCTTCTGAATCACGCAGCCGCTGTGCTTCGGTAAGCGCTGCTGCACGTCCGCTTACGTCGTAGCCGATCAGGATCCGCTCCTGCTCCGGTTTATCACCCGCACCATCGCCGATAAGTTCCAAGATTCGAGTCGTCTTGATGGCAAAACCCGTCGCAGGCGCCGGACGTCCAAATTGCTTCAGCAAGTTATCATAACGCCCTCCGCTTGCAACCGGGAATCCTAAATCTGCTGCGTAACCCTCAAAGGTCATACCGGTGTAATATTGGAAATCACCAATCATCGTCAAATCGATCAGCACATGCTCGCATACCCCGTATGCCGCCAGTACATCCCACATCTCGCACAGATGCCTTATGGAAGACTGAGCAGTAGCATCCGAGCTCAGCTGAAGCGCCTGCTCACAGATCTCCTGACCGCCGCGCAAACGCAGAATACCTTCGAGCTCACGTTGGACAGGCGCCTCCAGCGATAGAGTGCGCAGCTTCTCCCGGTATCCGACGTAGTCACGTCCAAGCAGGCAGCCTTTCAGTTCTTCTTGTTCCTCTGAACGCCCCGCCAGCGTCTCCCCGAACAAACCGTTTAAGAAACCTACATGGCCGATGGCGATTTTGAAGCGCTCAACACCGGCTGCCTTAAGCGAAGCAATGGCCAGGGCCACAACCTCAGCATCCGCTTCAGCCGAAGCATCACCTACAAGCTCAACGCCCGTTTGGAAGAACTCAGCCTCACGTCCAGCTTCCTCTTCAATAGCTCGGAATACATTTGAGTGATACGAAAGCCGCACCGGGAACTGCGATTCTTTGAGCAGTGAGGAAACCACGCGTGCGATAGGTGCGGTCATATCCGAACGCAGCACGAGGGTGGTACCCCGGTTATTCAGCAGCTTAAACAGCTTCTGATCCGACGTAGCGCTTGCTACACCTACCGTATCGTAATATTCCATCGTTGGAGTCATAATTTGCTCATAGCCCCATGAAGCCATGCAAGCAAGCACTTGATTTTCAATTTGGCGGAGCTTCGTAACCGCATGCGGCAAATAATCTTTCAAGCCGATCGGTTTTTCAAACACTTTTGGTTTCGACATTATATATTCACCCGCGCTTTAGTTTATTAACGTGTTACCATGTTACCATACTGCCAAAATAAAGGATTAGACGTAATAATACCATGCGGTTCCTCATCCGTCAATATGGCACATTCATACGGTTTGAAGGCTGCACCGAGGCCTACAGGAAAGGGACGGCTCTGGTGTCAATGACAACCATCCGTCCCTATACTTGGACACACTTGATTTTCTTCTGAAAATTAAACCTTACTGCGAAATGATTATGTTCGCTTAATTTCCCTGATCGGGTTACCGCCTACAAACATGCCGGCCTGAACATCTTTATGAACGACAGAACCCGCCGCTATGACGGCTCCATCGCCAATAGAAACTCCCGGAAGAATAGTCGTATTTGCACCAATCATCACGTTGGAGCCAATATGCACGTTACCCAGCCGGTATTCCTTGATCAAATACTCATGCGTCAAAATCGTAGTGTTATAGCCGATTATCGAATTATCTCCAACCTTTATCCGTTCCGGAAAAAAAACGTCGACCATGACCATCAGTGCAAACGCGCAGTGGCGCCCTACCTCCATCCCCAGCACATGCCGATAGATCCAATTCTTCACCGGCAGGGAAGGACAATAACGCGCCACTTGTATGAATATGAAATTGCGTACCGCCTTAATGCGGCTGACCGTGCGGTACATTTGCCAAAGGGCATTCGGCCCTTCAACCGGATAGCGCTCCACATTCCTCAAGCGGCTCCTACTCCAATCCGATAATCGCGTATAAATCGCGCATGTCGTGAATGATATGGCGCGCTCCGCTCTCACGCAGCTTCGCCTCGCCCTTTAATGACCATGCAACACCAACTGAAATTACGCCAGCCGATTCAGCCGATAAAATATCAACTCCGCTGTCTCCGACCATCAGTGTTGTGGCTGGATCAGCATCCAGAAGCTGTACTGCCTTTTGAACAGGCTCTGGATGAGGCTTCGGATGGACGACATCCTCAATAGTGACAATCGCATTTGGCACGATGTACTCATATAAACCTACATAACGCAACCCACGCTCCGTCGTCAGCCTCATTTTGGTCGTTACGATCCCGATTTGAATGCCTTCCGCATGCAATCTCGCCATAACTTCCTGCACATAAGGGAAGGCCGACACATAATCATCGTGAAGCCGTAAATTCACTTCCCGGTAAGCTGCAACCAGATCGGTCACATCTTCTATTCCCGAGAACAGCTTCATCTGATCGGACAGCGGTAGCCCCATGCTGGGAATAATATGCTCACGCCCAAAATCCACAGGAACAAGCCCCTTCAGCGCATACAGAAATGATTGAATGATCAGCTCATTCGTATCTATAATCGTGCCGTCTAAATCAAAAAGCACCGTTCTAATCTTCGTTGTCATCCTGCTCTCTTACTCCTTCATGGACGAATCCGTTGTATCTCGGGGCTGATTCACATTACCGCGTGAGGAAACATCATCCGATTTCTCAATGGTTTGTTCAGATGCCCCTGCCGGCAGCCCCGTCTTATAATTAATAATCGGATCCGAGTAATGTTCCTTGGCTGCTCCAGTCTTACGGCGAACGATGATGAGTGTGACCGCCACAATAATTAACGCAATGGAAATAAGCTGAGAGATCCGGACATTCCCTTCCGCCGGGTTCAAGTATCCATGCTCGAACAATATCGTCATTGGCGACCACAGCCCGTTCATTAACGATTCTACCCATGATGCGCCATGAAATGCCAGGCTGTCCGTTCTGAGACCCTCGATAAAGAACCTTCCGATCGAATACCAGATAAAATACGCCATCAGCACTTCACCTGCACGTACGAATGAACGACGGCGAAGGACGAGCAGCAGAATCAGACCAACCACATTCCAAAGCGACTCGTAGAGAAATGTCGGATGGTGAAAGACACCCTCTACATTCATCTGATTCACAATCCAGCCCGGGAGGTGGAGCGTATTTCTCAGGAAGTCTTCCTCGACCGGTCCCCCATAAGCCTCTTGATTGACAAAGTTGCCCCAGCGTCCGATTAATTGACCTATGATAAGACCGGGCGCACAAATATCAGCGATCCGCCAGAAACTGTATCCTTTATGCCTAAAATAAAAATACCCGCATATAAACGCGCCAATCAACGCCCCGAATATGGCAATACCGCCATTCCATATCTTGAAAATATCGGACAAATTATTCTTATATTCATCCCATTTAAAAGCGACAAAATAAATGCGAGCTCCGATTATAGCCGATGGAACACCAAGCAAAAGCATGTCCATAAAAAAGTCCGGCGACAGTCCGAATCGCTTGCCTTCCTGTACAGCCAGCAGCAAACCAACCAGCGCCGCTGTACCTAAGATGATTCCATACCAATGAACATCAATCGGGCCCAGCGAGAATGCGATTGACTCTAAACGTAATCCATACATGCGTCAACGGCTCCTTTATCATTCGTAATCAACCGATTTTCGAAGAATCACCTGTTTAAAAATTCAATGATTCCGTGTCCATCAATCGAAATCATCCGAATCATCTGCAATCGTTTCGGTCAGCTTGTTCGTGAACTGGAGCGCTGCATTATATCCCATCCGTTTGAGCCTGAAATTCATTGCCGCAACTTCGATAATAACAGCCAAATTTCGTCCTGGACGAACTGGTACCGTCACTAGCGGAACATCTGTATCGATAATACGGGTAGTTTCCTCGTCTAGGCCAAGACGATCATATTGCTTGTCGGCCTGCCAGTTCTCCAGCTTTATGACGACGCTAATACGCTTCATCGTGCGAACAGCGCCTGCACCGAATAAAGTCATAACATTAATGATACCTAGCCCGCGAATTTCAAGCAGGTGACGAATAAGCTCAGGCGCGCTTCCATGCAGCTGACCATCGGAGGTTTGACGAATCTCTACCGCATCATCAGCCACAAGGCGATGACTGCGTTTGACAAGCTCAAGCGCCGTCTCGCTCTTACCAATGCCGCTTCCCCCTGTAATAAGCATACCTACTCCATAGACATCAACCAATACGCCATGTATGGTTGCCGAAGGAGCTAGCTTACGTTCAAGGAAATTCGTGATCCGGCTAAGAAAAATCGTTGTTGCCGTATTACTGCGCAGTACAGGAATCTTCTTCAAATTAGATTGATCCAACAGCTCCTGCGGCGCTTCCATTCCCCGCGTAATAATGAAACAAGGTGTCTCATCATCACATAATCGCTCAATTCGGTCGATACGCTCTTCCTTGCTGAGTGTCTCCATGAAGGTGAGCTCGGTTTTTCCCAGAATTTGCACACGCTCTTTCGGGTAATAATGAAAATAACCGGCCATCTCAAGACCTGGTCTTGATAAATCATCAAGTGTGATATTCCGGCGCAGACCATCCTCGCCACTTAATATCTCAAGCTGAAATTGTCCTACTAGCTCAGACACTTTTACTTTTTTAGCCATTGCAGGGCCTCCTCAAAATCATCACCATCTATGCAGTTCCATGTTGATCTTAATTATTTCCAATGTACTCATCCTATAGGAAAAAAGCAATGAAATCAACGTCTACGCTCATCTGAGCAATAAGGACCAGCTGACCCCTTCCCCTTAAGAAGAGTAAAAAGTTCCTTCCTAATAAGATCCTTCTCTTATAAGGAGCAAAAAGAGTTGGCGATACATATATTTGAAAATCAAAAACAGCCGCCCAATGTACGGGCGGCTGTTACAAAAGGCCAATGCCTATGAATTAAACTTCAAACATGTTCAGTTCGCTCTCTTTGTCGAAGATATGAACTTTGTTCATATCGAAAGCAAGCTTAACATTAGTACCTTCTTTAATTCCTGCACGTCCATCAACACGAGCGATAACTGTATCTTTACCAAGTCCATTCAGGTATAAGTACATTTCATGTCCAAGATTCTCAGAAACCTCAACATGTGCGTTAACGATCGTTTGTGGTGAAGCCTCGTGGAATACCGGCTCTTCGTGAAGATCTTCCGGACGAACACCAAGAATGATTTCTTTACCGACAAGGTTTTTGTCGCGAAGCAGTTTAGCTTTGCCGTCTGGAACAAGAAGATCAATATTGTTCGCTTTGAAACGGAGTGAACCAGCTGACTCAGTCAATGTACCTGTAATAAAGTTCATGGATGGAGCGCCGATGAAGCCTGCTACGAAAATGTTTACCGGATGGTTATAAAGCTCTTCCGGAGAAGCTGCTTGCTGAATGATACCGTCTTTCATAACAACGATACGGTCACCCATTGTCATCGCTTCGATTTGGTCATGCGTTACATAGATAACTGTAGTTTCAAGACGTTTTGCAAGCTTAGCGATTTCAGCACGCATTTGTCCACGAAGTTTAGCATCCAAGTTGGAAAGCGGCTCATCCATTAAGAATACTTGCGGCTCACGAACGATTGCACGGCCTAGGGCAACACGCTGACGTTGACCACCGGATAGTGCTTTTGGTTTACGATCAAGCAAATGCTCGATATCAAGAATTTTAGCGGCTTCACGAACACGTTTGTCGATTTCCGCTTTTTTGAATTTACGAAGTTTAAGACCAAATGCCATATTTTGATATACGTTCATATGTGGGTACAAAGCGTACGATTGGAATACCATCGCAATGTCGCGGTCTTTCGGAGCAACGTCATTAACAAGACGCTCACCGATGAACAGTTTACCCTCAGAGATTTCTTCCAGACCTGCGATCATACGAAGCGTTGTGGATTTACCGCAACCCGATGGACCGACGAGAACCAAAAACTCTTTGTCTTTAATGTCAAGGTTGAAATCTTTTACGGAAGCGAGATCAGTTCCCGCATATTTTTTGTAAACATGTTCTAAGCGTACACCTGCCATTTGTATTTCCCCCTAAACGAATATTATTCTTGTGCTTTTCCTTACACTTATCTTATATCAGTACCGCTTACATGACTATGCACATACTTTACAAAAAAACTACTTCCTTTTCGTCACTTTGTACAATAGCAAAATAATTTTAACGAGAACCGCGTCACGAAATTGTCGAACATCTAATTCCGTTTCTTGTTTTAGCTTATCCAAACGGTATAAGAGCGTATTGCGATGAATATACAGTTTCTTGGCTGTTTCACTTACGTTGCAGTCAAGCCCGAAAAAGGTTTCAAGTGTCGTTACGATTTCCGGCTCCAGAAAGACATCCGTTCTTTTTAGTGCCTGTTCGACAAATTTGAGGCGCTGTACTTCAGGAATTGTATTAAGAAGCCTCTCTAGATGCAGTAGCCATGGGAGATGAATGTTGGATCCGACATGAAATGCCCGGCCCAGATGTACGGTTTCACGCAGAAGCGCTGTTGTGCTAACGATGGAATTAATAGGAGACATCGGCTGTGCGACAGCCAAATGACATTCTCCGACCCATTCGCTTGTAAGCATCTCATGTAATCCTGAAGCAATAGAAGCAAGACTTTCTTCATCCGATTCTACATTCTCTTCATCTCGCTCTTCAGATTGCGCGTCATGAATAAGCGATTGAGGGCCAAGCACCAGCCATTCCTGATCCTTGAGCGGAATAATGATAACTTCCTCAGCAAGGAAAGTGCGCAGCAGCTTCTCAAGCTCCGTATAGCTTGAACGGGTTGATTCTGCTTGTTCACAAACCAGCAAGAATGGGATCATACTCGAAAAAAGCTTCCCTTTGCTCTTAAACTGATCCGGCAAGGAAAGCTGAAGTTCATTGGAATCGAGCTGTTCAGTGATCCAATCGCCCAACTCTCTGGCATAGCGCTCGCTCTCCGAGTAGCCGTCATAGCCCTCGACACCTGCAGATCGCATTTGCGAGATCGTCCAAGCTATAAGCCGCATTTCCTTCTCATTGAGCAATCCACGATCGACTTCAAGCACATCTACGCCATTTTGATTGCCATGCAGAGCGAACCATATCGGTCCATCCGGCACTGCCACATAATCACCTGTTGAAACCGCATTCGTTTGTTTTGGCATCTCTGCCGATAAACGTCTGATTTCATCCTTATGGGACTCCCACGTGTGAAAAGGCAGCTGAAGTTGACGGACCGGGCAATCAAGAACGGCTTGCAATTGCACCATCCATTTTGCTTCACTCATCGGCTGTCCCCTATCCTGTCGGCGCGGTAAGCGCTCTGTCTAGATTTCAGAAGATGATGACTTACCACTAGAATATGGCAGGTCTAGTCTTCTTGTAGGACATTGTATCATACATTGTTTTTGAATTCAGCCTCGCAGCAGCAGGAGTACAATGGATAATAATGAGAAAAGCGCAGCGATCAAATAAATAAAAGCTACAGTTTGGATCTGGTTTAACCCCCAACGCATAAGAATATGGTGAGAGTGCAGCTTGTCCGCTCTATGTAATCCTTTACCTGATATAACCCTACGCAGCATGACCACAACGGTATCCAGAATTGGCACACCCAATGCCAGCAGTGGGATCGCCACCGTTGCCAGCGTTGCGCTTTTAAAGGCTCCGTTAACGGCAATGACAGCAAGGACATAACCCAAAAAGGTAGCCCCTGCATCACCCATGAATATTCGTGCCGGGTAGAAATTATAGAGCAGGAACGCAATACAGGCACCAGCAATAATAATCGCCAGAAGTGCCGTATCCGTTTGATTTTTAACTATTGCCACAATAAACAAAGTAATGGAGGACAGCGTCGCAACACCTGATGCAAGTCCATCAACGCCATCAATAAAATTAATCATATTGATTAAGGCAAACACCCATATAATTGAACCAATAACCGAGAGCCAGGAAGGAAATATAACCATCCCGCCCGGACTCGACAGCCCCATAATTCGTATGCCGAAACATAGCGGAATGATCGATACAGCCAAATAGATCAAGACACGCGGCCACACTGGAAAGTCGATTCCTTTGGATTTGGCTGCATCATCTGCAAGTCCAATCATAACCAGGATCAACCCTCCGCTGCTGATCGTTAAGCTCAGAGCAGTAAATCCTTGAAAGATAAATAAAGTAACGACTATTCCTGCATATATAGCTGCTCCGCCCATTAGTGGAATCGGCTTATGATGTATTTTACGCGCTGACGGAAGATCAACGAATCCTTTATGTAAGGCGAATTTTTTCAAGGCTGGAACAAGACCGGCAACAATCAAAAAGCTTACTAAAGCGGATAACAGATATGGCATACGAAGAGCTCCCGTCATCACTATTTGTGATTCAGTTTGCCCCCAGTCATCAGGTTTAGTCCACGCAATTCGTGTTTTATTTCATCAGCCATACAACTGACGTCAGATGTCCCGGAAACATCAAAAAAGGGGCTGTCCCAAAAGCATGTAAATTCACACCAAAGGACAGTCCACTTTCTTAAAAAATGACC